>NZ_JACHGW010000007.1 GCF_014202505.1 Armatimonas rosea | reverse complement strand
GCTTTGTGTTTGTTTCGCGACTCTACAATAGCCCCGGAATGACCTACTGCCTACCTGAGAAAATTACGGGGAAATTCAGATCGTCCGTACAGTTGTTGCTACTACCCGTTTTACCCACTTTAACGTGAGAATCTTTCTGTTTTTTAGCCAGTGGCATCCACAGCAGAGGAAAAGCAACTCCTTCTGCCACGATGCTGAGCATCAGCAGATTGAGATGGAGTCGTCCCAGCTTCCAGTTAGTTCTGTCGATTGCCAGTGTCCAGGGGGGCTCAACTCGGCAGAGCACCGCCAGAAATCGTGCGAGCTGATCCAGGTTTAGCTCAAAATCCTTGAGGAATCGCTGAAGCCGTTTGTAAGCAGATTCTGGCTTTGCGTCGGTGGGAAAGATGGGAGCAATCTTGGTGAGGCAGACACTCTGCCTTGCCAAGAGAGCAACGAGGAATGCGGCCAGGCATTTGATTCGTGCCTTGTTGAATCCCAGCGGTAGGAGGGCAGATTCGATAGAATGTAGATCGGGCATTGTGTTTTTGTGGTCTTGAAAGTGTAAGCGACTCTCTGTTACCACGAGGAGGCAATGCCCAACCTCCTGTGAAATCTGCTAGCCCTCGTAAAATTGCAGGGCTAAAATTGTCCTGTACTCAGGGTACTTAGTTTACTCAGCAACAGGTTTGGCCTATACTGCATCGGGACAAGCGTGTTCTCTCAGGAGATAAGTGTATCCTGAAGCAGAGTTGGAATACTCTCTGAATGAGTTAGGCAAGTCTATCCGTGGATAGGCGTATTTAGTGGTTAAGTTGGGCAAACCGGTGGCAGAGTTGGGGAAGGCGACGGTAGGCGTAGGCCGAGGGGGGCTTTTGGATGCTCGCCCGGCGCTGGTTGAGAAAGGATACACGATGATGAGTTCGGTCAAACTACACCTTCAGAACCTCCCGATTGCCGAGAAACTTGCCCTGGCGCGGCGTATTCTCGCTAAAGTTAACGGCAACCCCGACCTACCCCAAACGCAGGCGCTCTTAGCGGAGACAACCGCCCTTGTCGAGGCGCTAGAGGCCGCAGAGACCAAGGCGCAGGGGTCGCGGCAGCAGGCAATTGCGGATACTCTGGCGCGGGATGCACAGGAGAAAGTCGTGGACCGGGGACTGCGGCTCCTGGCGGAGGCGGTGGAGAAGGAGACCGGGGGCGATGCGGCCAAGATCCATGGGGCGGGCAAGAGCGGCTGGCGCATGGGCGGGGTGAGCACAAAGTCGCGCCACGATATTCAGGGGCTGGCCAGCGGGCCGCGCTACCATGTCCGAGTCGCGGCGATTGGGGCCGCCGGACAGAGCCCCTTCAGCGATGCCATCGATAAGATCGCACCTTAGCAAGTAAACAGCACGCCCGCAAGGTCGCCCACGGGCGTGCACGATCATCCTTTTACGGGGGAGTTTAGAGATTATCCCAGGAGTTGTTCGCGTGACCGTAGGGATAGCCCCCCAAACCAAACTGTTTTATCCCTAGGAAACCTTCGGCGGTCGTCCACTTTGCATGTCCATCACAGTAGACAACGCAGGCGCCTTCGTTATGGCGAAAGATCGGTCGGCGCGCCTCATTTGAGGCAGAGTCCACCTCGGAATAGCGAACAGAGCTCATCCCCGCAGGAGTCACTCCGTCCCAAAACCCAGGCGGGGTCACCTGCCAGTCGCTCGGGCCGGTCTGGAGCGCCCCCCAGGAGAGCGGGTTCGTATTTCCGGTGACGGAGTTGTTGCACTGTGCCCCATCGATAATGAGGAATGTCGAGGCAGGGGTGCTGATGGCAGGCAAGGTGACCGCAGGACGGTTCACACGCGGTCCGAGCGCCGATGAGGTATCGAAGTTCGTGAGGTTCTGGTTGATTCCATAGCCGCCTGAGTTGCTTGGGCCAGGGGGCTGAGGGCAGGGAGTTGTTGCCCCCGCACTAAAAACCGTGGTGAAGTTCTTACTAGGACACGATGTGACACCCACATTCTTCAGATACGGGTAGATCGTACGGTACCAGCGCGTAGTGTAGGCATTGCAGCGGTTCACCCCACCGACGACCATTGTCTCATCGTAGTCCTGCGTGTACATAAGAATGCCGAGGCCAAGCTGTTTTGTATTGCTCAAGCAGTTGGTCTGGCGGGCTTTCTCACGCGCTTGGGCAAAGACAGGAAAGAGGATGGCGGCGAGGATCGCGATAATCGCGATCACCACAAGAAGCTCAATGAGCGTAAATGCACGACGATTCATTGTCAAGTTCCTCCAGCGATTTAGGGTTGCAGACCAGCTTCGGAGCTGCACAGGTATCTTACCATAAACACACCTTAGCAAGTAAACAGCCTCTGGGTTATAATCTGGGTCTATGCGACTTGAAGGTAAATCGGCGATTGTGACGGGGGCGGCGCAGGGGCTCGGGGAGGCGCTGGCGCAGCGCTTGGCCGACGAAGGCTGCTCCGTGCTGCTGGCGGACATGAGCGAGGAGAAGGCGCTCGCGGCGGCGGAGAAGATCGGCAAGGGAGCGATCGGGATGCGCGCTGATGTCACCAGCCCCACGGACTGTGACGCGATGGTCGCTCGCGCGGTCGCGGCGTTTGGCAAGTTAGATATTCTGATCGCCAATGCGGGGATTCTGATCGCCGGCGATGTCTGTGAATTCGATCCCGAGAAGTGGCGCAAGGTCATCGATGTGAACTTAAACGGCTACTTTATCTCGGCGCAGGCAGCGTGCAAGCAGATGGCGCAACAGAAATCTGGGTGCATTGTCCAGATCAACTCCAAGTCCGGCAAGAAGGGCAGTTTCCGCAACTCCGCCTACGCCGCCAGCAAGTTTGGGGGAATCGGCCTGACCCAGAGCCTCGCGCTGGACATGGCGCCGCATGGGGTGCGGGTGAACTGTGTCTGCCCCGGAAACCTGCTCGATGGCACCCTCTGGCAGGACTCTCTCTTTGCCCAGTATGCCCAGACCCAGGGCCTCACGATCGAGCAGGTGCGCGCCAAGTACGAGTCGCAGGTGCCGCTGGGCCGTGGGGCGACCTACAACGATATCGCGGGGGTCGTGGTCTTTCTCTGCACCGACGATGCCGGCTACATGACAGGTCAGGCGCTCAATGTGACCGGTGGGCAGGAGATGCGGTGAGAGGGCCCCTGCTCGCGGCGCTCCTCTGCCTGCTTCCCGCGCCGCACCAGACCCTCTGGGAGGGCTCCGAGCCCCGCCCACAAGGCAAGACGCCCCTAGAGAGGCCCCCGCTTGTCTGGCAGATGCGGCCGCGCGGAGGCGCACAGCTCCGACGGATTCAGATGCGGGTCAATGGGACTCCTATCCCTACACGCTACGACAACGACACCCAGAGCATTGTCGGGGAGCCCAGCGAGCCACTGCCCCTCGGGGTGCTAAAAGCAACCTGCGAGGTCTGGCTCTCCAACGACAAGGGGGTCGATATGGAGTGGAGCTTCACCCGTGTCCCCGCGCCGCCCCCCGCGCCCGCACCCGACCAAGCCCAGCAGGAGGCGATCGCGCAGGTGAACCGACTTCGTCGCGCAGCCCTCCTCCCGGACATGCAGGCCCAGCCCGCGCTCTGCCTCGCCGCCGCGCGCCACAGCCGCTACCTGCTCGCCAACAAGCTCGCACTCACCCACGAGCAGACCGAGGGCAAGCCAGAGTTCTACGGCAAAGACCCCGATGCACGCGCCGAGCGCGCCGGTTTCTTTGAGTCCTGCTACGAGGTAATCGCCCAAGCGCCGCAGGCCGCACTCTCCATTCAAAACCTGCTCGATGCACCCTACCACCGCGCGGCCCTCCTCCAGCCGGGAGCATTTGCCGCGGGCGTGGGAATTGCCGGCGACCGGGTGACCTTGCTCTGTGCCCAGAGCCCGATCCATGAGGTGGTCGCCTACCCCGCCGATGGCCAGCTCGATGTCCCCACCGAGTGGCACGACTCCGAGAGCCCCGACCCGCTCCGTGCCTATCCCGAGGCCCCACGCGTGGTCGGCTACCCCGTGACCCTACACCTCTACGGCATCACCGAGAAGCCTGACCTACGCGAGGCAACCCTGACCGGCCCCGATGGCCAGCTCGTGCCGTGCTATGTCAACACGCCCAGCAACGACGATGAGCTCGACGATATGTTGCTATTGATCCCCAAGCAGCCGCTCCTCCCCCTAAGTAGCTACCGCGCGACCCTAGTGGTCAAGGAGGCAGGTGGCCGTGAGCTCACCCGCTCCTGGCAGTTCACGACCGGGAAAGCTCCTGTCACGGTGCCTGTTGCGAAACCGGCTCCTGTGGTCAAGCAACCGCCACCACCACCGGCAAAGAAGAAAAAGAAATGACGATAAAATCTCTCTCCCCACAGCAGTGGAAGTCGGGTATCGCCGCCTGGCTTGGCTGGCTCTTCGATGGGCTGGACATGCACCTCTACACCGTGGTCTCGTCGGCGTTCGTCGCGATTCTACTCCATAGCAACTCGACCACGTCGCCCGATGTCAAGGAAAAGACCGCCTTTATCCAGGCGGCGTTTCTGATTGGCTGGGCGCTGGGCGGGGCGTTCTTTGGGCGCCTCGGGGACGTGATTGGCCGGAGCCGCTCGCTGAGCCTGACCATCCTGACCTACGCCGCCTTCACCGGGCTATCGTCGTTTGCCCAGACCTGGTGGCAGCTGCTGATCTTCCGCTTTATCGCCGCCCTTGGCATCGGCGGCGAGTGGGCGGTCGGCTCCGCGCTCCTCTCCGAGACCTGGCCCAAGAGCTGGCGGGCGTGGATCGCAGCGTGCCTCCAGACCGCGGTCAATATCGGCGTCCTCCTGGCGGTCCTAACCACCTACCTCATGGCGGGCAACGAGCGCTGGGTCTTTCTGGTGGGGATTCTGCCCGCGCTCTTGGTCTTCTGGATCCGCCGCCACGTGCCCGAGACCGACGAGTGGCACGCGGCAAAGGGCTCCGCGGAGCCCCAGCCCGGAATCGCCGATCTCTTCCGCCCGCCCGTGCTCTCCACCACCCTGCGGGTGATCGCGGTCTGTGCGACCTCCCTCACGGCATGGTGGGCGTTTCAGTTCTGGAACCTCCAGCACCTCGGTAGCCTCCCCGAGGTCAAGGCACTGGATAAAGTGGCCGTCGGGCAGCTCAAGAGTGTCACGTTTGGGCTGATTATCGGCATCTCGATCTTTGGCAACTTCTTTGCGGCGTTCCTCGCCCGGAAGGTGGGCTACCGTAAGGCGATTGCGCTGATGTTCCTTGGCTTCTGCCTCGCCAACACCGCCGCGTATATCGTCCCGCGCGACAAGGACCACTTGCTTCCGTTCCTACCGCTGGTCGGGTTCTTCTCCGGGGTCTTTGGGCTCTTTACGATGTACCTGCCGCCGCTCTTCCCGGTCTTGCTCCGCACGACCGGCGCGGGTTTTTGCTACAATATCGGGCGCATCTTCGCCGCAATCGGGACGGTGTTCTTTGTGCTGATCAACCCGGTCGGGGACATGCGAATCTCGCTGGTGTGGCTCAGCCCGCTGTTCTTCCTGGCGATGTGCTTTGCCCTCACCCTCCCCGACCAGCGCGACCAAGCCGAGCCCGCAACCGCCTAGCCTAGCGGCGCTGCTTGGCATTGAGAAGCACGATCGCCTCGGAGATGCGCTTGGTGCGTGTCTCCGGGCGCTTGGCATCGTCGATCCAGCGGACATAGTTCTTGCGGTGGAAGGTTGGGATGGCCTGGAAGTAGGCACACGCCTCCGGGTTGGCGAGGAGAGCCTCGCGAAAGTCGGCGGCCAGGTTATCGAGCTGCGGTCCCTCAGGAGAGAGCTCCACCTCCACCTCGGTCGCCTCGGAGACCACTAGTCCGGCGTCTTTGAGCCAGGTCGGGCCGAGTGGAAGCACGACCCCGTCACGGTCGGCCTTGAGCACCCCACGGATCGTGTGGCCATCGACCGTCCCCGCCACATCGTGCCGCTCTTTCTGGCCCCAGGTATCGTCGGGATCGAAGGGAATGGGCAGCGCGACACTCTTGCCACGGATCGAGAGCTTGGTGGTGTAGCGCTGGAGCGGGGTCGCCTCAATCAGCACCGCATCGGCGGCACTGCGCGCGGCCGCCTCTTCGGTCACCGTGATAAAACCGTCGCCGTCGGTGTCCATCTTGTCGAACGCGGGACGGAGGATCTCAGGGATCTCGTCGCGGCTTAGCTTACCGTCGTTGTTGGTATCAAGGGCTTTAAACAGCGCATGGGGCTCGGGTTCAGACATGGTACTAGGATAATACCAGACTTAGATCGGTGCGCCGATGGAGACTTCCCCGTACAGGGCAGGAGCGGCTCCGTCGCAGTGGTGCTCAAAGGTGGCGTAGAGGCGCTCAATCGTGGTGCCGGTTCCGCGCGTGAGCTCGTGGATCACGAAACGTCCCGTCACTCTGTTGCAGCCGCTTCCATCCCCAACGACACTGAGGCCCGGATGCCCGTCGGTCTGAAAGGGCCAGCGCTCGGCGCCTTCGTAGGTTCCGACAGTAAGCGCCTGCCCTTTGGGGGCCATGAACGTCATGTCCCAGAAAAAGTAGTCCTCCCCGGACTGACTGAGGAAGACCCGTATGGTCGAGCCGTCCGTGCTTGCGATTGCCCACCACGTCCCCTGCGTGCGCTCGAACCGCCGGCTCACCCCCTTCCCGATATAGTCTCCGGTCTCGCTCGTGTAGGAGAAGTAGGTCGCTCTTGGCGTGGGAGTGGGAGTGGGTAATGGGCTAGGCGTCGGCGTGGGCGAGGGCGAGGGTGTCGGAGTTGGGGTTGGCATGGGTACCGCCGTTCCCCCACAGCCTCCTGAGATACCCAGTGTGAGCAAGAGCAACGCCTGCCGTCGATCAAGTCGCGACATAGACAAGCTCTCCTCGCAGGGCGTGCGGGTTGGTCTCACAGTAGTGCTCGAAGCCAGCCACCAGCCGCCGGAGTGTTGTGCCGTCGCGTTCGAGCTCGTAGAGCGTCAGCTTCCCCGATGCCGACTCACACCCGAAGGGACCTCGAATGACGATCAGCCCCGCCTTGGTGGCGTCCGCGAACCGCCCGATCTCATAGGTTCGTCCCACGACAAAGTCCTCTCCATTGGGCGGCGTGAGGGTGAAGCTCCAGAGGGTTCCGACCAGCTCGTTGGCAGGGGTCACTTCCAACAAGTCCACCGTAATGCGTCCCGGCACCACAGTGGGCGGGGTCGTCGTCACTTGCCAGCGAATTCCGTCTTGCCGCAGTGTCTCCGACTTGCCCGCCCCGAGTGTCTCTCCTGGCTCACTGGTGTAGGTGAGCTTCGTGGGGAGGGCGCTGCTCTCCCCACCGCCGCCACAACCGGCCAGCCACCCCGAGGCTAGTGCCGCCTGTAAAAGAAACCGCCGCCGTGACCGGGGGAGTGGGCGCTGTTCTTGTAACTTGGGTTCTGTCATTGTCTACTTCCCGTAGGAGATCTCCCCCCGCAGGGCAGGGATCCCTCCTTCACAGTGTTGCTCAAAGGTTAGGTGCAGGCGCTCCACCTCATTGGTGGCACTCAGGACATACTCAGGCACGACAAAACGTCCCGTGAGGGAGTTGCACCCGCGTGAGCTGGCGGAGATATCCATTCCCGAGTGTAAGCATACCACCTCCCGAAAATGAGAGGCAAGTTACCAACGTGGTAGGTCATTTACGAAATTGGGGAGCGGCTTACCGTGTTTTGGGAGTCACTTACCGACCGTGAAAGAAGGATTATTGTGTAGGTTCAGGACACGAGTAACCGTTGCCTCGGCAACTTTCTTATTGCCTTCCATGAAAAAACCTTTTACACCGACTTGGATACGGGCGCGGTGAATCTCCGCACGGCGCTCCGGGATCAATGCCCACATGGTGGCTCGCCCCTCCCAAGGAACAGGCTGCCCATCGGCGACGAGCGCACCGTCTTCGTCGATAAACTCAGGGTGGATCATGTAGAGTTCCTTTGGCGTCTCGGCGTAGGCCCAGTCGCCCCGGTAGTGCTGCCACGGCGGGCCACTGTATCTACCTCCCTCCTCAGGTGTAAAGAAGCGGTAGTGAACCTCAAAATCGGGAGGGTGCCCCCGCGTTTTTTCGTAGCTCATTCTTGGAAAATCTCCGTATACCTACGCGCCCCTCAAGGAGCTGTACTCGCAGAACCCAATCGAACAAACTGAACTTGGGTCGTCCCGGTCTGTGCAAGCTGGGAACCATCGGGCGAGAATACCAAAGACTCGTAACTACTAAGATTAACTAGCTCTCGTCGCTGTTGGGTCTTTGGGTTGTAGGCAACTACCGACACGATCATATCCTTTGGCTCGACATAGGGCTCGATATAGACAAGCTCGCCGCTGGGTCGCCACGTGAATACGGTGGGCAGCTGTGAGTACGTCTTGAGGAGGTTCACACGCGTCCCATCCGGGCCGCGCACCAAAAAATTCCAGTTCGCGTTCGAGGTTTCGGATTCCGGCTCCCAGGAGGCGGACCAGTGCCCATCGGGGGAGTCGCGGCGAAGCGTTTCTTCCTGCACTTCCCCCGTGCCCACGAGCTCCTGGGTAACCCTCCCTTCAAGATCCACAACATGGTCGTGGTGTCGGTGAGCGATCCCTTTTAGCGTGTAAGGATTCTTGAAGTAGTCATCCGCGACATGGTAGGCGATAGAGCGGCTATCGGGCGAGAAACGTGCGGAGCGACACCGCGTGCCGTTTTCGTTTTTGTAGAGCAGCCGCTCCACCCGCCCTGTCGCAGCCGAGACCAGTACGACCGAGTACTCAGTCGATGCGCTCCGGTACTGCTCTGCGACAATCCAGCGGCCATCGGGCGACCAGCTCAGGGGGGCCACGGAATCTCCCAAACACCGAACATAGTCCAGCGCCAGCTTGGTCACGGACACCACGGTCAGGACACCAAAGACTGCCAGTCCTGTACGGAGCTGTCTCGGGGACGTGGGCGTCCTAGCCACCGAACGAAACCTCGCCGCGAAGGGCGGGGACACTCCCATCACAGTGCTGCTCAAAGGTGAGCAAGAGCCGCTGGACGGAGCCGTCGCCCCCTAGCACGAGCTCCTTGATCTCAAAGCGCCCACTGACCGTATTGCAGCTTCGTGCGTTGCCATTGACCGCCATTCCGGGATGCCCGGGGCTCTGGAACTGCCAGCGCTCCGCGGATTCGTAGGCCCCAATGCCCAGCGACTGGCTGGTGGAGACACCAAAAAACAGGAGCCAGGAGAGCCAGTAGAACGCGGGGTCTGCTGGCTGGAGCTGCACCTGAAGGTAGGTCCCGGAGCCATCGGTGGTGTACCGAGCGGAAAAGCGGGAGTCCGTGGACGTAATACGCCGTGTCGCTCCTTGTCCGATAAAATCGCCGGGATCACTCACGTAGGAAAAGTACGCACTCCCTGCTGCGGGTGTTGGAGTAGGCGTGGGAGTTGGGGACGGCGTGGGGGTGGGTGTAGGACTCGGGGTAGGCGTAGGCGTCGCAAGGGGAGTTGGGGTGGGAGCGGGTGTCGCCGTGGGTGAGGGCGACGGGGTCGGGGAAGTCCCCTCCCCCGCCCCACTACTTCCGCCACACCCCGCCACGAGAGCTCCGGCGAAGAGAGATAGCACACGGCGACGATCAAGAGTAAACTGCGTGTTCGACATCCCTTAGATTATACAGACAACCCTCCCTGAAAACCCCTTGGTCGTCACGCTCTCCCCAGCACGGGTGAGAGTGGCGGTGAGGGCGGGGGCACCATCGTGGTTGGGGACGGTGACCGCGACGCTCTGGCCGTCGTGGAGGCCGTAGGCGTGGAGCGTGAGGCCATCGAGCCAGTTGCCGTCGGGGCGCGTGACATCGGCGGAGAGCGCGAGGACGGCGCCTTCTCGGACGTAGAGCGGGAGCGAGAAGAAGTCGTGGGTCTCGCGGTACCAGCGGCCGCCCGGCTTTTGCTCACCGGTGAAGAAGTTGGTCCAGGTGCCATCGGGGAGGTAGAAATCCACCACATTATCGGCGCGGAAGACCGGCGCGACCAGTAGCGAATCTCCGAGCATGTACTGGCGGTCCAGCGTCTCACACGCGGGATCGTCGGGGAACTCCAGCACCATCGCGCGCATCAGCGGCAGGCCGGTCTGGGTCGCCTCGACTGCCTTCTGGAAGAGATAGGGCATCAGCTGGCACTTCAGGCGGGTGAAGTGGCGGCAGACATCCACCGCTTCGTCGTCGAAGAGCCACGGGACGCGGTAGCTGGAGCTCCCGTGCAGGCGGCTGTGCGACGACAAGAGCCCGAAGGCGAGCCAGCGCTTGTAGACCTCGGTGGGAGGCTTGCCCTCGAAGCCGCCGATATCGTGGCTCCAGAACCCAAAGCCCGAGAGCCCAAGCGAGAGGCCGCCGCGCAGGCTCTCGGCCATGGACTCAAAGCTGGAGAAGCAGTCGCCGCCCCAGTGGACGGGAAACTGCTGGCAGCCGGCGGTGGCGGAGCGGGCAAAGAGCGCCGCCTCGCCCTTGGCCTCTTGCAACGCGTCAAAGGTGACTTTGTTGTAGAGATACGGGTAGAAGTTGTGCATCTTCTGCGGGTCGGAGCCATCGAACCAGACGACATCGTCGGTGGGGATGCGCTCGCCAAAGTCGGTCTTGAAGCTATCCACCCCCATCGCCGCCAGCCGCTTCAGGTGCGCCGCGAACCAGTCACACGCCGCGGGGTTGGTGAAGTCCACGATCCCCATCCCCGGCTGCCACAGGTCCCACTGCCACACCGAGCCGTCGGTGCGCTTGAGCAGGAAGCCCTTCTCCTTCGCCTCGGCAAAGAGCGGCGAGCGCTGCGCGATATAGGAGTTGATCCAGACACAGACCTTCAGGCCGCGCTCGTGCAGGCGTTGTAGCATCGCCTCGGGGTCCGGGAAGACGGCGGGGTCCCACTCAAAGTCGCACCAGCGGAAGCCGCGCATCCAGAAGCAGTCGAAGTGAAACACCGAGAGCGGCAAGTCACGCTCCGCCATGCCATCGAGGAAGCTATTGACGGTTGCTTCGTCGTAGCTGGTCGTAAAGCTGGTCGTCAGCCAGAGCCCAAAGGTCCAGGCCGGCGGGAGTGCGGCTCGGCCGGTGAGCGCGGTGTACTTTCCCAGAATCTCCTTGGGAGTGGGGCCGTAGATCACGAAGTACTCGAGGGACTCACCGGGGACACTGAACTGCACCCGCGAGACTTTCTCGCTCGCCACCTCGAAGCTCACCCGCTCCGGCTGGTTCACAAAGACCCCGTAGCCACGGTTGGTCAGATAAAACGGGACATTCTTGTACGCCTGATCGCTGCCCGTGCCGCCGTCCTGGTTCCACATCTCGACCACCTGGCCGTTCTTCACAAACCCCGTGAAGCGCTCCCCCAGCCCATAGACACACTCCCCAACTCCCAGCGAGAGCTGCTCGTGCACAAAGCTCGGCACGGCACCGTTCTCGGTCTTGACATAGCCCATCCCCCGCGCCGGGCTCTTGGTGACCAGCTTGCCCTCGGCCCAGAACTCCAGGCTCCAGTTCTTGCGATCTATCTTCGCCGTGAGCTTGCCGCTCGCAAGGTGCGCCGTTGTGTCATCAGCGCTCAAGCGCGGCGCAGACAGTGTCGTCATCAGGGGAAAGCTCGGGCCGGCGTCGTGGCCACCCGTAAAGTGCGCGACCCGCACCCGGATCACATCGTCCAGCGGCGACGAGAGCTGCACGGTGAGCACCGGCCCTTCCAGCGTATCGCCCCGGTGGCGAATGTGTCGTGTGGGGACATAGAGCTCCAGCGTCTCGCCGTGAATCTCGGCCTCGTAGGCCTCTGCCGGGTAGTGGGCCTTGACGCCCGGCTGCATCATCCAGTTACCGTCGGTGAACTTCATGCGGCTAGTTTACAGCCAAAAAACTAAGTTTTCCGCCCCTATCGCCGCGATGGAAATCATCGAGCAAGCCAGCACGGTAAACGTGCGCACCCAAAGGGTACCCGGGGGCGTCGTGCCGCCGCCGCCTCGCTTCGCTCGGAACAAGCCTGTACCGACGAGGAACGAGGAGGCGGCCGAAGGCCCTATAGCCCGACGATCTCCGTCTGGGCCAAAAGCGCCCCTACCGCCACTCCAACTGCAAGAGCGAGACGCCGCGACGGGGGAGGGTGAAGGGAAGCGTGACGCGGCCCGCTTCGATAGTGATGCTTGCCGGTGGCGCGAGCTGCTCCAGCGTACTGGCGGCTTCGAGCTGGGCATATTGCGCTGGTGTCGGTGTGGCGGGCGAGCCGAGCTTTTGCCAGGCGGTGAAGACATTGCTATGAGTCTCGTCGATGCGCCAGTGGGTCAGCTTGGCCGCGCCCCGAGCCTTGGGTAGGTTTTCCAGCGTCAGCGCGATCTCGGCGTCCGGGCCGGGGAGCTCGTCGTCGTGGTAGTGCCAGACTAGCACCCAGGCTTTCTTGCCAGCGAGGGCGGCTTGTGCGGCGATATCTGGGGAAGCGCTTCGCACGCCATCGCGCATCATCGCATCCAACGTGAGGCCCGCGGAGCTCTGGGTCGCGAGGCGCTCGCCGTCCATCTTACCGAGCATCCGAAAGACATTGAGCACGGGCAGCGGCAATCCCCCCGTGGCAAGCTGGCGGAAACCGGCAAAGAGCGGCTGGTTCTCAAACGTGAAGGCCCAGGTCAGTGCGCCCGTGAGGTTCACCCCATGCCGGTCGGCCAGCTCGTGCTTGCGCGCAAAGACCGCGGCGGTGTAGCTGGAGAACATGGTCGAGTTGCGGTAGCCCAGCTGCGGCCCCTGGCACGCCGCGCAGCCATCGGGGTCGGACTCCCCAATCACAATCGGCTTGTCTTTTAGCTCAGGGTACGACGCGATAATCTTGAAGCCCGCGTCGATCGTGCGGAGCTGGGCCGCGATCCCCATACGGACATGACCGTCCACAAAGGTCGGCGCGCCCTTGGCATGGAAGCTCACAAAGTCCAGCGGGGAGCCCGTCTTGAGGCAGTGGGTGAAGAAGTCCCGCTGGAACTGCCCCCCATCCCCCGCCACGTCTGAGCCGCCGACACGCGCTGTGGGCAATGCTCGGCGCACGGCGGCAATCGCAACCGTGTGGAGCCTGCGAAACTCCTCGGGCGTGCCGCGCCAGTAGCCGATATTGGCCTCATTCCAGACCTCCCACCACCAGCTCTCGACTTCTGCCTTGCCGTACTTCTTGACACAGTGGGCGGTCCACTGGTAGACCAGCTCCCCCCACTTATCCCAGTCCTTGGGCGGGTAGGCCCAGCCGGTGTAGATCTCGTCGTACTTGGCTTTGGGGGTCCAGGCGTGCTGGTAGGGCTCGGGCTTCACCGAGAGCGCCTTGGGCATGAACCCGATCTGGACATAGGGTCTCACCCCGTTTTTCAGATACGCATCGAAGATACGATCCACAATCGTCCAGTCGTAGACCGGGTTGCCTTGCGCGTCCTCGGTGTAGGCGTTGGTGCTCCCCCACTTCAGCGCGGGGGTGCCGTCGCCGGTGCAGAGCAGGCTATGGGCCCGGAAGTAGACCTGCGGCTTGCCCAGCTTGCCCAGCTCTTTGAGCAGCTTCTTGCCGTCCTTCATGTAGGCGTAGTTGGGCTCATCCGCCCCAAAAAAGCGCCAGATCGGCTTGAGGGGGCCAAGTTTCTTAGCCGCGTCTACGGTGATCGTCACGTTCATGGTTTTGGTAGTTCTTGCAGGCCCGGGCAACGTAGTCGCCCGGACAACGAGTGTCCGGGCTTAAAAGGGCAACGGGCACCTGCGTGCCCAATAGATTCTGTTGGCTGCGTCTCGTATATGTTGGCAGCGAAGGCAGCCGTAGCCCTCTTAAGCCCGAGGACTCGTTCCTCGGGCAAAATGGGTTTACCCGCGGAGTTTTCGGTAGCTCTCCAGGCACTTCTGGCTGGTCTCCAGTGACGGAAACCGGCTGCCTTCTTGCTCGATCAGGACATACTCGACCCCGCCCTTGCGCTCGGCGGCCTCCAGAAGGGGCTTCCAGGGGGTGTCGCCCTCGCCGAAGAGAACCTTGTAGCCCTCGGTCTTGCCCCAGTCCTTAAGGTGCATCGAGCGGATACGGCCGGGGTTCTCATTGACCCAGGCGATAGGATCGTAGCCTACTTCCACACACGTCCCCACATCGAACTGGAGTGTGACATCTTTGGGCGTGTTCTTGGCCAGAAACTGAATCGGGCGGAAGCCATCGGTCTCGCGGAACTCGGTCTGGTGGTTGTGGTAGCCGACACGCATCTTCAGCGGCTTGAGCGCTTGTGATGCCGCCGTCAGCTCATCGGCGAGCTTCTTCCAGTCGTCCTGGGTCTGGACGCGTCCGGGGCTCGCCGTGACAATGGTCTTGGAGCCGATAATCTGGTTGAGCTCGATCGCCTTTTTCAGGCCGTCGCCCGTGAGCGCGGAGCGGCTGTTGTGGGTCGAGAGGCACTTGATCTTGAGCTCATCCAAAAGCTTGCGGACGTCCTTGGCGTACTCCGGGGTCCAGCTCTGGTAGGGCGAGTAGAACTCCACGACCTCGTAGCCCTGCGCCGCGACCGCGCGCACCGTGCCCATCAGGTCCTTGGCGAGCAGATCGCGCACCGAGTAGAGCTCCAGCCCGACAGGGAGCTTCTTCTTCGCCTGAGCGGGCGGCGCGACCAGCGAGAGGGCGGTCGCCGCTGAGAGACCCAAAAACGACCGCCGTGTCTGTTTTGTCATTTCCATGCCTCGCATTATAGAGCATTTCCACGCCTTCGCCGCCCTTTAGGGAGCGAGCAGTTGGGCGAGGGAGAGATCGCTCCAATCGTCGCGGGACTCGGCGGCGGCGCGGGCAAAGAGCCAGAGTTGAAGGCGTGCAGGATCGAGGTCGGCGAGCTCGGCGAGGCGCTTGATGGTCGCATCCGGGTGGGCACGCAGCCGCTCGGTGCAGTTATGCAGGAGGTGCTGGGTGGCATCGTAGGTGCGGTCTCCCACAAACGGCTTGGGGTCGATCACCAGCCACGGCTCGCGCTGGGCCGCAAGAATATTGCTGGCGTGCAGGTCGGTGGCGAGCAAGACATCGTCGGCGCTCGGAAGCGTGAGCTCCTCAAAGAGCGCCAAGCCCGCGCGTACCAAGCCAGGGTCGGGCCAGCGTGCCTCGTCGGCGCGGGTCTCATCGCCCCAGAACGCCAGCATTTCCGAGAGCGGGCGGAAGGGGTGTGACGCGTCTGGTTTGCGCCAGAGCCGCTGGAGCATCCCGGTCAAAATCACATCTTGCTCGGGCTCGGGGAGGGTCTTGAGGAGCGTCCCCGGCTCACAGCGCTCCATCAGAAATGCCCCCGAGGCATCGTCGCCGTCCAGAATCCGCACGGTCGGCTCACCCGCCCAGAATCGCAGTCCGGCTAGCTCATCGCGGCCCTCCATCGCCGGTATCCCCAGCTTGAAGATCGCCGTGGAGCCATCGGCGCGCATCGCCGGCGCCACCCAAGAGCAGCTCACGTTCGGGCCGTCGAAGGGCTCTCCTAGGCTCACTTCCCAGCGAGCCTCTAGCGCACTCAAAACTTCGGGGAGCGCATCAAGCCACGCGATCCAAGCGGGGTTGTGCTGGCAGGTCGCGACCAGCCGCGTCGGGAGCGTTCGTTGCATGGCCCATTTTACCGGTTGGGAACCCCGCCCCGCTCCGTTGCCGTAAGTGCTAGGAGGAAGGCACAGAGAGATGCAAAAGCTTCAGGTTCGAAAAGAAGGTATTCAGCTAAGCAACGCGGCGGGGAGAGCGGGCTGGAAAAAGTCGTTTCTACCGGCGACCGTGATCGGAGCGGAGCTAGCCAGCGACCGCGTGTTTGTGACAGTCAGCGACGGGCTCATCTGCCTGGATGCGAAGCACGGAAGACAGCTCTGGCGCTTCCGGCTCCCCGACAGACACTCGCCTAGTAAGCAGGCAGTTCTCTCGGGAGAGCTCGCCTTTGTTTGTTTCTGGGCGAGTGGCGCCTACCTTCACTGCCGTACCAATGCCGTCGATAGCGCCACGGGAAAGCGTCTGTGGGATGTGGTCGGAGAGCTGAAACAGGTCACCAAGACCACCGTCGTCTTAGAGCGCCGCTTCCCCTATCCCGATCCCACGCCCCACGAGGAGATCAGCCAGGTCACCATCGATCGTCGCACCGGCAACGAGCAGCAGACGAAATCAGGCACCTCGCTCTAGCGTGCAGTCCTTGAGAAAGACCGAGCCCAGCTTGCCATCGACGATCCCTCGTACCTGGACGGTTGCGTAGCGGTCGAGCTTCTTCAGCGTGGCTCGAAGGGTGTCGCGGGCGCTCTCTGGGAAGGTGCAGATCACGCCCCCCACCGGGATATAGAACCCGTTCGATGTGTGCGGGACATGCAGAAACAGATCGGGCCTAGGTCGCTCCCCTCTCTTGGCAGCCTCCTTGTCGATCTCAACAGCGGAGTGCTCCCGCTCGACCCAGCCCGTCACGACAGCAGGCTTGCCACGTAGCAGCCGATCCGCCTCCTTGCCATCGGTCTCGTACAGGCCAAAGAGCGCCTCGGCGGTCAGGTGGTAGACGCCCTGGGAATCGGGGGCAGGCAGGACAAGCGACGCGGGCGGCGCGGTTTTGGAGCGACAGCCCGCGAGCCCCACGAGTGCCAGGACGAGACCGAGTATTTTTTTCATGGTTCGAGGCTATTTTAACCGATACCAAGGGTGATGAGCGATCTCCCTCCCTTTCCCACCCTGACCACCAAGCGCCTCGTCCTCCGGGAGCTCACCCGCGCGGATGCCGACGATGTCTTCGCCTTTCGGAGCGACCCAGTGGTGCAACAGTACGACGAATCCCCGATGACCTCGCGCGACGAAGCACTGGCCTTTATCGACGACATACGGGCGATTCGCCCCACACAGACCTTCTTGGGCTGGGGCGTTGCGCTGCGCGCGAGCAACCAGGTGATCGGCGTGGTGGCGCTCTGGGACTGGGATAGAGCCAAGCGTCAGGCAGAGCTGGGCTACGGGCTGGCAAAGGAGCACTGGGGCCAGGGGCTCGGGCAGGAGGCGGTTGGGGCTGTGGTGGAGTATGGGTTTGACTCTCTGGCACTTCACTGGGTCTACGCCACGACACGGACCGCCAATGTCCGCTCGATCCAGATGCTCGAGCGCCTCGGCTTCCAGCGCGAGAGCACCTGGCACCAGCACGACCTCGATGGCGCAGGGGGCCTCTTGGAGAGCACGCTCCTGGGTCGCCAACGTCCCACAAACGGGTAGACTAACCGGGATGAACACAACCACACTAGGCAAGACCGGCCTCACCGTGAGCCGTATGGGACTCGGCTGCGGGGGGCACAGCCGGCTGGGGCTGGCGACGGGCAAGGACGAAGCCAATGCGATCTCGGTGGTGCACAAGGCGCTAGAGCTGGGGATCAACTTTATCGACACCGCGGAGAGCTACAAGACCGAGACCGCCGTGGGGAAGGCGCTAGCACTGGCAAAGACCCCACGGGAGAGTGTCGTGCTCTCGACCAAGCTCTCCGCCCGCACCGACGACCACTTCACCACGCCTGCCGAGCTCAAGGCCCGCGCCGAGGGCTGTCTAGAGCGCCTCCAGACCGACTACCTGGATATTCTCCACCTCCATGGGGTCAAGGCCGACGAGTACGCCTACTGCCAGAGTGAGCTGGTCCCGGCGCTCTTGGAGCTGCGCGACGAAGGCAAGATTCGCTTTCTCGGGATCACGGAGGCGTTTGGCCCCGATCCACAGCACGCCATGCTCGGCCCCGCTGTCAACGCCGACAACTGCTGGGAGGTCGTGATGGTGGGCTTCAATATTCTCAACCAATCCGCGCGGGAGCGAGTCCTCACCGCGACACAGGCAAAGCAGATCGGAACCCTCTGCATGTTCGCGGTGCGCCGTGTCCTGAGCAACCCCGAGGCCCTTCACTCCCTCCTCGGAGAGCTCGTCGCCAGCGGCCAGCTTCCCAGCGAGGCCTTGACAATCCTCCCCCCAGGCGATGTGACAGAGCTTGCCTACCAGTTCTGCCGCGACGAGCCGGGGATCGATGTCGTACTCTCAGGGACGGGCAACCCCGCGCACCTCGAAGCCAACGCCCGCGCGCTCCTCGGGCCACCCATTCCCTCCGAGCTGCGCGAGCGGCTCCAGCACGTCTTTGCGGGTCTGGACAGTATCTCCGGGAACTAAGATCACGGTAGAATGACAGCAATGAACAGTGATTTTTCCGTGTCCTGGGAGCTCTCCCGTGGACGATTCGACCAAGAAGTGCTGAGCCTGACTCAGGAGCAGCTCAACTTTCGCCTCTACCCGGGCGCGCTGACCATCGGCGAGATGGCGATCCATGTCGCGGGTGTCGAGATCTGGTTCCTCAGCCAGCTCCATGGGACGCCGGTCCCCGACGCACTCACACGCATCGCGCAGTCCGCCACGGAGGGTGTCGTCAACGACAACCCCTTCCCGTTCGCCCCCGAAGAGCTCACCCCCGCCACGGTCAGCGAGGCACTCTCCACCGCCGCCGCGATGGTCAAGGACGTGATCTACGCGCCCTCCGACGAGCTCCTCCAGAAAGAGATCAAGAGCGCCCTTGGCCCGATCATCACAGGCCGCGGTGCCCTGGCACGCTTCGCCTTCCACCCCGGCTACCACCACGGCCAGGCCTACCAGATCAAGTGCGCCCCCGGCTTCCCCGCCTAGCGGTCCTCCCTGACACCCAAGATCGCCCTCGCTCGAAACCATAGAGCGAGGGCGATTCTGCACTATCCCCAAACGTGATCTATGCCTGTCCAACAAAAGCGAATCTCAGCTACCGATACCACCCCAGAGACCCAAAAAGTCGACCACAAGTCCATTGTCGCCTTCACTCTCTTGCAACTAGGAGGGATCTGGTGCTTTTTCCATATTGCAGGTCTGCGTCTTACAAAAGATCACGGTGCCCTGACGCCTTACATCCTGGCCTCCTCCCTCATCTCAGCGACCGGTGGCTTTGTTATCTTTCTTGCGGGCCTGCTGACTCTCTTGCGCCAGAGGCAAGTAGCGGCTTGGATGCTGACGCTTGCCGCTCTACTCCAGATTGTTACAGGGATACTTGCGGTTGCCAATCCCGTGTGGGCAGGGCACCCTTATTTTGCAGCTTGGTTAAATGCCGGGCTTTCCCTACTTTTCGCAACCGTCTTCTTGATTTTGGGCCGCTGGCTCCGATGGCAGGAGGACTCAGACCGTTGACAGCATCGTAGCGATTATCGGATGAGGGGGATTTTAAAGGCGCCGATCAGAATCGAACTGATGCATAAAGGTTTTGCAGACCTCTCCCTTACCACTTGGGCACGGCGCCATGTGCAGGGAAGTCTACCATGCCAAGCGCAGGCTGGCAAGACGGAGAGTGGAATTTCCCATAGTATTGCCTCTGGCATGGGTATTGCCTAAAGCGCTAATGTTATGCGTGATGCTCGAGAATTTAGTGCACGAACCGGTGAGGCGATGCGCTGGTTCATCTTCACCTTTGCCGTGCTCCTTCCGTGGATCTCCTTCGTGATGCTCGGCCCCTGGGTGACTATTGTCTGTGCCGTACTAAGCGTGGGCTTCTGGCTCTGGTGGGTCTATCCCCCGGTGGGGCTGAACCGGCAGCCCTTGACCTGGGTCTTTACCTTCGGCCTGATCATCCTCTGTGCGACCGCGCTGCTGCTCGCCGCCGAGGAGCTCCAGACCCCCTACCATGGGCCGTTCTAGTCGCCGTAGGCACGGGCAAGGAGCTCAACGGGATGCTGAATCTTAGGCGCTTGGGCACCGTCGGGGAGCCCTTGTTCGATCCAGGCGAGGCAGCCCGGGTTGCCGGTGAGGATGAGCTCCGCCCCTGTTGCGAGCAGATTCTCCACCTTCTTCTTCTGAAACTCCGCCGCCAGCGCAGGCTGTAGGTAGTTGTAGACCCCCGCGCTCCCGCAGCACTGGTCGGCATCGCGGCACTCCACGTACTCAATCCCCGGAATGCTCTTGAGGAGCGTGCGCGGTGCCTCGCCGATCTTCTGCCCGTGCTTGAGGTGGCAGGCATCGTGGTAGGTGATCTTGAGCGTGATCCAGCGGGTCATCTCCCGGGGGCCGATCTCCACCAGGTACTCGGTGACATCTTTTATCTTCGCCGCGAACGCCGCCGCCCGATCCGCCCACTGGGAATCGTCTTTGAGCAGGTGCCCGTAGTCCTTGAGAAACGAGCCACAGCCCGCAGAGTTGAGGATAATGGCATCGTAGTCGGTGTTCTCAAAGGCGGCGACCATCTTCTTGGCCAGCTCTTTGGCCCCTTCCAGCTTGCCCTGGTGGCCGTGGAGCGCACCACAGCAGCTCTGGTTCTGGGGGACATGGACATCGAGGCCATTGGCCGCCAGCAGGTTCGCGGTGGCTCTATGGACCGGGCTGTAGAGTACGCTCATCACGCAGCCGGTGAGCAGTGCTACTTTTCCCCGCTTCTCGCCCTTAGCCCGGATGAGCGCCGGGAGCGCCGCCGATGCCTTCTCCAGATCGTCGGGGAGCGGGAGCTGGGTGTCGGCGGGGAGGCCCACAAACTTCGACGCGAAGGCGGGGATCTTGCCACCTGTCAGCCGCCCCGCTTTGAGCGCGAGCTTCATCTTCTTGGGGTCGGTCAGGAGCATCAGGAGCCCCTCGCGCAAGACCCGCTCGCCGGTGGAGCGGGAGACCGTGTGCTCTTGCAGGTCCCGGAAGTGCTCTAGGAGGTGGCCGTAGGGCACTGCCGACGGGCACGCGGTCTCGCAGCCACGGCAGCCCAGGCAGCGGTCGAGGTGGTAGCCCACACCGCCCGGCTGGGTGGCCTCTTCACCGACCATGGGGAGCTTCCCCTCCAGCACATTGCGCATCAGAACGAGCCGCCCGCGCGGGCTATCGGCCTCGTCGCCAGTCTCACGATAGGTCGGGCAGGCGTCCAGGCAGAACCCACAGTGGACGCAGCTTAGCAGCCCTTTTTCAACATCTGCTTCCTTCATCTGGGGCTATTGTACCTCCCCACCCAACGATTCGGGAGAAGCGCGCTACATAATAGGCAAGATGCGAAAACCCGGCCCGCCGCCCCCCGATCCCCTCGCCTGCCTCTTCGAGCGCTTTGGCGGCGAGATTCTTGGCCTGCTGATCCGCCTCACCCACGGCGACCGCTCCGAGGCCGAGGACCTGACCCAGGAGACCTTTGTCGCCGCCTTCCAGGGTCAAGCGAAGTTCTCCGGGCGGGTTCCCGTACGCGCCTGGCTTGCTGGGATCGCGGTACGCCGCTGGCGAGACCGTCAGCGCCGGCCCCGGCCCAAGTCTGTCCCGCTCGCCCTCGACCCACCGTCGGAGGAGCGCACGGACCAGAGTGTCACCCAGCGCGTCGTTCTGGAGCAGGCGCTCGCCCAGCTCTCGGACTCCCAGCAGGCGGCGATCTTGCTGGTGCTGGTCCGTGGCCTGACCTACCGTGAGGCCGCCGACGCGCTGGGGGAGCCCGAGGGGACCATCAAGTGGCGCGTCTCCGAGGCGAGTAAGCGGCTCCGCACGATCCTAACCGAGTTTGATATAGAGGAGAAACCATGAAAAACTGCCCCGAAGACCGCCTCGTGTTGCTGGTAAACGGCCGCCTAGACGGCCTCGCCCGCTGGCGTACCGAGCGGCATGTCAAGACCTGCACCACCTGCCAGGCGAGTGTCAAAGAGCTGAAGACCCTCAGCCAAAGCCTGCTGTCGCTGACAACCGAAACTCCCGGTCTCGCGCTCACGCAACAGATTCCCACGCCGCGCCTCGTCCCGCAGAACACCACGATAAACCGGGCGCTCCGAGCCCTGCCCGTGGTCGGGATGGCGCTTGGCACGGTCTTGGCGCTTGGCCTCCATACTTTTGGCCAGACCTCCACCGCCAGCCAGTACCTCGCCTATAAGCTGCCCTCCCCCAGCATGAGCACCACGGAGATCCACGAAATGAGGGACCTTGGACCGGGTGGTGGGCACGGAAACCTGGACCGCGCGTCCATCGGACAGGAAGCCTGCAACCCTGTCGAACTGGTTGTCCAAGAGGGCGATCCCCAGCTTGCTGAAAAAGAGCTCGGCGAGTGGCGGGAGCGCATTCTGGAGTCAAAGGCCCTCAAGGAGAAGCAGTGCCTTGTCTGGCCGCTGACCCCCCCGAAAGTGGTGCCATCGTTTGCCCAGCAGAGTCTCTTTTACTTGCTCGGCCTTGGCATGCTGGTCGGCTTGCTCAGTGGCGCGGCCCTTGCCGGTTGCATCTGGCTGGCACGCACTGTCCCCGTGGCCTATGTTCTCCCGGTGATCGGTGCGCTTGTGGGGGGACTTATCGGGGGCTACTCCGACGCACAAAACCGTCCCCAAGTCCATACGCAGACCATTGGGGCAAGTGCTCACCTTCAGCTTACGTTGAGCGAACCACAGCGATTGAGTCGCAAAGATCAATCGGTGCTCTCCGAAACTCTCAATGCACTTCGACCTAAAGAAATGCTTTATATGGTTCATATAAACAGTTTCCATGGGATTGAGGACCAAAAATTTACGGATTCGAAGAATCAGTTTGATGCAGTTCTTAATAACAACGGCTACTTGACCTCAGAGAGCGCGAGTGTGTCGCTCCGTGCCTGGCAGGAGGCGATTTCAAAGGCGTTTCCACACGCAAAAGTAGTTCATGGATTCATCCACACTTCCAGGTATTCTCCTCCCACCGACATAACCCGGCGCATCCCGCAGTACCTGAGCTTTTCGCTCTACGGCCTCGCGATTGGTGGGATTCTGGTCGCGCTGATGTGGCTTGGAGGCATGATCCCCGGCGGCTTGGTGGGTTGTATCGTGGCGGGGGGAATGGTCGGGTTAGTTGCTGTCGGCGTCACAAAGGCACAAGAGCCCCATGCTACCGTCTTGGGAACAATGGGTATCCCCGGCTCACACTTGAGTAAGGAAACGGTGCAAACGCTAGCCAATGCAGCCTTGCCACGCGAGCTTGTGTACACGACGACTTCAAGCAATCTTATTAGCGTCAGTGGGAATTACTTACAAATTCTGACGCAGGCGAAGGAGAGGCGCGCCGCCATCACGCTGACGGAACGCTGGATGCAGAATATCGTGAACTCCCCTGCGCTCAAACTCCTGAACCTGAAGGCGGAGATCGCGCGACACCCCGACCAATCCATCGTCTTCTCGCACCAGACACACTGGACTGGGCTCCTCAGCCCAGTCTTTTTGGGGCTCGCGGTTGGGCTGTTTATGGGCCTGACACGGCGGCGCTAGCGTTCCGGATTCGCAACGCGCGGCGGAGTGTCTGGGCAGAGTTTGAGAGAAGGAGATCACACAAAATGCCCACGGTCGCCGTGTTTCGCGATGGCCTGCTCGCCCGCCGTCGCCCAGAGCTCTTGGAGCCCGAGGACGCCGAGAAGATGGCACAGGCGATGAACCGCTTGCCAACTATTTTAGAGGCCTGGGTGCAGGCCGTGCCCCGGAGCCGCCGCAAGCTGGTGTGCTGGCTACCCAGCAGCGCCCGCGCTCAGGCAGCGATGGAGCAGGCGCTTCAGAAGAACGAGGAGAAGAAGGCACACACCGAGGGAGCGGCGTTTATCTGGTCCGCGACCGTGTTTGGACCGAGTGTCCGCGCCTGCTACAACCCCAAGAGTGGCCGCGCCTACCTGGTCACCCACGACGGCGGCGAGCGCTTTCACTGCCAGTGCCCCCGCTACCAGAGCGCGGGAGTCTGCAAGCATGTGTGCGCCGCACGCCAGCTTAGTCGTCGGTGCGAGTGAACTCTGCCAGGGTCAGCCCCGGCGAGAGCAGGCTCTCCCGCGCCTCCGCGGCCTCTTCAAAGACCGCGGCGAGGAGCTCGTCCCAGGCGTAGTAGAGGCCCGAGATGTCCTCCAGGTTCGCCAGGAGCCGCCCCGTGGACTCGCTGCCGTCGGGGAGGTCGGCGAGGCCCTGCACATCGGCGATAAAGGTCGGGGCGTGGCGGATGGAGCCGGTCTCCGTGTCGGTGAGGACAAAGTGTCCCAGGCAGACCAGCCGCCCGACCGTGACCCCGGCCTCCTCAAACGCCTCACGCTCCGCCGCCTGCTCCGGGGTCTCGCCGGGCTCTAGCCGTCCGCTGGGGATGCACCAGCCGCGCCCGGGAATCTCCGCCAGCACCAGCTTGTCGCCGTAGAACGGAAAGACTAGCGCCGCGTGGGCCGGTGCCCCCTGCGACGGCCGGGGGACAAAGGTCGCGCGCTCGTGGCGCCAGGAAACGGTGGGAAAGCTCATTGGCCCTACTCTACCCCACCCTTGCGGCCACGGTAGCGGGCGTTGGGGCCTTCGAGCATCCGGCGGGCGTCGTCGGGGAGGTCGGGGTGGGCATGGGGGTCGTAGCTGGGGACACCCCAGGCGAGCTGCGGGGCGGTGTACTTGAGAAAGAGGGTCCGGCGCTGGTTATCGCTGTTCCAGGGAAGTGTCCCGTGGGTCAGTGCCTCGGTGAAGATCACGGCATCGCCCGCCTCACAGGGCACGGGGCGGACCACCTCCGCGAGACCGTCTGCCATGTTGACCCACTCCTGCGGCGTCCTGTAGTTGGACTTGTGGCTCCCCGGAATGCACGCAAAGCCACCGTCGCCAGGCCGGCAGTCCTTGAGCGCGTAGGCGACCACGGTCAGGCCATTGTGCATCCGCCCCTCCGAGAACCGATAGAACTGGCCGGCATCGAAGGGGGTTCCGCCGCCGTGGAGGGTCGCGCCAATTGGGCCAAGGCCGGGCTTGAGGATCACATCGAGATAGTCGTGGTCCAGGCGCGGACGAGGGCCGATGAGATCATGGAGATAGGGCACGATGCGCGGGTTGGCGATGGTCTCGCGTGTCTCCGTCCCCCACTCCAGCACCCGACCAAACCGATGGCTTGTCTTCTCGGTAGCGCTCTCCTCGACCAGCTTGGTGTCCACCAGGGCATTGAGGGCTGCGACGTGCTCGGGCGTCAGTGCCTGTTTGACGACAATAAATCCCCATAGATCGAAGAAATACTTCTCTTGCTCGTTCATGGGAGTATTTTACCCGTTAAGATCGCCCCGGTTGGAGCGGGGCGTCAACGAGCGCTTCGCGCTGCAAAGGCCTTCGGCCATAGACTCTCGAATGGGCGAAGCCCTTCCCAGCGGAGCCTGCGACGCTCGTTGACGCCTCCCTCCAACGGAGGCGATCTTAACGGGTAAAATGCTCCCATGAACAATCCGCTTGCGTTCTCCACCCTGGGCTGCCCAGCCTGGGACCTGGAGACACTCCTCCACAACGCTGTCGCATTCGGCTACGATGCCATCGAGCTCCGGGGCTATCTGGACAGCATGGACCTGCCCACTGCCGCTCCCTTTCTGCCCGAAAACCGCCACGAGACCGCGCGCCGCTTCACCGAGGCCGGCCTGAGTGTCTGCTGCGTGTCGTCGTCGGGGGTCGTGGCGCAGGGGAACCTCGATCATGTCAAGAGCCACTGCGAGCTGGCGCAGGCGCTGGGGAGCCCACTGGTGCGCATCTTTGGGGGCCGCCCGGAGAGCCGCGAGCTGGCAATTACCAACCTGCGTGCGTTCGGCGACGCCGCCCAAGACGCCGGTGTGGCGCTGGTGCTGGAGACCCACGACGACTTCTCCACGGGAGAGACCGTGGCCGCGCTTCTTTCTGAGGCGGCGCACCCGGCGGTCTTCTCCCTCTGGGACCTGCACCACCCGTTCCGGCAGGGCGAGCCCGCCAGCGAGACCCACCGCCTGCTGGCCCCGACCCTGCGGCATATCCACATCAAAGACGGCATCGCGGGCCAGGGCTACACGCTCCTAGGCGACGGTGACGTACCGGTCTTCCCGATGCTAGAGCTGGCGCTGGACGCGGGCTACACCGGGGCGATCTCGCTGGAGTGGGAGAAGCGCTGGCACCCGGAGATCGCGGACCCGGAGATTGCGTTTCCGCAGTACTCCAAAGGCGTCCGTGAGTGGCTGGCCGCCCGATGATTAAGCCCGTCCTGCAAGACGATGCCTTTCTCGCGGATGTCGAGGCGGCAACCAAGAGCCAGCCAGACACTCTCCATGTCTGGTGGCTTGGGCAGAGCGGCTACCTGGTCGCCTACAACGGCACGCGCCTCCTGCTCGATCCCTACCTCTCGGACTCTCTCACCGAGAAGTACGCCGCGACGGACAAGCCCCACACGCGCATGACAGAGCGCGTGGTCGCGCCAGAGCGCCTGACGGGAATCACCGCCGTTACCAGTAGCCACAACCACACCGACCACTTGGATGCGCAGACTCTCCTGCCGCTCTTTGCCAGCAACCCGAGCACGCGGCTCGTTGTCCCCGCCGAGAATCTCCCGTTTGCCACGAATCGCCTCGGCGAGAGCGCTCCCGTGGTCGGGCTGGCGATTGGTACGAGCACGACCGTCGGCGATATCCGCCTCACCGCCGTCCCTGCCGCACACGAAGAGCTCCTCCCCTGCTATGCGGGCTTTATCGTCCAGCTTGGTCCCTGGACTCTCTACCACAGCGGCGACACGATTCCCTACGATGGCATGGAGGCGCTTCTGCGGCCCTACAAGGTCGATATTGCTTTTCTCCCGATCAATGGCCGCCTCCCCGAGCGCCGCGTCTCCGGCAACCTCTGGGGCGACGAGGCGGCGCGGCTCGCTAAGGCAATCGGGGCCAAGTGCGCGATCCCCGGCCACTACGAGCTCTTCGCCTTCAACACCGAGTCACCCGAGCGGTTCATCCAGACCAGTGAGGCAATCGGCCAGCCCTACACGGTGCTTAGGGCCGGTGAGCGCGAGAGCTTTGCGGCCCCCTGACCCCCACAAGTGGGGGCTAGGGGGCAAGGTGATAGAATAGCCGCTGGAGTGGGACGGGTGGTCGCAGGGGGCGTGAGCTTCCTGAGGAAAGTCCGGGCTTCATAGGGCAGGGTGCAGGCTAACGGCCTGGCGGGGTGACCCGACGGAAAGTGCAACAGAAAGATACCGCCTGCCCCCCCCCAGCCCCCGCTCGCGGGGGAGTTTGGGAGGGGGCGGCAAGGGTGAAATGGTGTGGTAAGAGCGCACCGGCGGTGCGGTGACGTACCGGCCCGGCAAACCCCACTCGAAGCAAGGTCAAGGGAGGTGCTGACGCGGCTCGCCGAGCCTCCCGGTAGACCGCATGAGGCGCACGGTAACGGGCGTCCCAGAGAGATGACCACACAAACACAGAACCCGGCTTATAGGCCCACTCTCAAAGAGAAGTCCCCCTCCGCTTCGGCGGAGAGGGACTTTTTTCTACTTCTTGGTGCTCAGTCGTGCCGGCTTGGGCTCGGGGAGCTTGACCGGCTTTGCCTTGCCCAGCATCGCCTTCACGGCGGCCTCTAGCTGTGGATCGCGGCCCGCGAGCTCATCGGCGGGGCTGATCGTCACACGCACATCGGGCTCCGCGGCGGTGTGCTCCTCGTTGACTCCATCGGTGATGCGCCACCAGCCCCGGCCGGGGGTGCGGATCGTGGAGCCGTCTTGTAGCGAGGCAGCGCCTGTGGAGATCACGGCCCCGAAGGTGGGAACCCCGAAGATCGGGCCGCGGTCGAGCTGCTTGAAGGCATGGGCAAAGATCTCGGCGTTGGAGTAGCTGTTCTCATTGATCAGCAGGCCCGCCGGCTTGCGCCAGGGATAGTAGGGCAAGCGGTCGGTCGGGTAGCCCGGGGCACCGTCGCGGCCGATCGTGAAGGCATGCCGTGGCTGGGTCAGCATCGTCAGCAGGTAGTCCGCGGTCGAGCCGCCGCCGTTGTCGCGCACATCGATCAGGAGCGCATCGCGGCCGTAGCCCTCCGCAAAGAGCCCGCCCTCGAACTTGTCCTGGCTGAGCTTGTCCATCCCCTGGATATGTAGGTAGGCCAGCTTGCCGTCGCTGAGCTTGTGCGTCAGCTCCTGGCGGCTCGCGGTCCACTCGTCGTAGAGAATCGCACTCAGCGCCTGTGTCGATGTCGGGACGATCAGCACCTCGCGATCCTTACCATCGGCTCCCTTGACGGTCAGCGGGAGTTTCTCCCCCACGGTGTCGGCGAGGAGCTCATCGGGGTTACTGTCGGCATCCAGCGTGACACCACCAATTGCGGTGACAATCTCACCGGCGACCAGCCGCGACTCCGCACGCTCGGCGGGGCTACCCTTCAGAGTCCGTGCGATCTTGAGGCCCGGGCCGGTGTAGCTCTCGTCCCAGATCACTCCCAGCAGTCCAGTCGGAATCGGGGTCGCGCCGCCGTCGGAGATAATCCCCGGCGTGATCCCAATGTGCGACGCGTTCAGGTGCCCCATGAGCAGGCGGATCACGTCGTAGAAGTCCATGGGGTCCGACGCCGCAGCGGCGATCGGGCGGTACTTCTCACGCAGGGCGTTCCAGTCCGCACCATGGAAGTTGGGATCGTAGAAGACCTGGTGGAGCACCTCCCATGCCTCTTCAAAGACCGCTTTCTGGAGCTCGCGCTTGTCGTAGGTGAGCTTGGCGCGGAACGGTACCGGGCGTGCCTCTCCAGGCCCTGCCGGCGAGGCGGCGGCGATCGTCCCCCCCTGCGCCAGGTAGAATAGTGTCCCCTTTGCCCAGGTCAGGGCGCTCCCCCCCGCGGCCAGGCGGCGGGGCGGAGCCGAGGCGGGCGCACCATCAGCGATTGTCGCGAGCTGGAGCTCGGGGCCAGCGGAGAAGGCGACCAGAGTCACGCCCTCGCCGCCAGAGGTGACGACTGGGCCGGTCTCATTGATGGGGGTGTTGGTCAGCCGGCGCACCCGCTCATGGATCCCGTCGGCGTCCACCGTGACTGTCGCCCCCTGGCCCCCACTCGTGGGGGAAGCTCCCCCAACTGCGGGGGCGGCGGGCTTTTTCTTCTCCTTTAGCCGTTGCCAGCCCTCTCCCGTGCGCTCGTCGTCCTCTTTCTTCAGGTAGACCCAGAAGATATCAAACTGCCGCTCGGAGCGCTCGCTCATCCAGACCAGCTTGCTGCCATCTGGGGAGAACGACGGTGCATAGTCATTGCGGGGGTGTCGGCTGACATTGATCGGCTTGCCCCCGGCCAGCGCGATAACAAAGACCTCGTTGTTGAACTCTTCGTCCTCAGCGGAGTAGGTCAGCCACTTGCTATCCGGCGACCAGTTTAGCTCCTGGAGATTGAGCGCCTTGGCCACCACCTTGGCGTTCTTGCCATCGGCATCGGCGACCACCAGCTCGCCTTTACCGTGGATATAGGCCAGCTTCTTACCATCGGGCGAGAAGTGCGGGCTGCTCTTGGGCTGCCCCCCGGTGGTGAGCCGGGTGCTCGTCCGCTTGAGCGACTTGCTTAGCTTGGGCTCATCGGGGTCCGTGCTCGTGATGGCGTAGAAGTCCCCGTCCTTCGCGTAGACCAAGGTCTTGCCATCGGGGGACCAGGCGACATCGCCCTCACGCTGGGGGGCATCGGTCAGGCGGATCGCCTTGCCTCCGGTAGCCGGAGCGGCAAAGACATCGCCGCGCACCGCAAAGGCCACCTGCTCCCCATCGCTGCTGGGCGCGACCTCGCTGGCCCCGCTGCTCAGGGTCAGGCTCTCAATCGGGTTGCTCTTGTCATCGGCCCCCACCGCGAGGGGCACGGCCTTTGGCGCAGTGCCTCCGGTCAGGCTCACGGTCTCGATCCGGTCCCCCACCTCAAAGGCGACTCGGGTTCCGTCGGCGGAGACACTGGGGAAGCGGACACCATCCCCAACATACTTCGTGAGCTGGGTAGACTTGCCCCCCGAGGCGCTCATCTTGTAGAGGTTGTAGGTGCCGTCCCGCTCCGAGACAAAGACAACGCCCTTGCTATCGGGGAGCCAGAGCGGCCAGAGGTCTTGTCCGTCGAACTCCGTGAGCTGCTTGAACTCCTTGGTCGCGAGGTCGTAGGTCCAGATATCCGCGTTGGCGCTCCCTCGGTAGCCAATGCGCGGCCAGTCGGTGGCACCACGGGCGAAGACCAGCTTCGTGCCATCGGGCGAGAGCTGGCCACCGATCACACTCGTCAGCCCCAAGAGTGGCTTGGGCCGCCCTGGCTTGTCGGAGTCGTTGACCAGGTAGAGCGAGACCCCACGTCGGTTCAGCTCCCGCACCGAGCCGACCAGCACCTTCTTGCCGCCTGCCGCCCAGCCCTGGAGGGTGTCGCCGCCGGCGTAGTTGGTCAGGCGCCGTGCGGGTCCGCCGGTTGCGGGCATGGTGAAGACCTCGTTGCGGCCGTAGCGGAGCGACTGAAACGCAATTTCTTTCCCATCGGGCGAGAACTGAGGCCGCCCGTCGTAGGCCGGGTGGCTGGTCAGGCGTCGCGCGGGGGCACCACCCTCGGTCGGGGCGCTCCAGAGGTCGCCTTGGTAGGAAAACACCAGTGTCTTGCCGTCGGGGGAGAGGGCCGGGTAGCGGGGAAAGGAGACGCTGGACTGCGCAAGGCTCGCGGGAGCGAGCGCCAGTGCCGCCAGCGCGACAAAGGGGATACGTTTCATGAGAGGCATTGTACCTTAATCACTAAAGGTACCGTGCCCGTTACGTCACGGGGAAAACGTCAAGCGGAGCCCATCGTAGGCAAGTGCGATATTCTCGGGGAGCTCTTGGGACACGCTCTCGTGGCCGAAGTAGTGCGACAGGTGCGTCAGGTAGGTCTGCCGCGCCCCCAGCGCCTTGGCTTCGTCGAGGGCTTGCGCGAAGTGAAAGTGGGTCGGGTGCGGCTCGTAGCGGACCGTTCCCAGCACCAGCGTCTCTCGGTCCTGCAAGTACGGCCGGGTCTCGTCGGGGATGGCCGAGACATCGGTGACATAGGCGAAGACCCCATTGAAGACCAGGCTCGTGACCCGCAGGTTTCCGTGCCAGTGCCAGAGCGGGAGCACCTCGACCCCACAGATCGTCACGGGGGTGAACGGCTCCCACTCCACTAAATCCAGCTGTGGCTTGCCGCCGCCCTCTTGGGTCGTAGTGAAGCAGTAGTCGTAGACCCGGCGGACATGGGCAAGGGTCTCGGGGGTGCTGTAGATCGGGATGCGAATGCCGTACTGGAAGTTGAACTGCCGCAGGTCATCGAGGCCGAAGAGATGGTCGGCGTGGGGGTGCGTGAGGAGGCAGGCATCGACCCGCCGGACGCGCTGGGCGAGGCACTGGGTACGCAGGTCCGGCCCCGCATCGACCAGGATCGTCCCCTCCGGCCCCTGCACGGTGAGCGCGGGGCGCGTGCGCTTGTCGCGCGGGTCGGTGGAGAGGCAGACCGGGCAGTCGCAGGCAAGCAAGGGAACGCCTGTGGACGTCCCCGTGCCCAAAAAAGTGACGACCATCTCCCCCGGCCTCATGTACTCTGTCCCTCAAAGGCCCGTACCAGCGCGGCTTCTTCGTCGGGGTCCACGGCGCGTAGGTCGAGCAGGAGCCGGTCGCGCTCGATGCGGCCATAGACGGGAGTGGCAGCGTGGCGGAGCTGGCGGGCGAGGGCGGGCAGGTTGGCGGCACGAACCGCGACCGCGTGCGAGGGAAGCTGGCGGTCCGGGAGCGAGCCCCCACCGACTTGCGAGAAAGTCGCCTCGGTCGTGGTATCGTAGCCGAGCCGCTTGAGCTTGCGGGCGACAGTACGGCAGCGGCGGGAGATCTCGCCGGGATCGCGCTGGATGCGGCGCAGGATGGGAATCTCCTCCCAATGCGTACCGTCGCGGTAGATCCGCAGGGTAGCCTCCAGCGCGGCGAGCGTTAATTTATCGGGGCGCAGGGCACGCATGAGTGGGTGTTTCTTGCAGACCGCGATCAGGTCCGCGCGCCCTACCAGAATCCCCGCTTGCGGCCCGCCCAGGAGCTTATCGCCCGAGAACCAGACCAGATCCGCCCCCGCCGCGATACTCTTCTGCACCTGGGGCTCGTCGGTGAGGCCAAACGGGGCGAAGTCCACGAGCGCACCGGAGCCGATATCGTCGCCGAAGGGGACGGCGGCCTGGCGGCTCAGAGCGACCAGCTCCTCCAGGCTCGCCGACTCCGTGAAGCCGACGACACGAAAGTTGCTGGGGTGGCAGCGTAGGAGCATCCCCGTGTTCTCGGTGAGGGCGCGGGTGTAGTCGCCGACTCGGGTACGGTTAGTGGTCCCGACCTCGACCAGCCGCGCCCCGGACTGGACAATGACGTCGGGAAGGCGAAAGTGCCCCCCAATCTCCACCAGCTCGCTGCGGGAGAGGATCACGTCCTTTCCGGATGCCAGCGCGGTGAGGGCGAGCACGGTCGCGGCGGCGTTGTTATTGACCACGATGGCATCGTCCGCGCCGGTCAGCTCCCGCAAGAGCGCCGCACAGCCCGCCTGTCGGTCTCCCCGCCCCCCGCTCTCGTCGTCCACTTCCAGAGTTGCGTGTTGCTGAGCAACCGCCGCGACCGCCGCGACTGCGGCAGGTGCCAGGGTCGCACGGCCCAGGTTGGTGTGCAGGAGAATTCCGGTGGCATTCACCGCGCCACGCACCTTGGGAGCGCGAGAGGCCAGCGCCAGCGTTCGCTCCATCACGCTCGTGGCGGGCCTCCCCAGCAAGATCTCCTCCCGAATCTCGTGGAGGGCTTGGCGGATGCAGGCCAGCCGTAGCGCGACCGGCACCTGCGCGAGCTCGGGTTCGGCGCTCACACGCTCCACTTGGGGCAGAGCACGGAGCTGCTGGCGCTGCTCGTCGGTCACGCAGGGGCCTCCGCGCCGGGCTTAGTGCGAATCGGCGGGGGCGCGATATAGAGCGGTGCCAGGGTCGCGGGATCGTCGGGGCCGTGGACACGCAGGCGTGCCTGCCCCAGGCGTGCGACCTGAAAGGCACGCGGCGAGGCGGCGCGGATCACGGCCAGCGGGCTGGGGCTGATCCAGTGGGCGCACTCGCCCAAGACCAGCAAGCGCGGCTCGCCCAGAGCCTCGACCGCCTTGGCGATAACCTCGCTTGTCGGCATCACATCCGGCTCGGCGATGGGATTGGGCCGGTCGGGCTTGTAGAACGCCGCGATCACTTCGTCCTTGCGCGACGGCACCACAGCAACAACCGCTATCCCCGCCCCCGAGACCGTGCGGGCCAGGGCATCGAGGCTACTGACCCCAATGACGCGCTTGCCGAGCACCTCGGCCCAGGTCTTGGCCATGGTCACCCCGACCCGAACACCCGTGAAGCTCCCCGGCCCCAGCCCGACCGCAAAAGCATCCAGCTCCTCCAGGGTCGTCCCCGCCTGCTCCAGTGCGAATGTGACAATCCCCGGCAGGCGCTCGGTGAGCTGACGATTGTGCCGAAAGTTGATCTCCACGAGGAGCTCTTGCCCCTCCACCACCGCCACCGAGCAGGTATCGCCGGACGTGTCCAGCGCAAGCATCTTCACGAATTAAGCCCCCCAGCCCCCATGTTTGGGGGAGAAATTAGGATGGTGCGAGACTCTGGTCCCGTCTCTGTGAGCGTTACGCGCCAGGCGGGCTCCGGGAGGGCATCGGCGATCTGCTCCGGCCACTCCACCAGGACGACATTCTTGCCCTCCAGGTACTCCGCCAGCCCCGCTGCCTCCCACTCGGCACCACTACTCAGCCGGTAGGCATCCATGTGGACCACGGGGTAGCGCCCCCCATCGTACTCATGCACCAGCGTAAAGGTCGGCGACGACACCCGCGCCGGGGAGCCCAGGGCCGCCACGAGCGCGCGCGTAAAGGTGGTCTTACCCGCGCCCAAGTCGCCCGAGAGGCAGACCAGCGCACCGGCCTCCAGGCGCGCCGCCAACCAGCGCGCCGCCGTGTCGGTGCCCTCCAGGGAGTCCACCAAAAATTCCGCACGTTCCACGGGGGCTATTGTAGCCTCTTTAGCAAAGAATCGCCGCCCTGCGATAGAGAAGGCATGATCGTGAAACGGACAACCACCCGAAAAACCCGGCGCACCACGCGCCGAGGGAAGGCTCCGCTTCGCGTCTAACAGCTTTGTCTGTTTCGCTGCTCGCGGCGGCTCTCTCGACAGGTTCGGGAGAGCCGCTGTTTTTTTGCCCTGGTAGCTCAGCTGGTCAGAGCGGTCGCCTTGTAAGCGAAAGGTTCGTCGGTTCGAATCCGACCCAGGGCTTGTGTTTTTAGAGTTTGGGTGTGAAGCTTAAGCGGATGAGCAGGCGCCTTTTAAGCGTCAGGCAGCGGGTTCGAATCCCGCCGCGCCCACTGTTTCTCGTTTCCGTTTGTTACGCGGTCCCAGTGCGGTCGTTGTCGAGGCCTGGCAGACGCCCCACCTGCCAGCCCGCGTTGTTGAGGAAGTCGGCGACCGCGGTTCCTGGTGGGACGAGTGCATCAACAGCAGAGAGAAAGGTCTCGTCGAGAGCCAGAGACGCGGCGGGCAGGAGACTCGTGAGCTGCTCCAGGGTACGTGGCCCGACAATCGGGGCGGTGACCAGCGGGTTTACCAGGGTCCAAGCGACCGCGGCGACCGCCGGATCGTGGCCGTGCTCACGGGCCAGTTCGACAAAGGCCATAGCGACCTCGGACGCACTGCGATTCGTGCGCTGGCGCCACATGGCATTGCGGGCGATGCGCGAGCCTGTGGGAAGCGTGGTTGGAGAGATCGCTCCGTACTTCCCCGTGAGCTGTCCGCCCGCCAGCGGCGACCAGACAATCAGCCCCCAGCCGGCGTGCTGGAGATAGCCCGCCCGGTCGTTCTCCAGGCGACGGTCCAGGATATTGTAGGGGGCCTGCTCACAGACCGGGGCGATCCGGTGATGGAAGTCGGCGCGCCACTGGGCCTCGGCCAGCTGCCAGCTTGCAAACGTGCTCGTGCCCCAGTAGCGAATCTTTCCCTCTTTGACCAGCGTGTCCAGCGTCTCGATTGTCTCATCGAGGGGGACGGTGGGGTCGTAGCGGTGGAGCTGGTAGAGATCGATCCAGTCGGTCTGGAGGCGGCGCAGGCTCGCCTCGACCCCAAGGCGCAGGTGGCACCGGGAGAGCCCCTTGTCGTTGGCACCGGGTCCCATCGCCCCATTCACCTTGGTCGCCAAGACCACCTGCTCCCGAACCCCGTAGGCTTGGAAGGCTTTTCCCAGGATCTCCTCGCTCCGGCCCGCGCCGTAGACATCGGCAGTATCCCAGAAAGTCACGCCCGCCTCGACCGCCGTGCGTAGGATCGTCAGTGAGTCCTCCTCGCTCGTGGACTCGCCAAAGTTCATACAGCCCAAGCAGAGGTTGCTCACCTTCAGCCCGGAGCGCCCCAGAGAAACGGTCTTGATCATGCTTGTTTCCTCGTCACAGCACCAGCTCACGGACAAGCCGCTGCTGATCTCGGTAGAAAGTCACCTTTGTGGCACTTAGAGTTGTAGGGAGGTCCGCCGTGGTCGCGATGCGCTTGTCTCCAAGCGCAACAATCACGTCGTTGTTTTTCACCCCCGCCCGTGCCAAGGGGCTCGTCACGGGCACGGCGAGCACGAGCACGCCCGACTCACCAGGCAGGCCATAGGCAGAGACCTCTCCCAAGCCGACAATGTTCTTCACCCGCGCCCCGAGCCAGGTCCGCGGTGCGGCGGTGCGGAGCGTGTTCGCCTCCGTCGCACCATTGACGGGAAGCTCAGGGGTCTTGGCAAGCGCCTTGAGGGCGGGCTTGCGGACACCAAACGCGTCCATTGGGAAGTTGACAAACCCTAGCGCCAAGGCCGGCGAGCCAGGCTTGACCCGGTAGTCGCCGCGGGTGGGGTTGACGAACTGGGCATCCGCTTGGATAGAGTGCGCCTCCGCGCCATTTTGTTTCTGGAGCTCGGTGGCGGGGAGCGGCGTCTTTTGCCCCGGCACGTGCCAGAGGTTGGTGTCGCACTCCTTGCCCCAGGGCGCCTTCATCCCAATGGGCTTGTAGCTGGAAAAGACAATATTGCGCCGAAAGACATCCTGGCTGTTGCCGTACCACACATGCGGATGGAACGAGTTGTTCACCATCACATTGTTCTCGCAGACCCGGTAGAAGCCCTCGCGCAGCTTGATTCCCCCGTGGAGACAGAGGTTGTTGCGGAGCTCGTAGTGGGACGAGCCATCATCGAGGTCGATGTCCCAGCCGTGGTCGCAGCGCCAGCGGTTGTTGCGCAGGATATTGGGCTCGACCACATCGAGCAGGGGCAGGTTTCGGTTCTCGCCCAGGGTGACGGTATTGAGGTCGACATCCTTGAGGCCCCAGTAGCGGTCCCGCCCCCAGGAGTTGAACGAGCCGTGGTCGCCGGTCTCCAGGACGGTGTTGAAGATATCGCAGTGCTCGACCACGTGGCCGCCAAAGCAGCCATCGCCGATATTGAGCCCGGCGCGCGGCACATCGTAGAGGGAGCAGTGACGAACCGTGATCCGGCGGGCGATCTCGATCTGTACAGGCGCGGTCTGCTTCTCCACCCGGCCCGTCTCGTGGATCAGGCAGTCCTCCACCAAGCAGTCGGTGGGGAAATCGTCGGTCTTGGGGCCGGGGGTGCGGTCGAGCGCCGCGAGGGTCTGGCGCTCGCCGTACTCAAAGAGCGGGCTGCGGACAGCCGCCGCCTCGCCGATAAACGCGACCCCGTTGGCACCTGCCTTGACAATATGGCAACCACGGACCGTGACCCTGCGGTTCTTCCCACTGACAAAGATCGCATTGCCCCCGAGCTGGTCGAGCAGGCAGTCCTCGATCGTGCAGCTCTCGGTGCCGGTGAGATAGAGCGCGCCGCCGCGGTAGCAGGTCCAGTCGCTCCGCTGGAGCGGCTCCTTGTTGTCCATAAAGGTCCGCGCCGCATGACGAAAGGTCAGGCCACGAAGCGCAACGCGGGAGGTTCCCCGCAGCTCCACCAAGTGGCGCAGGCGCACGGCCTCCACCACTGCGGTTTTCAGCGCCAGCCCCTCAGGCGGGTAGAAGTAGAGCAGATTTGCTTTTTCGTCGTGGAACCACTCGCCGGGCGCGTCCAGCTCCTCGAAGACATTCTCCACCATCCGAAAGGTCTCGTGCATCCCAAGGCGACGGTTGTTCTGCCAGCCGCCCTCGTAGGCTAGGGTGCCATCGGCGTTCTTCCCCGTGACCCGGTAGTGAAAATCGCCCCACTCATGGCGGTGCATGGCATGGAGAAATGCGCCGGTCGGGTTGGCCCAGCGGCTGGCGCGCTCTTTGGAGAAGGCATCGGCGGCGTAGCCGTTGAAGTGGCGCACACTGGGGTCAAAGTTCGGGTAGCGGGCCATGTGCTGGCGCTCGCCATTGACAAAGAGCTGGTCGAGCGTCAGCCCCGCGGGGGTTGCCGCCTTCCAGATCCCTCCCCGAGACGGCTCCCAGGCGAGGTCTAGCTTCGTCCCGCCGCTCACCACCGCCTCCTCGCCCCTCGCCGCCCGCCAGGTCGTCCCCGAGTCCCGCTCCGTAAGCACAAGGGTCTCGGGCAGGTAGTACGTTCCCGCACGCAACGTCACTGTCCCGCCGCCCGCCTTGCGCGCCGCCTCCTGCGCCCGTGCGAGGGTTGCAAACGGGCGCGCCTTGGTCCCTGCATTACTATCGACGCCACCCGGTGCCACAAAAAACTCCGCCATGCCTAGCTCTCCTTCTGCAGATTGCGCCGCCGCGCGGTGTAGAGCCCCTGGTGCCGGTCGGATGCCTCCGCCCAGGTGCGCGGAAAGTGCCCCTCCCCGAGCAGCACCTCCCCAAGCGCCTGGCGCATTTGGTGGGCACAGGTCGCCGCGCCCACCCGCCCGACTCCCGTCCCCAGCCCCGGAAACGCCACACTCTCCAGCCCCGCCTCAAGCGCCACTCTTAACGCCGCCCGCGCCGCCAGAAACGGGTTCACGGAGTCGGTGAGGATCATGGGGACACGCATGGTCGGGGCGGCGATCAGCCAGGGAATCTGCGCGTGCTCGGTCGCCACCAGCTCTGCCTGCCCCACCAGGAGCTCGCCGTGGTGCTTCTCCCGAATCGCCTTTTGCAGCCGCGCCTCCACCTCCCAGCCAAAGAACTGCGAGTAGAGAAAGTCGATGCCACCGTCCATGAACCCGTAGCTATTGGCCGGCGAGACCACGGCGTCCACGGCGAGGTCCAGGATAGAGCCAAACTTTACGGAAACGAACTCTAGATCCCCACAGTGGGACAGAAACGCCTCGTACAGCGGTGCTTCCACCGCCACCAGATAGATTTTCATACTGCCTCTTCTCGCGAAAACATCCAGAGATCGCTACTTGTCGCGATAATAAAGCTCTTGCCCGTCTCAGAGAAGCCTGTCGCTCGGAAATCAAAAGACTGGTAGAGCAGGCAGGTTTTCAGATGGCGTCCTTCGCGGCCAACCCAGGAGCGCCCGTCAATCAGCCGAATCTGCCAGCAGGCCTTTCCGCGATACGGCGCATAGTCCCCAGAATAGATCGCGGGTTCCAGCTCTAGATGCCAGATTCCATCGCCCGCCCCGAGTGGAAGACCGCCACCATGAAGCCCGGCCGTTCGAATCCTCTGTCCCGCCAGCAGCCCAATTCCCTCCAGAAGTAAAGTGCTCTCGTCCGGATAGCCCTCTGCCTCACGCTCCCGAGCGATTCGCTCACCTTTGAGGACGTCAAAAACCCCAAGCCCATCGTGAGAGCCTACCAAAAGTAAGTCCGTTCCCGGCGCGTAGCCCACCCCGAGTAGCCCACCGACGCCCCAAGTTTGGACAAGTTTCCACGGCGGGAGCAAAGATTCAATGAGAATGGGCATAAAATATCTCATACAGTGGCACCTCCACTGCTACCAGATAGATTTTCATCCTGTCGACCTCAGTACGCAGCTCACGGTTGAAATCCCCAAACGGAATAGGCAATGAGGAAATTGTAGAGTACAGGAAAGGCAAGCAATGCGACCAGGTTGGCTTTACGGTTCTCGGCGAGAAACCAGTTCGCCACTGAGAGAATGATCAAGGGCGCGAAGTTCGTACCGAGGGCTTGCCAATAAAGAGGGCGCATCAGACCGGGTGCTCCCCCCGTTCCCATTCCCACGGGAAACCAGGCAATCCAGGTACAGACCACTCCGATGCAAAAGAGAAGCATCAGTCGTAGTACTGCTGGAATTGCCTTTTTCAAGCGCCCTTACATTCCCTTGGTGAAGGTTTCCGCCTCTTTTAGGTAGGTATCGAAGGGGTTCTTGAGGTCGAGGTGGCGGTTTTTCGCCAGGTAGACGAGGTCCCAGTCGATGACGTAGTCCTTGGACTTTTTATCGAGGAGCTTCTTGATGATATCGGCGCGGGCGGCGGCGCGGGTGTTCTGTGGCGCGGCGACCGTCGCTTCGGCGATCTCGGCATCGGTGACCAGGCGCTCCATCTCCCCGAGCTCCTCTAGGCCGTAGAAGAGGCTCTGGCTGCGGTTGGCGTTGTGGTACTCGATATCCAGGCTCTGCATCACATCGTCGTGCCAGCCGACCCCCTCTTCCTTCATGAACTCGGTGTAGATCTTGTGCTTGGCGACCCAGTCCAGCTTGTTGGCAAGGGTGAGCGGGTTGGTCTCCAGGGCATCGAGGGTGGCCTCCCACTCGCGGAGCACCCAGTCGGTCTGGGTATCGACACCGGCGAGGCGCTTCTTGGCCGCCTCCAGATAGATGCGCTGCAGGTCGACCGCCTTGATCGTCCCGCCGCTCTTGCGCTTGACCAGCCACTTCCAGCTCGGGTCCCGGCTCACCGAGCGCAGGGTCTCCAGCGGGTCGCGGATCTCGACCTCGGTGCCCAGTAGGCCGTCCTCGACCAGCGAGAGCACGACACACGTGGTGCCCACTTTCAGCGCCGTGGCGTAGTCGGACATATTGCCCTCGCCGTAGAGAATGTGCAGGCGGTGGAGGTTGGAGAAGTTGTAGTAGCTGTCCCACTTGGGGTTGATGATCGCGCGGTTGAAGCGCACGCGGCTGGAGATGGTCTTGACAATGTGGTCGGCGCGCTGGGAGAGCTGGAAGTCGACTGTCGGGTCGATCTCGACTCCGTAGAAGTTGCTCACCCACTGGTAGTCCACATCGTAGTCCGAGATGGTCATCACGGAGTTTTTCATCGACGAAAAATTCAGCCGGTGGCCGCCCACGCGCCCGACTCCCGCGAAGATCTGGCGGGTCACCAGAAACGGCAGGAGGTAGTTGAAGCTCGCACGGAAGAAGTCTTCATCGTGCATCTCCACCAGGTAGTTCTCGTGGCAACCAAACGTATGGCCGCCGAAGTGATCCACGGAGTTGTTGTGAAACGAGGCGATCTCCGAGAGGCCGAGGTCGTTGAGCAGGCTCTGGACAATCCACTGCCCTGCCTTGTTGTAGCGGCAGACATCGAAGATATCGGTGCACTCGGGGGTCGCGTACTCCTCGTGGTCCCCGACCGCGTCGATATAGAGCCGCCCCCCGTTAAGAAGAAACCCGCCGCTTCGGGCGGGTTCAAAAGAGTAGTCACGGGCATGGAGGTCGATGAGCCCCCAGCGTTTCTGGTAAAAACAGTGGTTCTTAACCGCTTCTACAACCTGCTCCGGGGTTCCGGCTGCATCGTCGCGCACCATGCACCCAAACTCGGTCTCGATCCCAAAGATACGTCGCTCCATGCCCTAGATTGTATCCGATTTTCAGGCAGTTCTGTTTCGCCGCGTGAGCAGCAATCCGGCAAATCCCCCCAGCGCCACGAGGGCAAGAGTCCCAGGCTCAGGAGTCGCGGTGGGAATGAGCGTGTAGCCGATCACATCCATGGACTGAATCCCCACGGCGGTCAAGGGATTGACCACCCCAGAGCTACTGAAGGCATTGAAGGCATCGTTGGAGCCACTGGCCCAGTCGCGGGTATCGCCGCCGGGGACACTATTGAACTCCTTGAGGTTTGTGGTTCCCCGATCGATCGAGAAGTAGTTGCCCGCAGGGTTACCCAGTGCCTTAACACCCGCCGACGAGTAGCTAAAGTTATCCAGCAAGGTCACGGAGTTCGTAGCAGCACCAACCGCCCCGAGGGAGATTCCAATACGCCCCATGACCTCGGAGATCTCGTGCATCATCACCCCGACAAGGTCATACTGCCCCGCCGTAATTCCATTACTGGGATCGAAGTCGTAGGTGAAGCCCTCCCCAAACGTGCAGATTCCATCGTTGTTCGTGTCATCGACAGCCAGCCCAAGGGCCTTACGCTGCGCCTTGGTTACCCACCAGGCACCGCCGACATTGGGATCCGCCGCCACTAGAGAGCCCGTCGCCCCAATCGCAAGAGAGTCGTCCGCAGACGTTGCATCTGCCACGACAGCGTTTCGTAGGTCTGTGTAGCTCACCTGGAAGATAGAGGTCTCGCTCTGCCCTAGGATAGAGGTCCCCGCAGCGGCGGACATCGTGATATTGACATTGATCGGGTCGTTGAAGACACTTGTAAAGGCGAGTGCGGCTTTGTTGGCCGCGGACTGGAAGTTCGCGAAGGTGTTGTTGGGACGAGCCACAGACCCATTAAAGTTCGCGGCGACCGAGGCATCGTAGGTGAAGTTGATCGTCAGTGCGTGGCTTGGTGTGGAGAGTGAGCAAAGTGCAACAATGCCTGCAAGCGAAACAATAGGTCTCAGAGTCTTCATGCCGGCATTATTACATGGATTTATTGCGACGGATGCGTAGGATTCTAAATAATTCCGAGCACTGTTTTCACTAAGTTCTGGGCATAGCGCTGGGTGGAAAAGTCCTGGGCGCGACGCTGGGCCGCCTCGCCAAGCTCCCGAGCCATTACGGGATCATCAAGGAGCGAGACCGCCGCGCTTGCGAGGGCCGGGGCATCGTCGAAGGGCGTGAGGAGCCCATGAACACCGGGGGTGATGATCTCGGTCGGCCCGCCCTCGTTGGCGGCGATCACCGGCTTTCCCAGGGCCATCGCCTCCACGATGACGATCCCAAAGGGCTCACGCTGCGACGCGTGGACAAAGATATCAAAGGCCTGCATCCAGAGCGGAACCTCGCGCTGGAAGCCGGCCATCTGCACAGAGTTTTCCAGCCCCAGCTGCTGGATCTGGTGCTTGAGCTGGCCCTCGTACTCCGGCTCAAAGGCGTGCTGGCCTCCGACAATCACCGCGAGGGCGTTGGGATGGCGCTCCAGAATCTTCGGCATGGCTCCAATGAGCGTGTGCATTCCCTTCCAGTGCTGGAGCCGCCCCACAATCCCAATCACCGGGCGGTCCAGTGGCAGGCCAAGCTGGGTACGTGCCTCCGCGACCGTCGGGAGAGCCGTGGTGTCGAAGCGATTGAGCTCCGCACCGGGATAGACAAGGTGCACCGTGGCCGAACCTGCGAGCTTCTTCTGTGCCTCGAAGCCATCTTTGCAGAGCGTGAGGATAAAGCGGGCGGGAATGCGGGCCGCGACCTTATCGATCCCGCCGGGGTTGCGCGGGACATCGAGCTGGTACCACGCCGCGGGGATACCGGCGAGCCGTGCGGCCGGCCCCCCGTAGAGATGGGCTGTCCCCATCCAGCCCAGGATCAGGTCGGCCTTCTCGCGGCGGGCGACCCGGGCGATCTTCTGAGCGGTGAGGAGGAGCTTGTGCACCTCGCGCATGCGCCCCGCCTCGAAGACATCGACTCCGACACCTAGGGCACGGATCATCTCCGGCATCTCGCCCTCTTCGAGGAAGACGACATGCCAGCGAATGCCGAGGCCACGTCCCTCGCGCACCAGGTGCAGGAGCATCTGCTCGCCGCCACCGCGTGCATTGCCCAGCGGCATCACCAGGACGACAGTCTTGCTCATAGCCCGCCCTGACGTCGCGCAAGGATCGCGACCCACTCTCCCTCCGTCGCCACCGACAAGACCGTCAACCCGAGCGCGCTCAGCCCCGCTTTCACATCGTCGGTGCGGCTCTCGATGATGCCGGAGACAATGAGCAGGCCACCGGGTTTCGTGGCCGCGACCAGCTCCTCGGCCATGCCGAGGATCACATCGGGGAGGATATTGGCCACGACAATCTCAAACTCGCCGGGAGGTGGCAGGGTCGCCTCCACAGCCTCCACTCTTCCCTCCATCTGGTTACGCTCGATATTCTCCCGCGCAATTCGCACAGCCAGCGGGTCGATATCGGTACAGATCGCCTTCTGTGCTCCCAGCAGCACCGCCGCGATCCCCAGAATCCCCGAGCCCGTCCCTACATCCGCGACCGTCTCGCCGCCCGTGACATGGCTCTCCAGCGCCCGCAGGCAGAGCCGAGTCGTCGCGTGCAGACCGGTTCCAAACGCCATGCCGGGGTCCATCTCCACCACCAAATCGCCTGGCTCGGGAGCGAACTCCTCCCAGCTGGGCTTGATGATAATGTGCTCCCCAATCCGCTGGGGCTTGAAGTACTGCTTCCAGGCGTTGGCCCAGTCCTCTTCCTGCACAAAGCGGATCGTCACCTCGCGCCCCGCCGCCTCGCGTAGCGCCAAGAGCGAGCCCTCCAAGCGCTCGTCCACGGGCAGGTAGCCCCGCACCGCGCTGGAGTCGCCGCTCCAGCCCTGACAGCCCGCAATCTCGGTGAGCAGCGCCGCATAGTGCTCCTGCTCATCGCCCACCACCGCAATCTCAATCTCTGCCCAGCGCATTAGTTGGTAAATAACCCTTCTGGTGTAGGCGCTGTAAGAACCCGCTCCAGCACCCCGTTTAGCTCCGTGTCGCTCGTCATGCCAAGAATCCGCTGCTGGATAGGCTCCGAGAGGCTCCCAAAACGCAGCGTGGCGAGCCGCAGCACAGCGGCCTTCAAGCCTTCCTGTACCCCCTGCTCCCGTCCCTGCACAAGTCCTTGCTCAAGCCCTTGTTCAAGTCCCTTTTCCAAACCCCAGCGTTCAAAGATCGTTGTCATTTCTGATACCTCTGGTTCTTGATCTGTTTGTTGTTGTAGTTCCATCTGCTCCTCTTTTGTGAGAGGAAGTCCAAGCTCCACCACACTCGCGGCGAGCGCCTGCTGGGCGGGATTCAGTGGCAACGCCACTAACCGTCGTAGTACCCGAAGCCAGCGCACGACCTTGCGCGTCTCGGTTGAGCGCATCCAAGCCGAGAGCACGGCCCCCAAAGGATTGGGCTTGGCCTCGTAGTCCTGTGCTTCCAAGTCGGGGAGCCCCACGGCAAGGTAGTGAAAGGTAAGTATATCCAGGCCAAAGAGCGATTCCCGAACTGTCTCCACCACCAATCCACCCGCTCCAGGAGAAAGATACAGCACGATGGGCAGGATCGGTAGCGAATAGCGGCGGCGCAGAAGAAAATAATAGTCGCGCATTCGCTCTGGAAAGCTAACGGGGCGGCGGCGGCTCTCGATCTCAACGTGTACTAGGATGAGCTCCGGTGTCCCCTCGTGGGTCTTTACCTCGGTAACAATATCGGCTTCGTGTTGCTCGCCACGTGGGAAGTCGGTGAAGGTCTCCTTGTCGAGAAATCGTAGGGTGCTCCAGTCAAGCTGTGCCGCAATCTGTGGATAAAACAGCTCGATAAAGTCAGGGAAGAACTCCTTCAAAAGCTCTTTAAAAACCTGATCTTTTTGTCCCGCCATCAGCCTATTCTACCGCAGGCACTCTCAATCGCAGTAGAGCTGGATTGCCTCCAGGCGATTCGCACGAAACGAGACGATGACTGCCTCAGGGGGACAGATGAGGGACTGAAAGCCCTCCTCCACCCGCTGGTGAAGCTGGGCACAGCCACTCCCGTCTGGCCCAAGCGGAACCTGGCTCTCGTGCACCCAAGGCTTCAGGCGAGCCACGACTTCAGCGCGTGGCGTGCCAGGCTTGAGGCTCTCCACAGCGGTCACCAAGGGAAGCCACGGTGCCGAGACGCGGGTGATGAGAAGCGTGCAGAGCCAGAAGAGGGCGTTGAAGGCGATCAAGGCACGCTGGCGAAAGGCCACCCACCCCACGCAGAAGGTGAGCAGGAGCCCAAGCAAGAGCTGGGTCTGGGTGAAGGCCGCGCAAAAGGCAGCCCCGACACCAATCAGCAGCATCCCACCGGCAAAGACGCCACAGACCACACGCGTGACCGTGGCTAGAATTGCTTTATTAGACAAACTCTCCCCCTAGTCCCAGACCACGTACCAGTGGTCTACTAGCTTATACCCCGACGGCCACGAGCGGCGAAACTGCCCCGTTTTCCATTCTTCCGCATCTTCTAGGTAGACCAGGACATCGTGCTTTACGGGAAAGCCTCCGCCCCACAAGAAAAGAATCTCAACCTTGCCTGGCTGGTCTTCGTCCACCCGAATCCCCGAGCCGCGCCAGAACGACAGATCATAGGGCTGTTTCTTCCGAACCGCGTCCACCACGTTTTGACACTGCGGTAGGATCGAAAGAAAGTAGCGCTCGCGCTGGTCGTGGCCCAAGCGCCCTGCAAAGACGAGTCCAAAGAGCCCAATCGCCAGCGGGGCGAGGAGCGCAGGGGAAATTTCTCTTCGTTTCCAGCGACGGACAAGAGAGACCACCGCGAACAGAAAGTAGCACACCAGCGCGGGAAAGAGCAGCATGAGCCAGAGCTGAAGAACAACTCCCGGCTGGAAGCCAAACAAAAACATCACGATGGTATAGCCCACGGTAACGACATAGGCGAGAACGAATTTGCTTACCTGGCGCGGGGTCATGCAGGCTTTGTTCGTGATTGGTAGGTACAATCCCTTTCTAATGCAGTACCAAACTCCCGGTGACGAGCTCGTCGCCCTGCTCGATGCACCGCTCACCCCTCTCTCAACGCTCTCACCGGACCGCTCGCACCTGCTCCTCATTGGCTACGAGGCCTATCCGCCCATCGCCGATCTGGCTCGTCCCTACGAGAAGCTGGCGGGGGTGCGCTTTGACCCGACTCGCCCGGGGACGCAGCGGCACACACGCTACTCCACCCTGACTCTCCTGAGCACGGCAGATGGTAGCGAGCGCACGGTGACGGGAGTGCCCGCGGGGACAATTCCGGGGAGCCCGGTCTGGAGCGACGACGGCAGCCGCTTTGCGCTGTTTCTGGAGCGTGAGGGCGGCGGACTTGGGCTGGGAATCGGGACAGTCTCGACCGCGACGGTAACGGTCGTCCCTGAACTCGCGCTGACGGACATGCTCTCCGCGCCGATCCAGTGGATCGATAACGACACGCTTCTGCTCACGCTTGTAGCGGACTTGGGCGAGATGCCTCAGCCATTGGCCGCACCCGAGGGGCCGATTGTCCAGGAGGCGAGCGGCAAGCAGACCCGCGCCGCCACCTACCAGGACCTGCTCACCAGCCCCCACGACGAGGCGCTGTTCACCTACCTCACGACGGTTCAGCTCGCAACCTACTCGCTTAGCACCGCCAACGTGGAGCTGGTTGGGGAGCCGGTGCTCGCCACCAGCGCCCGGCCCTCGCCCGATGGCCGCTTCCTTCTGGTCACACGCCTCGTGCCGCCGTTCTCCTACCGCGTCCCCTACAATCTCTTCGCCCGCCGCGTGGAGGTCTGGGACGCCACAACAGGAGCGATCCTGCACACAATCGCCGACCTACCGATCTCCGACGAGGTGCCACAGCAGGGCGTCCCCACCGGCCCCCGTGGGATCGGCTGGCAGCCCAACCTCCCGGCGACCCTGCGCTGGGTGGAGGCGCTCGATGGCGGCAACCCGCTCGCCAAAGTCGAACACCGTGACCGCGTAATGACCGCCACTATACTGCCCCCGAAGGCATCGCCCCCGTTGGAGGGGGGCGTCTTGCTGTCGTCGCAGGCTCCGACACAAAGGCCTTCGGCCATCCCAAATATGGCCGAAGGCCTTCATGTCGCGCAGCGACAGCAAGACGCTCCCGTTCATGAGAGCGAGCTAAATGGGAGTGAGTCGTTCCGCCTGACGCATCGGTTTGCGGGGTGGGAGTGGCCCGACGATCCCGCCAAAGCCATCGTGACCGAGTACGACCGCGACCGGCGCTGGCGCACGACCTACTACTTCACGTGGGGAGCCTGGGAGGAGCGCACCACCCTCTTTGATCTCTCGGTCAACGATGCCTACGGCGACCCCGGAAGCTTTATCACGACCCAGAAGCCCACCGGAGAGCGTGTCCTCGATACCCGCAACGGCAAGGTCTTTCTGGCGGGGCGCGGCGCTACCCCCGACGGTGACCGGCCGTTCTTGGATTCGTTCGACCTCGAGACTGGGGAGAAAGAGCGGCTCTTCCAGTGCGGGGACACGGGCTTTGAGAGCTTCCTCGCCTTTATCGGAGACAAGCTGCTCACCAGCCGCCAGAGCCGCACGGAGCCGACGAACTTCTTTGTGGACGGGGTCGCGCTGACCCACTTTACCGATCCTCACCCCGCAGTCACGGGCCTGCACAAAGAGCTTGTGCGCTACCAGCGCCCCGATGGTGTGCCGCTCTCGGGGACGCTCTACCTACCGCCGAATATCGCGCCCGACTCGCGCCCCAACCTGCCGCTCTTGCTCTGGGCCTACCCGGAGGAGTACAGCGATGCGGCCACGGCGGGGCAGGTGCGCGGCTCGGACAAGACCTTCACACGGCTCATGGGAACGAGCCCACTCTGGTTCCTGCTGCGCGGCTGGGCAGTCTTGATGGATGCATCGATGCCCATTGTCGGCGACCCCGAGACCATGAACGATACGTTTGCGGAGCAGATTGTCGGAGCGGCGAAGGCTGCCATCGACACCCTCGCTGAGCGTGGGATCGCCGATCCGGGCAGGGTCGTGGTCGGGGGGCACAGCTACGGTGCCTTCATGACCGCCAACCTGCTCGCCCATGCACCGGGACTGTTTCGTGCCGGGATCGCCCGCTCCGGAGCCTACAACCGCACCCTCACGCCCTTTGGGTTCCAGAGCGAGCGCCGCTCGTACTGGGAGGCCGCCGAGACCTACCACCGCCTCTCGCCGTTTACGCACGCGGATAAGCTCAAGGACCCCCTTCTCTTGATCCACGGCCAAGCCGACAACAACCCCGGGACCCACACGGTGCAGTCCGAGCGGTTCTACCAGGCGCTCCAAGCCCACGGCGCGACCGCGCGCCTCGTGCTGCTCCCCCACGAGAGCCACGGCTACCGCGCCCGCGAGAGCGTCCTGCACACCCTCTGGGAGATGCTCACCTGGGCGGAGCGCTTCGCCGGGCCAATCGGGTAAACTGACTGCCGTGAAAGCTGTAGCCCTGATTCCCGCGCGTCTGGCGGCGACGCGCCTCCCCGATAAGCCGCTCGCTCTGATCGCGGGGAAGCCGATGATCCAGCATGTCTGGGAGCGCGCCCGGAGCGCGTCGAAGATCGACGAGGTCTTTATCGCGACCCCGGACCAGGCCATCGCCGATGCCGTCCGCGCCTTTGGCGGCAGTGTCCTCATGACCCGCGCCGACCACCAGACCGGCACGGACCGGCTCGCGGAGGCGGCGCAGCAGCTCGCGCCCGATGTCAAGGTGATTGTCAATGTGCAGGGCGACGAGCCCCTGATCGACCCGGAGATCATCGATGCCGCCGCGGAGCCGCTTCTTGCCGACGACGGCCTCACGATGTCGAGCCTCTGCTGCCCGCTGCCGACGGGCCGGGAGGACGATCCCAATGTGGTGAAAGTGGTGCTGACGCAGGCGGGCTACGCGCTCTACTTCTCCCGCTCGCCGCTGCCGTATCGCCGCAATGCCGATGCGCCGGGCTACCAGCCGCTCCAGCACATCGGGCTCTATGCCTACCGGCGGGACTTTCTAGAGACCTTCCCCACCCTGCCTCGGACGCCGCTGGAGCAGATCGAGTCCCTGGAGCAGCTCCGCGCACTGGAGCACGGCTACCGTATCAAGATGGTCTTCACCGACCGTGTCCCTGAGTCGGTGGATACCCCCGACGACCTGGAGCGCGTCCGCGCGCTATTTGCAAACTAAGGAATCCCCAACACCATGATCACCACCCTCACCGTCACGCTTCTTCTCTTGACTGCGCAACCACCCGTCACGCCCTACCCTACCGGCGATGCACTCACCAAGCAGGCCTACCACCTGGCCTCTGCCAAGTCCGTCCCAACGCCAAAGGTAACCGTGGACACGACAGTCGCGCCCGATCTTGCCGAGTGGGGCAAGCATGCGGGCGAGCTGATGGAGCAGTGGTACCCGGTTGTCTGGAACCTGCTGGGAACACAGGACGCCAAGCCGATGAGCGCGATCAAGGTGACCTTCCAGCTCAAGCAAGACGCCCCCGCCTACGCCACGGGCGGCGGGATCTTTGTGAGTGTGCCTTGGGTGCGCGCCCACCCCGACGACTTTGGGATGATGATCCACGAGATGACCCACCTGGTGCAAGCCTACCCCGGTAGCCGCAACACCCCCGGCTGGCTGGTTGAGGGGATCGCCGACTACATCCGCTGGTGGCGCTACGAGCCCGAGGCACCGCGTCCCAAGATCACGGAGAAGAACAAGTACACCGATGCCTACCGGGTGACGGCCTACTTCCTCGCCTACCTCACCCACAAGTACGACCACGGCCTCGTGCAGAAGCTCGACAAGGCCATGAAGACCCGCGCCTACAGCGACAGCCTCTTCGAGACCTCCACCGGCAAGAAGCTCGACGACCTCTGGGCCGAGTTTGTGGCCTACCAGACGCGGTAGAAGCCATCCCCGGATAACGTAGGCCCGGACAGATTTGCCCGGCCAACGAGTGTCCGGGCTTAAGAGGGCGACGGCTGCCTTCGCAGCCAACCGAGTACCAGACGCAGCCACCAAAATCTGTTGGGCACGGAGGTGCCCGTAGCCCTCTTAAGCCGGAACCCTTGTGGTTCCGGCCAGACTCGTTCCTCGGGAAAAATAGCTCTAGCTCTGGCCTATCCGTTTCTGGCACTCGGCAAGAATCTCTTCGGCTTGGTCGGGGGGGACGACGAGCGCCAGGCGGAGGAAGCCTTTTTTGCGGGTCACCCGGAGCCAGGTGTAGGTGTAGTTCCGCTCGATCCGGACCCGCTTGATCTCGTCCCAGGCCAGGTTGACCGTGCGGGTTCCAAACGCGTTTTGGTAGGCCAAGCCATTCTCGGTGAGCGTAAGGTACTGGGTGCCCTTGCGGTAGAGCCCGACACAGACAATCGCCAAACAGCTACTGAAGACACTCAGCAACGAGGCCATGGGCTTACCTGTATCGAGCTTCCAGAACAGGACGGCCAGGGTCGCGTTGAGGAGCAGAGCAAAGAAGTTTGCCCAGAGAACAAAGCGCGTTTGTTTCCGCTGCTGAGGGTTCAGCCGCACGACATAGACCTGCTCAAGAGGCTGTTGTGTTTGTTGCATCGGGTAGACTGACACCGCTATGACCCGAAAAGTTGCTATTTCCGATGCCGTCGCCGTGGGTGGCGGCCTGCCCTTTGCCCTGATCGCGGGGCCGTGTGTGATCGAGAGCGAGAGCCTCTGCCGTGAGATCGCCCAGAGCGTCAAAGCCACCTGCGAGGCCCTAGGAATCGCCTATGTCTTCAAGGCGAGCTTCGATAAAGCCAACCGGACATCGGGGGCGGCGTTTCGTGGACAGGGGCCGGTGAAGGGGCTGGAGATCCTCGCGGGGATTCGCCAGGACTTTGGGATGCCCGTCCTCACCGATGTCCATGAGCCCGACCACTGCAAGCTGGCGGCAGAGTATGTCGATATTCTTCAGATTCCTGCGTTTCTCTCGCGCCAGACCGATCTGTTGGTGGCGGCGGGCGAGACGGGCAAGGCGATCAATGTCAAGAAGGGCCAGTTCATGGCGCCGCTGGACATTGTCAATGCGGTCAAGAAGATCGAGGCCACGGGCAACGAGCGCATCTTGGTGTGCGAGCGGGGGGTTAGCTTTGGCTACAACACCCTGATCGTGGACTTCCGCAGCCTGCCGCAGATGGCGACCGCGACAAACTGCCCCGTGGTCTTCGATGCGACCCACTCGGTGCAGCAGCCGGGCGGACTTGGCACCGCATCGGGGGGGACGCGGGAGTTCGTGCCGCACCTCGCCCGCGCCGCCGCTGCGGTTGGGGTCGATGCCTTCTTCCTCGAAGTCCACCCCGAGCCCGAGAAAGCCCTCTCCGATGCCGCGACCATGCTCCCCCTCGCCAGCCTAGCAGGCCTACTGGAGACGCTCCAAGCAATCGAGCGCGCCGTGAAGCAGTAGCCCCACACAATCCGTTGGCTACGAAGGTAGCCGTCGCCCTCTCAAGCCCGGACACTCGTTGGCCGGGCTTCTGCGTTGTCCGGGCCTACATTATCCGGGGATGGAATCTGTCATAGTGCCTATTGATTAGGACAGTCCCAATATGCTACGATAGGGTATGGATCAATCACTCACCTCCCACGCCGGGCTTCTCGCCTGGGTGGAGCAAAGCGCGCACCTCTGCAAACCGGAGCGGGTTCACTGGTGCACGGGCTCCGACGACGAAGCTCAGTGGCTTATCGCGACCATGGTCGCCGCCAAGGACTTAATCCCCTTCAATAACGACGACTGGCCCAACTGCTACCTGCACCGCTCGAATCCCAACGATGTGGCGCGTGTGGAAGACCGGACCTTTATCTGCTCGCAGAGCAAGGAGGACGCCGGCCCGACCAATAACTGGATGGCCCCCGACGAGGCCAAAAAGCTGCTCTATGGGCTCTTCGAGGGCTGCATGGAAGGCCGGACGATGTATGTCGTGCCCTACCAGATGGGGCCGGTGGGCTCGCCGTTCTCGAAAGTGGGCGTCGAGATCACCGACAGTGCCTATGTGGCCCTCTCGATGCGGATCATGACGCGCATGGGGACGGTGGCGCTGGAGACACTGGGCACCGATGGCGCTTTTGTCCCGGGCCTGCACTCCACCGCGGAGCTCGACCCGGAGAAGCGCTACATCTGCCACTTCCCCGAGGAGCGGCTGATTCTCTCGATCAACTCGGGCTACGGTGGCAATGCGCTGCTCGGGAAGAAGTGCTTCGCGCTCCGTATCGCCTCCGCGATCGCCCGCGACGAAGGCTGGCTGGCGGAGCACATGCTGATCCTGGAGCTGGAAGACCCGCAAGGCGAGAAGCTCTACTTCACCGGCGCGTTTCCGTCGGCGTGTGGCAAGACCAACCTGGCAATGCTGGAGTCGATTCTTCCTGGATGGACGGTTCGCACGGTCGGTGATGATATCGCGTGGCTACGGATCGGCGACGATGGCCGGCTCTGGGCGGTGAACCCGGAGGCGGGCTTCTTTGGAGTCGCCCCCGGCACGAGCGAGAAGACCAACCCGTCGGCGATGGAGACGATTCGCTCCAACACGCTCTTCACCAATGTCGCCCGCACCGACGGCGGCCGACCGTGGTGGGAGGGAATGGGCCCCGCATCGAAGTGGATGACCGACTGGCGCGGCAACCACCGCCCCGGCCAGGACCTCGAAGGCGGCAAGTTCGCCCAGCCCAACTCGCGCTTCACCGCTCCCGCCAAGCAGTGCCCGACCATCTCCCCGCACTGGGAAGACCCACAGGGCGTCCCGATCAGCGGGATTCTCTTCGGCGGCCGCCGCAACGACACGATGCCATTGGTTTTAGAGGCCAACTCCTGGGAGCACGGCGTCTTTCTAGGCGCGACCATGGCGTCCCAGACCACGGCGGCGGCGGGCGGCGCACAAGGCGTCCTACGCCGCGACCCGATGGCGATGCTCCCCTTCTGCGGCTACCACATGGGCGACTACTTCGCGCACTGGCTGGAGCTGGGCAAGCGCATCCCGAACCCGCCCAAGATCTTCCATGTCAACTGGTTCCAGAAAGACGATGACGGTGTCTTCCTCTGGCCCGGCTACGGCGAGAACCTGCGCCCCCTGCTCTGGATGCGCGAGCGGATTCTGGGCGAGGGCAAAGCCATCGAAACTCCCATCGGCACTGTCCCCACGCCCGATGCCCTGAACCTAGACGGCCTCTCCCTGGCCGACGGTGTCATGGAGCGCCTCTTGGAGGTCAACCACGACCGCTGGGCGCAGGAGTGCGATGCTATCGCTGAGCACTTCGAAAAATTCGGCGACAAGCTCCCCACTGCACTCAGCGACGAGCTCGCCGCGCTCCGAAAACGCGTCGGGTAGAGCGTTATGTTGAGCAAGCGGTGGTGGCTTGAGCTCGGCTGCGTCGTGGGAATAATCTCCCTCTCCGGAGCCCTGCTCTTCCCAAAGTACTATGATGCCGTGGTCGTCAAGCATAACCGCTTGCCTCCGATTCCGCCACCAAAAGGTAGACCTCTCTACTCCCTCAAGGATGCTGGGGAAGGCGACGATGGCTGGCTCGATGCACAGGGCAAGGTCATCGCAAAGACTTTTCGGCGCCTTGCCTGGCACGAGGAAGGTGCCACTCTAGTTGAAGTCGGTCAGGGGAAGTCAGAGCGCTGGGAAGTCACCTGGCGCGGCAAGACCTACGACCTGGGCAACCGATGGCAACAAGACCTCCGCAATCCCGTGGCCAATGCCAAAGGACAGCTTGCCTTGACCGTTTTCGGGCGCCCGCTACTCTGGTTTGAGGGCAAGTGGACACCCCTGCTCCCCGGCGATCAACGAGGCACCGTCACGGGCCTCAACGCACAGGGACAGGCCGTGGGCGTTGTCGCGCGACAAGCCTATCTTTGGAGTGGCACAACGGGAAAGCCACTGCTCAACCGCCCCTCGACAGCCGCAGCGATCAACGACCGCGGCGACATTATCGGAGCTCTCGGGGAAAGCCATGCAACGGGCTACTTTTGGCAAAAAGGCACCGTCAAGGAGTTCACTGCCCCCCTCTATTCAGGAGAAATCGCGTACCTGAACCCCGTCGCGCTCAATGAACGTGCGGACGTCGTCGGCAATGCGGGCCTCGTTCCCCCAACGGACGCCAAGCACCAAAGCACTGCGCCTTGGAGCTCGCCTTTTGTCTGGCAGCAGGGACGAACCACGCTTCTGGAGGGGCGTATCGAGCAACAAGGCAAGTGGGTCCTTGATGCAGCCCTGGCAATCAATGACCGTGGCGAGATTCTTGTTCGCGGTCATGAGCAAGGAAAAACCTATCCCTCCCATCTGCTCCTCCTAACCCCACGGGTTGGGATAGCTCCCTAAAAGCGCCTCACTCCTCGAACACGGTACACTCAGACCGTGCCGACCTATAAGACCGCCGCCCTTGTCCTGCGCCGAATCCCCCTCGGGGAGAAGGATAAGATCGTCACGCTGTTCTCCCGTGACAAGGGGAAGCTACGCGCGGTTGCCAAGGGGGCGCGCAAGCCGACCTCCAAGCTCGCCGGGGCTACCGAGCCGCTGGTGCTCCTGCGGGCTTCCATTGCGGAAGGGAGCAGCCTAGATGTGCTCTCCGAGGCGGAGGTGCGAGAGTCGTTCCCCAAGCTCAAGGCGGACTACGGGCTAATCTTGCGGGCGTCGTATGCCTGCGAGCTGCTGGAGAAAGTGATGGAGGAGCGCGACCCGCACCCCGAGAGCTTCGACCTGCTCCTCTCCACTCTCTACATTCTCCAGCGTGCCGCCCAGCCCGACACCGCGCTCCACGCCTACGAGCTCCAGCTCCTCGCCCAGATCGGCTACGAGCCCCAGCTCTCGGCGTGCATCCGCTGTGACAACCCGTTTGACACCGATTACCCCCCGGTCGGCTACTCGCCCTCGCGCGGCGGAGCACTCTGCATCCCCTGCACCGAGTTTCTGCACGCCGAGGCCATGCCCTGCAACGCCACGACTATATTGCTTTTGGAGCGCCTCACCCTCCTCACCGATGCCAAGTCCCTCGCGGCCCTAGAGCTCCCCACCGAGGCCCTCACCGAGATCAACCGCATCCTCCGCGCCCACCTGCGCTACCGGGTCGAGCGGGAGATCAAGTCCCTCGGAATGCTCGATGCCCACCGACTGGGAGAATCGCAACCGGAGAAAGTCGCGAATGTTCCTTGAAGATCAGACTGACTGGAGTGCTTACCCAGCCCCTGAGTGGAGCTCTCCAAGCCTTGTCCCACAGCTCCTGAAAGAGATTCGAGATCTAAAGGGTAATGGTAGCTTTAGTAGTGCGTCACTCCCCGAACGGTTTCGAAATGCGGTTGGTAATGATCATGGCGGCACTGTCTTTCCCATTGCCCTCCCGGCCATCACGTGTCTTATAAGCCTTCTTATTCAAACAGAGAACCCCTTCACGCAAAAATGCATCCTCGGTCTTTTTTTGGACTTACCCTGCTTTTTTGTCGAAACGGAGATACTCACTTTGCCCACTGGGCAACAGGTCGAGCTGGAGACAGCTATCACAAGCGAGTTTAGATCCGCGATCCCAAGAATCCAAGACCTCCAGAACAGCAATCATCCAAACGTTTCTGAGCTCGCCCATGCGGTCCTCAGCGTATTGGCAGAGCGGGAAGAAGCCCCTAGATAGAAAGAAACTCTGGCCCTTTCGGAGTAAGCCGGAAGCGCTTGGCGCGGACGTGGCTGCCCTCGCCCTCGGTGTAGTAGACGACCAAGATGCTGCCGTCGTTGAGCTCCACAGTAGACGGGTAGGCACCGATGACATTGTCGATCTCGAGGGGCCCTTCCCAGGTGCGGGCATCGTCGCGGCTGACGTGGAGCGCGGTGTTGGGGAGCCGGTGGGTGAGGAGAATCTCTCCCGTTTTGAGCCGGGTGAAGTGCGGGGCGTGGCCCTTGAAGCCGCTGTCGCAGGCGGGGCCCCAGCTCTTGCCGCTATCGTGGCTCGTGGCGAAGTGGAGGTTGATCTTGCTAGAGCGTAGGGCTGCGAGGAGGACACCGTCACGGAGACGGATCACGTCGGTCTCGGCGTCCAGCGGGAGTTTCTGGCTCTCGGCGATGGGGATCGGTGCGCTCCACGTGCGCCCGGAGTCGGTGGAGCGGATCACGCCGCCGTACTCGTTGCCCGCGCCGCCGAAGAAGTAGAGCCCCAGCAGGCAGGTCTTGTCGGGGAGCTGGCGCACGGGCGCAGAGACATACCAGCCGGGCGGCGCGACAACCTTGGCCTCTTTCTCCCAGGTCTTGCCGCCGTCGGTGGAGCGAATCAGCTGCGTCCCGACCCCATCGTAGGGACGCCCCCCCGTCCCCGGCTTGAGCGAGAAGAACGAGCACACCAGGGAGCCGTCCTTGAGCTGCGCGACATGCGGATCCCGGTTGTCGAGGGCATCGTCGAAGATCGTCACCGGAGCGCTCCAGGTCTTGCCCTCGTCGCGGCTCCGAACGGCACAGATGCGTCCTCCTTGCGGCCACCCCTTGCCCGAGTCCGGGAGTGAGACATGGCCATAGCCCGCATAGAAGACGCAGTAGAGCTCACCGTTTCGCAGGCGACATAGATCGGGAAACGCCTGGTACGGTCCGGCATCACCGCCGCGTGAGAGAATCAGGAACGGGTTCATAAAACGACTCCCTGCCGCCGGTTGGAAACCGGCGTCTGCAGTGACCTCCGGCCACAAAGCCCGTGCCGGGCTGGAAAATTCGCTCGGTAGCCCGGCACGGGCTTTGCGGCGGAGGAACGACGCCATTGCAGACGCCAATTTCCAATCGGCGATTACAGGGTAATGACGTTGGGTTTCCAGTCAAGCTTTTGGAGCATCGCGAGGTACTCCTCGGACTGCATCTCCTTGCCGCCATTGATCGCCACCAGCATCGCCTCCATCACGTTGGTGCCAAACGAGCGGCCGTCGAAGATCGGAGTCGTGGTGATGAGCTGCTTGACGCCGCGCTCCTTGAGCTCCTTCTGGTTCTCCTCGGTGGTCGTGTTGGTCAGGATGGTCTTCCCCTTGAGATCGTCGGGCATGTGGCGGCGGATGTAGAGGAAGTCCCCCGCGATCACGTCGGCCCAGGCGTACCACTTGCCCCACTTGGGGACGATATGGTTCTGCTTGTCGCCGGTCGGGTAGAGCATGGAGAGCGGCATCTGCACGACAATGGGCAGCAGTGTCCGGGCCACGACCTTAAAGACCTTGGGATTGGTGATACCGACTGGCAGATCGAGGCCGAACATCAGATCCCCGAAGCAGATCTGCCCGCCGCAGGCGATCAGCGCCTCGCTCATGCCAAAGCGGTCCACGGCGGAGACTATCAGAGTTTTCTTATTCTTGAAGTCCACGACATTGTTTGCTTGCAACCACTCCACAGCGGCGCGCTCCAGCGTGTTCTTCAGCCCCGAGCCGTCGAGAACGGGGGTCTTTTTTGCGCCTGCGAGCAGCTTTCGGGAGACCGCGAACTCATAGCGCTTGCCCTCGCTCCAGAGGTAGCGGTCCATCCCCCCGTAGCCAATCGCATCGACCGTTCCATCCAGCTCCGCGAGGCGCTCCACGAATTTTTTCTCGTCGCCATCGACACCCTGGCGGCTAATCTCGAAGGTCTCGCCGAAAAACTCCGCCGTGACCGTCTTATCGCGCTTGGACGAGCCCAAGGAGAGGGAAATAACACGCTTCATGCGGACACTATACCAAAGCTTTTTGGTACACTGGACATACCATGAATATTTCCGTCCTCCTTCTCTCCCTACTGACAGCGCCGCCGCAGACCGTCCCGGCAACCGCGCTCAAGCCCGCACCCAAGGCGGCGGTTGCCAGTAACCTTCCCGCTGCCCCGCCGCTGCTCAAGGCCGGCGACTCGGTCCCGGACTTCACGGTCGATGCGCCGGGCGGCGTGAAGAAAGTCGCGTTCAGTGCGCTCCGGGGGAAAGTCGTGGTGCTGGACTTCTGGGCGACCTGGTGCGGCCCCTGCAAGGCATCGTTTCCCCACTTGGAGGAGGTCTGGAAGCGCTTAAAGACCCGCGACGATGCCACCGTACTGGCGCTGTGCACGTCGGATGAGCGCGAGAAGTTTGAGAAGTGGGTGACCGAGTACAAGGACAAGTACACCTTCCCCTACGGCTACGATCCCGCGGGCCGCGACAACGCCACCAAGCTCTCGCGCAATCTCTTTGGAGTGACGGGCATCCCCACGACCTTTGTGATCGGGAAGGACGGCAAGGTAGTGGATGCGATCGTCGGCTACAGCACCGGCGACCACCGCCTGGAGGCCGCGCTCAAGAAAGCGGGGATTGAGATCGAAAATGTCGGAGGGGAGGCACCGCCGCCCGCGGCACCGCGGCCCGTCGATCCCAACGCGCCCAAGCGGCCGTCGGTCCCGATGCGTGCTATCAACATGCCGGGAATGGTCACGGCCAACCTGACACTCGATCCCGTAGCGTTCTCGGAGACCTACAAGGGCAAGCTGGGAATCAAGTACTCCCCGACTCCCGTGGCACTGAGCGCCGAGAAGCCCGCAAGTCTTGTCAAAGAGCCAACCTACAGCGCAACGCCCCGTTACGGCACCTTTACCCTGGGCAATGGCCCCAAGTCGCAGATTGCCTTAGTCGTTGCCGGCGACAAGCTCTATGTCGATGACAACAACAACGGGGACCTCACCGACGATGCCCCGCCCGCGACCTGGCCGAGCGAGCGGACGCGTAGTGTCCGCGCCTCTTATGGGACCGCAACCCGTGAGGTCTCCACCAGCAACTATCCGGTCATGCTCTACGGAAGCGGGGAGCGGGTCTTTGTCGGACGCGTGGCGGCGACGGTCGGGGAGGTGACGCTTGGTGAGAAGAAGGTCAAGGCACTGCTTGCCGACACCAACGGCGATGGGGTCTACACTCCCACCCCCACCTCACCGGTCTACCTCGTGCTCGATCTGAAGGGGACGGGCAAGCTAGACTTCTCCTGCCCGACATTTGATATCTCCAAGCCCGTGGAGCTCGAGGGCAAGCTCTACCGGGTTATCGCGACGCCCGATGGCACGCGCATCACGCTCATACCCAGCAACGACACCCCGGCGGCCAAAGCGCCTGCAGCCCCCACACTCCTCAAGGTCGGCGACACCGCCCCTAATAGCCAATTCCAAGCCCCCGACGGCTCGACCGTGAGCCTTGCCTCTCTCAAGGGGAAAGTAGTGGTCTTGGACTTCTGGGCGACCTGGTGTGGCCCGTGTCTCGCATCGTTCCCGCACCTCGAGAAAGTCTGGAGCGGGCTCAAGAGCCGCAGCGATGTCACGGTGCTGGCTGCCAATGTCTTTGACGAGAAGGCCAAGTACGATACCTGGCGCGCCGAGACCAAGTACACCTTCCCGCTCGTCCTCGATCCCGCCGGCCGCGATAGCGCCAAGAGTATCGCCCGCAACCAGTTTGGGGTCACGGGAATCCCGACCACGTTTGTGATCGGCAAAGACGGCAAGATCGCCGCGGTGATTGTTGGAAACGGCGGCCCAAGCGACCACCGCCTGGAAGACGCGCTCAAAGCGGCGGGAATCGAGTAGAATAGCAGTCATGTTCTTTCACGCTGTTTATTTCTACCCCCGCGAGGATGCTCAGCCCGGCGATGCCGAGGCTCTGGCAGAAGGCTGCCGCACGCTCGCTTCAATCCCGGGGCTGACGTTTTTCTCGGTCGGGCATGCGGCGGGGACGCCGCGCGAGGTCGTGGACAATAGCTACGCGGTCGCGTTGCTGACCGCCTTTGCCGATACCGCCGGACACGATGTGTACCAGGACCACCCGGTTCACCTCGCGTTTATCGCCGCCAACAAGCACCTCTGGAGCCGCGTCCAGGTCTACGACTCGATTGTCGAGTAGCGCCGCGCCCCGGGTCTTTGCGCTGGCAGACACCCACCTCGGTTTCGGGGTGAATAAGACCATGCACCGCTTCGGCAGTGAGTGGTGGCATCACCCCGAGAAGATTCTCAAGCGCGCCTGGCAGACCCTCAGCGACGACGACATTCTGCTGCTGCCGGGTGATCTCTCCTGGGCGACCAAGCCGCGTCAAGCGACTCCCGACCTGGAGTTTCTGACCAAGCTCCCCGGCACCAAGGTCTGTATCAAGGGCAACCATGACTACTGGTGGGAGTCCGACAAGCGCCTGCACTTCCCCGGCCTGCTCGACCCACCCCAGCGCTTTGGGGACCTTGGGATCGCCGGCACGCGCGGGTGGGACCTCAGCGACGAGCGCATTCTAGGGCGAGAGCGCAAGCGCCTGGAGAAGAGCCTCGCCGCCATCGCCGATGCCCCGGTCAAGATCGCGCTACTCCACTACCCCCCCCAGCCCTTTCTGGATATCCTCAGCGCCGCCAACGTAACTGTCTGTGTCTACGGCCATGTCCACCTGCGCTCCTTCCCCGAGGACGAAGCCCTGGTCTGTCATGGTGAGGTGCTTGCGGGGGTGCAGTGCTTCTGTGTTGCCTGTGACCGCATCCACTTCACCCCCATCGAGCTCCTAGCCGAACGGATACCGCTCCCCGTTTAGAACCGTCCCTGCCAGAAGCCGCCGTAGCGCAATCGTATCGGTTGTCGAGTCGGGCTGGAGCTCGGCTAAGACGCTCGCGGTTGTGGCCGGATCAGCGTGGCAGCGGGTGAGGACCAGCGACGCTAGCGCGAGGGCGGCGGTCTGGGACTCATGGAGGTAGAGCGCGGTGCAGAGGCGCGCGTTCTCTTGCGGCGTCCCCTTGAGTTTCTCCGTGCGCAGCGCGGCGCTCTCGTAGCAGTAGGCAGCGGAGATGATATCCGAGACCGCCCCCAGTGCCTCTTGCTCCTCGGCCAGGGCCGCGCCGAATGTCTCCACAAGAAGCTGGAGGAGCTGGAGCCCCGCCCGCTTGAGGCCGCAGGTCGAGAGCTGCGCGGAGAGGTCGAGTCGGCCCTGCTTGGCCCGGCGCAGGAGCGTGTTGACAATGATCGGGCGGACAATCTCATTGGCCCCCTCCCCGATCCGCAGGAGACGCTGGTCCCGCCACGCCCGCGCGACCGGGAACTCCTCCGTGTAGCCGTAGCCCCCATGGATCTGGATGGCTTCGTCGGTGGCCCACGAGTACAGCTCACTGCCGACTACCTTCACGATAGAGCACTCAATCGCATACTCCTCCGCGGCGTGGTGGTAGCGCTGCGGAGCATCGTCGGCGGTAGGGTCGATCCCCTCAAACACCGAGTCCAGCGCCCCTGCAAGCCGATAGACCGCCGACTCCAGGGCAAAGAGCCGTGCACAGATCGAGCCGAGCTTGGCCTGGATCATCCCAAAGCTCCCCAGGGTGCGGTTGAACTGCTTGCGCTGGTTGGCGTAGGTCGCGCACACGGCGAGGGTCTCCTTGATCCCGCCCACCGCGCCTGCCTCGAGCTTGAAGCGGCCCATGTTTAGCGCACAGAACGCGGCATAGTGCCCCTTCCCCACCTCGCCCACGAGGTTCTCTACGGGAATCTGAACATTCTCCAAGATCAGGCGGCGGGTGGAGGTCCCCTTCATCCCGAGCTTGTGCTCCTCCTTGCCGTAGGAGAGCCCGGGGGTTCCCGCCTCCACCATGAAGCAGGAGAACTTCTCGCCGTCCACTTTCGCAAAGACCGTAAAGAGCTGCGCAAAGGCCGTGTTGGTGATCCACATCTTGCCGCCGTTGAGCACCCAGTGCTGGCCGTCGGGGCTGAGCTCCGCGCGGGTCTGTGCGCCCAGTGCATCGGAGCCCGAGCCGGCCTCGCTCAGCCCAAAGCTGCCGATCCACTCCCCGCTGGCGAGCTTGGGAAGGTACTTGGCCTTGAGGGCATGGCTCCCAAAGTACTGGAGCGGGAGGGTCGCGATCACGGTGTGCGCCTCGTGCGAGAGGGCAAACGACTGCTGCCAGTTGAGCTTCTCCGCGATCAGGGCACCCGTGCAGTTGTCGATCCCAAAGCCACCGTAGGCCACAGGGACCTCCGCACCGAGCAGTCCCAGGTCGCCGGCTTGGTGCATGAGCTCCGCCATGAGCTCGATATCGTGTGCCTCGATCCGCTCGACATGCGGCAAGACCGCCTTCTTGAGAAACTCCTCCGCGGTTCGTCCCATGAGCCGTGCCTCCGAGCTAAGGCCCTCGGGCGTAAAAATCGCGTTTGCGCTCTCATCGCGCTGTAAAAACTCTCCACCGAGCATTACTTACTCCTATTTCTAACCTCTCCCCTACCCCTCTCCCGGACGCTCATTCTTCGCTGGGAAAGGGGATTCGGACTGTACGGCTCCCCTCTCTTCCCCAACGAGGGACGAGTGCCTGGGGGAGGGAGGGGCTGGGGGAGGGAGAGGTCTCAGCCCCCGTACCATCAGCTCCGCCACATCCACGACCTCAGGGGGGCTCTCACCGCCCACTGCAGCCACGGAATCGGAGACCATGACCTTGCAGAACGGACAGCCCACCGCGACTGTTGTGGCTCCTGTGGCGATCAGCTCCTCGGCGCGATTGCGGCCTGGACGCTGGATCGGGGGCTCCTCCATCCACATCCTCCCCCCACCCGCCCCGCAACAAAATGTCTTCTCTTTCGTGCGCTCCGGCTCCAGCATCGGAAGCGGAAGCGCAGCCTTTAGGGATTTTCGTGGTGCCTCGGTCTCCCCATTGACCCGTGCGAGAAAACACGGATCGTGGTAGGTCACCGAGCCCTCGCCCTGTGGATCAAGCTTAAGGCGCCCACTCTCTATGAGCTCGCTAAGAAGCTGCGTGTGGTGCAGCACTTCGTAGTGGCCCCCGAGCTGCCCGTACTCGTTTTTAAGCGTGTGCAGGCAGTGCGGGCACTGCGTGACAATGCGCTTGGCCCCGATCCCATCAAGCGTCGCGATATTGGCCTCGGCGAGCTGCTGGAAGAGAAACTCATCGCCCAGCCGGCGTGCGGCATCTCCTGTGCAGCGCTCCTTGGGACCAAGCACGGTGAACTTTACGCCCGCCGCGTGAAGAAGCTGTGCAATGGCCTGGACCGTGTTTTGTGCGCGCGGCTCAAACGCCCCCGAGCAGCCCACCCAGAACAGCACCTCACGGTTATCGTCTTTACTGGCTCGCTCAATGGGAGGCTCGATATTCTTTGCCCAGTCCAGCCGCTGAGAGGCGGGCAGGCCCCACGGGTTCTCACGGCTCCCCAGCTGGCGGAGCATCCCCGCCCCCGAGCCCGTCAGCCGGCCGTCGGCCACCCGAGAGCGCCGGACACCGTCGATCAGGTCTACGTGGCGGATCAGCGCGGGGCACTCCTGGACACAGGCATGGCAGTTCGTACAGGCCCAGAGCGCTTCGTCGGTGATGAAGTCCAGCGGAACACTCTTCTCCCCATTGGCGTGGCGACGGATATCCAGAACAATCAGCTTCGGGTTGAGCTCTTTTCCCACCGCATGGGCCGGGCAGACATCGGTGCAGCGCCCACACTCCATACAGCCATCGAGGCTCAGTCGCTGCCAGAAGTCTAGGTCACCGAGCGTCGCAAGCCCGAGCGTTCCTGTCTCCTCCACCTCCGCCAGAGAGACCGGCGCAAGGACCCCCATCGGACGCTCGGGCTGGAGCGCGACGGTCGCCGGGATCACAAAGAGATGGTAGCGGCGGCCGTAGGGCAGGGCGGCGATCACCGCAAGCACCAGCACGATATGCCCCCACCAGATCAGGCTGTAGGTGCCCACCGAGAGCCCAACAAAGCCCTGGGCAACGGCAAGCCCCACAGGAGTGAACGCGGCAAAGCCCAGGCGAGCCGGGTCGGCGGCGATCCCTGCGCCTTCCAGCAGAAACCCCGTGATGGTCGCCGCAAGACAAAGCGTGAGAAAGCCGATATCGTAGGGGGAGCTTCCCAGGCTCGCGGGCTTAGTGACGAGGCGTCGCCAGAGCGCCACACACAAGGCCAGAGCAAGGCCGAGGCCGAAGAGGTCCAGCGCGGCCTTGACAAGCAGATAGAACGTGCCTTTGTAGAACCAGTGCTCCCCAAAAAGTAGCGCGCCGTAGTGCTCGATGGCGACAATCACGGTCCCGATAAAGAGCACCAAAAAGCCGTAGAAGATCCCCGCGTGCATCCCACCTGCCAGCCTGCGCCGCCGCACGCGCCGCTGGGCGAGTGTCTGATCAAGCACGTGCCGGAGCCGCTGGGGCCAGTCGGTGATCGGCGGCAGGGGCTTGCCCGCTCGCCAGACCTTGAGGCGGCGGAAGACTCCGTAGGTGCAGACGGCCAGTGCGACCAGTGCCAGCAGATAGAACGCTACCTGCTGGCTGGTTGAGATATGAAGGAGGATTTTTCGTGTCGGCATCGTCGCTGACTCTTCTAATTGTCTCTCTAGAGCTTGGCGATCAGCTCGGGGATTGCCTGGTGCAGGTCGGCGACCAGGCCGTAGTCGGCGACCTCGAAGATCGGGGCATCGGGGTCGGTGTTGATGGCGACAATGACCTTGGAGTCCTTCATCCCCGCGAGGTGCTGGATGCTCCCCGATATCCCGGCAGCGATATAGAGCTCCGGCGCGACCACCTTCCCGGTCTGCCCGACTTGCAGCTCATTGGGCGCGATCTCCGCATCCACAGCGGCGCGGGTCGCCCCCGCCGCCCCGCCCAGCTTGTCCGCAAGACCACCAATCAGCGCCTCAAAGGTCGCCGCGTCGCGCGTAGGCCGCCCGCCGGAGACCACAACCCGTGCCTGTGTCAGCTCGGGCCGCGTCTGCGCAGGAGCATCCAGGGAGAGCACGGTTGGCAGGGTAGGAGCGTCCCCCTTTACCAGCGCCACGGTTGGGGCGCTGTCGGAGGCGGGCGGGCCAAAGGCCGCCGTTCGGACCGAGTAGACCGCGCGGTCGTCGCGCGTTCGGACTCGGGCTAGGACATTGCCGGCGTACAGTGGGCGCGTGAGGGTCAGTCGCCCGTCGTGGCTCTCTACCGCTAGCACGTCGGAGAGCATGGGGAGGTCCAGGAGCCCGGCGGTGTAGGCGAGGATATCGCGCCCGAAGCTCGTTGCCGCGCCGGCGAGGCTCGTACAGCCAAGCGCTTGCATTGTCGCGACCAGGTCCCAGGGCGTGGCACCGTCGCCGGAGACCGTCACATAGTCCCCACCGGTCGCGGCGGCCCACTGCTGGGCGAAGGTCACGGCCTGGGGCACCTCCCCCAGTACAAGTAGTTTCATAGAACCTTAGCCTCGTCTTTCAGGGCAGCGACCAGTGCATCGACACTCGCCACCCTTCGTCCCGGCTTGCGCGCCGGCGGTGCCACAAGCTCCACAAGCTCAATCTCGGGCATGCTCGGCCAGCCCGACGGGCCACTGAGCTCCTCGGGAGCTGTACGTACGAGCGGCTTGCTGCGTGCCTTGAGGATGGCCGGGAGCGCGACATAGCGTGGCTCGTTGAGGCGCAGATCGGCGGTGATGACAGCGGGGAGCGCGACACGCACGGTCTCGCGTCCGGCATCCACCTCACGCACCACCCGCGCGGCAGACTCCCCTTCCAGCACAATCTCACTGGCAAACGAGGCGATGGGCCACTGAAGCTTCGCCGCGAGCATCTGCCCCGTCGTGCCGTAGTCGTCATCGATTGCCTGCTTGCCCATCAGCACCAGCCGAGCGCCCTCACCCTCGGCGACATGCTGGAGCAGACACGCCACTTGCCGGGGCTCCAGCGGGCCGTCGTGCTCGACCAAGATCGCGCGGTCGGCTCCCATGGCCAGCGCCGCGCGCAGGGTCGCCTCGCACTCGGGCACACCGATACTCACGGCGACAATCTCGAGCGCGGCACCGCCCTCGCGTAGCCGCACCGCCTCCTCCAGCGCGATCTCATCAAACGGGTTGATCACCCACTTGACATCGTCTAGGCAGACCGCTCCGCCGCTGACTTGAATCCGCTCGTAGGGGTCGGGGACACGCTTGACGGGCACAACGACGATCATTCGAGGCTCTCCACGTTGCGGGCGATGGTGCGCAGAAACTCCGCCGCCTCGACTCCGTGCACGAGGCGATGGTCGAAGGTCAGGACGATGTTGACGACTTGCTTGCCCCCTTGCTCAAACGGCGAGCCGATAAAGAGCACGGCGGCGGCCGGAGCGACCAAAACGGGTACCGCGTCGATGATCTCATACGGCCCCATGTAGGTCAGCAGGAGCTGGGTCGCCTCGGTCGCCTGGTCGCGGCCGTCACGGGCCAGCGCGATATTGCCCTTGGAAGCGGCGACAAAGTCCTCGAAGCTCAGGGAGTCCGCCGCACTGACTACGGCGACTACCAGCTCCCCGCTCGGACGCGCGACCGCGATTCCGAGGTTGACATGGGCGTGCTCGCGGATCACTTCCTCCCGGAGCAGGGTAGAGCGGAACTTCGGGTGCTCCGCCGTGGCCTTGGCGATGGCGTAGGCGACACAGTTAAACGCCGACGGCGGGTTCTCAGAGAGCTCTGCTTTTTTCTTGTCGGCGTAGGCGCGCACCGGTCCCCAGTCGAGCTGGCGCTTGGCAGTGGCGGGGATCACCTGCTCCGCGCTGCGCTTCAGCCGGTAGATAAAGGTCTTGTCCTGCGGTGAGACCGGCCGCTCCGTGTAGGCTGTCTCGGTCGGCGTGGCGGCCTTGAGATACGCATCGATATCGGCGGGCATCAGCTTCCCGCTCGCGGCGGGGATGGTGGCAAGCACGCTCTCGTCGATGCCTTTTTCCTTGGCGTAGGCACGGGTGCGGGGGGGAACCCACCCGCCTCGTTCCTCGGGAACTTCTGCCGGGGCCAGGGAGGGCTGGGATGGAGCCGCCGTGGGCTCTGGGGCGGCAACCGACACCTCCATCCGGCAGACAGGCGCGCCAATGGCCAGCGTATCGCCCTCAGCGGCGAGCCACTCCACCAGCACCCCCTCGTGCGGGCACTCGACATCCATCGTCGCCTTGTCTGTCTCCATGGAGTAGAACGGCTCGTCGCGCGTGATCCGCTCGCCGGGCTTCTTGAAAAACTCAACCAGGAGCACTTCCTGCAAGCCTTCGCCCATCTGTGGGACTAGGACATCAATTACCGACATCTAAAAAACTCCTCAAGTCCGCCTCGGAGACACCAGGCTCACCGGGCGCGACATTACTTAGTTTACCCAAGCGCATCCACTTTTCGAGCGTGTCCACTAGCTCAAACAGATGATCAAAACTAGCAACAATAAAGAGTAACGGCTGATAGTGATCAATCTCAAACCCCTGGTTAATTACCCATTCGAGCTGGAGTGGGTAGCGCTGCACGTGCGGCGAGACAATCGCGTGCTCAATCTCGCCACGAGAGCTGAGCAGCCCCGAGCCGTAGACCTTGAGCGCGTCGCCCTCGCGCATGAGCCCAAACTCAATCGTGAACCAGAAGAAGCGCGCCATCGCGCGGATGATGCTGGAGAGCTGCTGGACCTGCTGGTCTTTGTCCTTGATTCCCGCCGCCAGCTCCGCCGCCGTGTGGGCGCAGTCCCCAAAGCGCACGAGGGCATCGGCGAAGGCGGGATCGGTGTGCATGGGGACATGACCGGCGATGTCGTGGAAGATATCGGGCTCGGGGAGGTAGTCGAGGCGGTTGGCATCGCGGATCGTGATGGTGGTTGGGAAGGCGCGCTGGCGCAGGCAGTCGAAGAAGGCAAACGCCGGGACATACCCCGAGACCGGCCGCGCCACAAACCCCGTGCGCGGCGAGAGGAACTTATTCACGTCATCGAGGTCCGGCACCTGTCCCCGATCCAGGTGCAGCGACTCCAGGCCGCGGAGGAAGTGTCGGTTGGCAAAGCGCGCCCACGAGTCCTCCTGGCGCGCATAGAGCCGCCGCCAGGCCTCGTGGTTACTCTCACTGTAGAGCTCGTAGGGCTGCTGGATAAACCGCTGCCCCGCCTCCCGCGCCTGCTCGATAAACGGTGCCTCCCCCGTGGTGAGGCCTTCCCCCCCCTGCCCCCGTCCGACGGGGGGGAGAGAAGGAGTTTCCATTTTGTCCCCCCGCGGGGCGGGGGTTAGGGGGGGAGCATTTTTCACTTGCGAAACTCCGCATCGCGCCAGGCGGCGAAGAGCGGCTTGAGCTTGCCGCGCTGGTACTTGCCCGTGCTCGTGACCGGGAAGTCGTCGCCAAAGACAACCACCTTGGGGGCCTTGTTGAAGGGAAGGGTCTCCAAGCACGCGGCGAGAATCTCGGCCTCGGCCAGGGCGGCACCGGGCTCGCGCTGGACATAGGCACCGATCTCCTCGCCGTAGAAGTTGTTCTCAAAGCCAACCGCCATCGCGGCCTTGACTCCGGGAATCGCGTTGAGTACTTCGTCGATCTCCAGCGGCGAGTAGTTGACCCCGCCCCGGATAATCAGCTCCTTCAGGCGCCCGGTGATAAAGAAGTAAGGCTGGCTATCGGGGCCAGGACGCCAGAAGCCCTCGTCGCCGGAGCGGAACCAGCCGTGGGTGAAGGCGGCGGCGTTGGCCTCGGGGCGGCGGTAGTAGGCGCGCATGACATTGACCCCACGCGCGACAATCTCCCCGCGCGTGTCGGCGGGCAGCGCGTTGCCGCTCTCGTCGTGAACCGCCATCTCGTTCTCGGGCAGGGGGATGCCAATCGACGGAAACCCGCACTCCCACATCCAGTGCGCGTAGGTTTCTTGGTCGAGGTCGGTGGGCAGGAAGCACGAGTAGCAGGTCGTCTCCGAGAGGCCGTAGCCGTGCACGACGCGCGCCCCAAAGACCCGGTCGAAGCGCTTGGCGAGGTCGGTGGTCAGCGGGCCGGCACCGCAGATAAAGTGGCGGAAGTCCGGCGGGATCGGGACACCATCGGGGTGGGTCTCGCAGAGAAACGCCAGGATGGTCGGGACCACGCTGCTCCAGGTGCACGTTTCGTCGGCGACTGTCTTCCAAAAGCGGCTGGCGGAGAACTTCTTATTGAGGACGATGCTCCCCCCGGTGACAAGCGGGGTCATCAGGGTCACGACGATCCCATTGACATGGTGGAGCGGCAGGACCAGCATCGCCCGGTCGGTCTCGGTGAAGCCGTGCCACGCCGCGATTCCCTGCGCATCGGCGATCAGGTTCTGGTGCTCGAGAACCACTCCCTTGGGCGGCCCCGTGGTCCCCGAGGTGTAGACAATCAGCGCCTCGGTGTCGGCGGGCAGGGTGCGGTTGATGACACCGCGGTGGCAGTGGCTCGCGTCCCAGGCAGTCTTGACCCGGCACCCCCGGACCCGGTGCGCCTGCTCGGGGGGAGCGAAGGCCAGAACACACTGAGCGTGCTCCAGAATATAGGCGATCCGCTCGTCGTCCTCGGTCAGGTTGATCGGCACCACGGTCACTCCCAGAAACCAACAGGCGACATACAGCAGCACGGTATCGGGCGAGTTCCCCGTGAGAGTCGCCACCCGGTCGCCGGGCCGCAAGCCCGTGTCTTTTTCCAGGTGCTCCGCCAAGAACGCCGCCTTGTACCAGAGGTCTTTGTAGCTCCAGGTCTGGCGCGTGCCGTCGTCGTCAAAGTACGTCAGAAACGGCGAGTCGCTGAGGGCGCGGGCAAAGACCACATCGGTGAGGTTCTTGAAGCGGTAGGTATAGGGAGCCGCCAGGCTCCGGGCATGCTGAATCTGGGGAGCGAGCTCCGGGCTAAAGTTCTCGTCGGTCATTGTCGAGGTTCTACCCGATTATAGCACGCTGCCCCAAGGGTTTCCAGCCAATAGTCAGGATCGCTGAAGAAGGGCACTCAGGGACAAACTTTCGTCTGGGGTCTGTACAGAAGCGACAGGAGAAGAGGCTTTTATCTTTACATACTCCTGAATTCATTAATTTCAATTATCAATCCATTTCGAGTAAAGCTCAACTTAGGTACAAACGTTGCAACAATCTCGCACTCCACATAGTGCAATGCCTCCTTCCTTATTTTCACTAATTGTTCATTATTTTTGATTTCTACATCATAAACTCTATGTTTATTTTTCACAGACATAAAAATCTTAACTTTATTTTTTAAATTCCTAAAAATATTATCAGATGCGTCATGAAGTATAAAAACATCTTCTAAATTATCTACAAAAATAAACCTATACACATTATCAATACCTGATTGCATCTTTTTATTGAAGTAATTAACAGACCTCTCTCTGAAATCAATTTCATTTTCAAATATGGTTTTCTTCATGCGAATTTTATAAAGAATAACAATATATCCATGCAAAGTATTATTTTCCATAACTAAGATTATCCTTGATTTGGCGCTTTGTTTTCGCGAATGTCAACTCGCAGCCCCAAGCGTCGGGGTATCCAGGAAAACCGCAAAATACCCTCCGGGTAAGAGAAACGGTCCAGCAAAACCTTGAGTCCGAAGGGCATTTCGTTATACCGATTTTACCCGGTGTAGGGGCGATCCAGAGGCAGATCGAACTCGCCGCGGGTGCCTTGGTGCTCGGGGTCGTCGTAGGGGTAGAGCGCATCGGCGGCGAACTGAATCTGGCGGCGGCGCTCGGTGATGCTCTTGAGGTGCGCGTCACGGGTGCCACGCCGGTTGGTCGAGCCGCTCTGCTGGACACTCTGCTCCTGATGGGCCGCGGTCCAGCTTGCCAGAGCCTCCTGGAGCGCGTCCATGTCCCCATCATCGACCCCAGGGAGGATATCGCCAGGGAGCCGTGCCAGGATCGCCTCCACACGGGAGATCAGACTCGCGCGGGGCAGGCGCTCCAGCTTCTCCCCGATCCCGTAGACCGCCAGCGCCGCCGGGTTGGTCACGGCCAGCTTCTGCCGTGCGGCGGCTTGCAGGCCGCGCACCCGGCGCAGGAGGGCGGTCTTTGCCGCGGCCTCGACTTGGGTGGCCTGCTTCTTGGCTGCGGTATGGTCCACAGCGGCGCTGATATCGCCCCGACACGCCACCGTGTCTTGGGCCAGGGTCGCCACAAACGCCGCCGAGATTCCCTGCCCCGCAAGGGCGGTCTTGTAGGGCGTGCGCTGCGCGGCGGCAAGCACCTGCTCGGCGCGCGCTAGCTCGCGGTCCACGCGGGCACTGGTCGCCCCCGGACTGCGTCGCGTGGGCGCTGCCTTCACGGCGACTGCTGTGTCCGTGTCTGCTAAAGCCTTGTCTCTATCTGCTAATGCCTTGTCTGTCGATTCTAGAGCTTTGTCCATGGTAGATTCGTTCCTTGTCCTCTCGCCTTTCTTCGTGTCTGTTTCGCGGAAAGGGACATCCCTATTAAACCCAATCCGTGCCGTCTCTGCCGCAAAGATGTCTGTGTATGCTGTCACAAATGCCCCCCCGGCGACGTTACTTCCCCCCATGAACAGAACAGGCATTTTCTTGACAGCGACTCTTGCTCTGGGCGCGGCCTCGGCGGCCCAGGCACAGCTCAACAGCGGCTTTGGCCGGGAGGAGCTCTCCTACCAGGCGTTCTATCCGTCGGACAAGATCAAGGGCTACCTGGGCGACGGCCCCCTCAGTGGTATCTCCTGGACCCACCGCCTCACCGAGCCGCCGAGTGTCGGGCTGGGGCGGACGCTCTTTGTCGATTGGGCGAGCACGGGCGGGCAGTCGTCGCGCAACTTCCTGGCGGGCGGCCTCGGGGTGCAGTCGCAGGCCAAGCTCGGCACCGAGGGCACGACCCTCAATCTCGGCGGCGGGATCGGCTGGTACAGCACCTATGGCAACCAGACCTTCGATCCGGGTCGCAAGAACGGCCCCCTCGCGCGGGTGACCGCGGGCTTGCGGGTAACGGGCAACATCATCCTCGAAGGGGCGTACTTCCGCTCCCTGCGCGCCGGCGACGGGGTTGAGGGCACCGGCCTGCGGGTTGGGGTGAAGTTCTAAGATCCCCCCATACTCTGCCTCCCCCTCGGCGACAGCGCCGTTTCCCCCTCCGGCTCCGCGAAGGGGGAGGAGTCACGGGGTCAGCGGCGCGTTTTGGCCCTAAACCCTTCGCGAAGCCGGAGGGTGGCGAGCGGTGCGAGCCGGGAGGTAAATAAAGGAATCTTAACTTCCCTCGTCGAAATGCCGGGCTATGACACAGCTCGGCATTCAACTTATTATCTTCGGCAAGCGCGGCGGCGAGGACCTGCCCGGTGTCTTGGCCGATGTCAAGGCGGCTGGCTACGACGGCGCAGAGGTCGGCAACCCCACCACGAGCATCGCGGCCTACGATTACAAGCAGCTTTTCGACGACGCGGGCTTGGCGTGTGCGGGCTACCACACCGGAGTCAGCGCCCTCACCGACCTCGACCATGTCCGCGAGACTGCGGCCCACATGAATATTGTCGGGGCACGGCACCTGATGGCGGGTGGGAAGTGGCCGGATGCGGCGGGCTACGAAGACGCGGCGCGCACCCTCAACGCGGCGGGCGAGGTCTTGGAGAGCGAGGGGATTCGCCTCTGCTACCACAACCACAACTGGGAGCTCTTTGCCCTGCCGGAGGGCGGCACCGGGATGGAGATTCTCCTGCACCAGACCGATCCCGGCTACGTCAACTTCTGCTTTGATCTGTTCTGGGTCGCCTGCGGCGGCGAGGACCTGGTGAGCTTTCTCCAGACCTACGGCCACCGCGCGGACTACCTGCACTACAAAGACGGCACCTTCGACCCCGAGACCCACCAGCCCCTGACCTTTACCGAGCTCGGCAACGGGCAAGTGAAGCTAGTCGAGGCCCACCGGGTGGTGCAGACCCTCTCCCCCACCTGGATCACCACCGAACAAGACCGGGTCGCCGAGGGCGGCAGCCCCGCCGCCTCCGCCAAGCTCAGCGCCGACTACGCCCGGGGTGTGCTGGGAGTGTAGAGGCCCCCTGCCCCCCGCCTGCCCCCTGCCCCCCGCAAGCGGGGGAAATAAGAGGAATCGGATTCCTTTGATCTCCCCCGTTGGACGGGGGTCGGGGGGCGGTGTGCCGTGGTACCATAGGCGCGTTATGCCGAAAGTTGCTGTTCTGCCCGGTGATGGAATCGGGCCTGAGATTGTGGCGGAGGCCGTCCGTGTCCTCCGCGTGGTCGCCCCCGATATCGAGCTGACCGAGGCGCTGGTCGGAGGCGCGGCCTACGACGCGACCGGCCATCCGCTGCCCCCGGAGACCCTGGAGCTCTGCAAGGCGAGCGATGCCGTGCTGCTGGGAGCCGTGGGCGGCCCCAAGTGGGACGTCATCCCCGACCCCAACCTGCGCCCCGAGCGCGGTGCCCTCCTGCCACTACGCAAGCACCTGGGGCTCTACGCCAACCTGCGCCCCGCGATCTGCTACCCCGCCCTCGCCGCCGCTTCCAGCCTCAAGCCCGAGCTGCTGGAAGGGGGCCTCGATGTGCTGGTGGTGCGGGAGCTGACCGGCGGGATGTACTTCGGGCTCCCCAAGGAGAACGACGGCAATCGCGCGGTGGATACCTGTGTCTACACCAAGGACGAGATCGTGCGGATCGCCCACGTGGGCTTCCAGGCGGCGCAGAAGCGCGGCAAGAAGCTTTGCTCGGTCGATAAGCAGAACGTCCTGATGACCAGTGTCCTGTGGCGCGCGACGGTCGAGGAGGTGGCAAAGGAGTACCCCGATGTCCAACTCTCCCATCTTCTTGTAGACAACGCGGCCATGCAGCTCGTGCGCTGGCCCAAGCAGTTCGATGTGATTGTCACTGAGAACCTCTTTGGCGATATCCTCTCCGACCAGGCCGCGATGCTGACGGGTTCGCTGGGAATGCTACCGTCGGCGAGCCTGGGGACTGGCACCTTCGGCCTCTACGAGCCCTGCCACGGCTCCGCGCCGGATATCGCGGGCAAGGGGATCGCCAACCCGCTGGCGACCATTCTCTCCGTGGCGATGCTCCTGCGCTACAGCTTTGGGCGTGAGACCGAGGCCAAGCGCATCGAGACCGCGGTCGAGGCCGTGCTGGGAGCGGGCCTGCGCACCCCGGATATCGCCCAGAGCGGCGAGGCGACCGTCGGGACGATCGCGATGGCCGATGCGGTCCTTGCCCAGCTGTAGGCTCGCCACACGCAACGACGCCAGCGCACTGGCCGCGCTGGCGTCCGAGACCTTTCTCCACACCTGGCGCGAGCTCGTCCCCGATGCGGACCGCGCCGCCTACGCCGCCGCTACCTTCACCACAACAGCCCTCCAAGCCGATCTAGAGCGCCCCACGGTGTCCTATCTCGTCTTGGAGAGCGAGACCGGTGAGCTAGGCGGCTACGCCCGCCTCTCGGTCGGTGCCGCGCCGCCGGCGTCGCTCACGCTTCCCCAGCCCGCCCTCCTCGACCGCTTCTACCTCCGCGCCTCCTGGCACGGCACCGGCGCGGCCCAGCAGCTCCTAGAAGCAGTGATCGCCCACGCCCTGCGCCACGAGGTCGCGACCCTCTGGCTGTGCCACCACCCCAGCAACCTCCGCGCCGGGCGCTTCTACGCCCGCCAAGGCTTCACCGAGACAGGAGTCGGGCTCCCCTTTGTGCTGGCTGAGCACACCTACCACGATGTCATTCTCGTGCGCGCGATTTTCGGCTAGAATAACCAAGAATAGCATAGTGCGCCTATGAAAACACTCTCTCGCAAGTGGCTTGGGTGGATCGTCCTTGTTGCCGTCGTTGGTGCAAGTGCGGGAGGGTACCTCTGGCTCATGTCCCCGGTCGAGCCACAGGATCAGCTCACTGTTGCGCCTCTCCAAAATACTGCGATCACCGCGCTTACGGTCGAGCCGGGCTTGCGCCTGGACGCAGCTCCCACTCCCCCGCCCAATATTCCCCCCACTCCCAGTCCGGCCCCACGGCCTGGCAGGAAGCTCGCAGCGGCGATCCGCTTCACCCCAGACGACGTTCCACGAGAGACCATTGGCCCCAAGCCGTCGCTGATGGCAGAGCTAGAACGAGCGGGAGTCCCGACAACGGAGAGTACAAACCGGGCTCCCATCAAGCTCCGCGGCCTCTACCGTCTTGAGGATAGCTCGCACTGGTACTGGAACCCGAGTGAAAAGCGCTATCAGTTCCTGCCTCAGCTCCGGTACGCTGTCGCCATTACCCGGCAGGTTCGCACAGCTCCCTGGAAGACGCAGGAGCGCACCGATACGGTCGTGCTGGGTTTCTTTACGCTCCCCACGGACCTGAACCGCGTCCGAGACTCCTTGGTAGAGGGAGCCCCCCTTGATGCGTACCGCCTGCTGCAGGACCACCCCGATACTGTCCATGACATGATGCAGCGGCTTATCGTCTCAGGCATCATCGCACGCTGGAAAAAGGACAACGCCCCTCCCACTCCCCTGCCGCCCTTGCTCGGTAGTAAGCTCAAAGGACGGTAGGCTTTATGGTATAAGGGACGGAACTTGCCATGAATAAAAAGCTCTCTCTCCCGCAGCTCCTTGTCACCCTTGGTCTCCTTCTGGGTGTTGGGGGCTTTGTGCTCTTCCGCTACTTCACCGCGCCCGCGTTCACCGCCGACGATCCCCGGGACAAGGTGCTCCACAATATCGCGGTCACGGAGATTGCGGTGGTGCTGGGCGAGCTTGCGCCCGCCCATGTCTCCGCCGATGCAGCACCGCGGCGCGGCGGGGGTGGTGAGGGCGGCGGGGGGAGCATGCTCGCTCCCAAGGGCGAGGCGGCCAAGATCGAGGCGGCGCGCTTCGCCAAGGAAGTGGCTCCCAAGGTCCAGAAGATTATCGACAGCCTGCGCGGGGCCGGAATCCCCGTCGCGCAGGACGACATCGCCCAAAAGGCCGCGGTCGGGCATGTCCCCCTCTCGGTCACCGTCACCCTGGAAGGCACGGGAACCGTCGTGGAGAACCAGCCCACCATGGGGGTCCTCGGCTACAAGGTCGAGCTCAAGCGCGATCTTTTCACCTCGACCACGGCCACGAACCCGGTCCATCTCAATGTCGCGGGAAACATGACCGGCAGCGTAGGCGTGACCTCTCCCGAGACCCTCGCGCAGAAGCAAGACGAGGCCCTGACCCGTGCGATCTCCGCGATCATCACCCGCTGGAAGGAAGACAACCCCGCCGCGGCAAAACCCTAGACGAGAGCCCGCTATGAAACAATCCCTCAGTAGAAAACAGCTTGTGATCGCCCTCATTACCTTGATGGGGGTGGTCACCTTCCTCGTCCTCCGTTACTTCCAGGCCCCCGCCTTTTCCCCTGACTCCCAGACCCATGGCACGCTCTACAAGGTCACAGTCGCGGATATCAAGGTCGATCTCCAGGGAGAGTTCCCCTGTCTCGCCTATGAGCTCCGCCCCAGCCCGGCCCCGATCCCACCCGAGCACGCGATCCAAGCAGTCATCGACCCCTTTTTTCTCAACGCCGACGCTGTCTCGGCACGGAGCGCACAATTTAAAGAGAAGGCCATTGCCTACCTACGTCAGGCAGGGGTGCCACTGAGCCTGGAGCCTGCGCATCCCCTCACCCCCGACGATCGCCCGCTCTACCTCACCGTCCAGATCAGCGGGGATGGCAAGGTGGACACACGAAAGCCACATTCCGGTGTTCTGATCTCTCACCTCCGAATGGATCGGGAGTTCTATGTCGATGTCCAGCGCACGCAAGTCCTGCGAGTCGGTCTCTTACCCCGGCTCGCCCCTATCTCCGATTGCGCTACCCCCATCTCACCGACCGACAGCCTCGAAAAGAAACAAGCAGAGCTCCTGGGACGAACGTTGGAGGCGTTTGTCACGGCGTGGAAAGAAGACAATCCCACAACACCTCAATAGTGAAGGGACGTAGATTCGTAGGAGTCTGAGCAAGTACGATGAACCAAGCGCTGAAACCCCGACAGGTCGCTCTCGTAGCCGCCGTCTTGTTGATCCTCGCGTTGCTCGTCGGCTACCGCTACTTCACCGCGCCAGGAAACAACACGGCACCTGAGGCGACGCGGGAGCTCCAAGGAGCCAGTGTCGCCTCGCTCAAGATCGTCCTTGGGCCTCTTGCCCCGCCGCACCTTAAGGTCGAAAATCCCGAGGAGCTCCTCACGCACCCGGAGCCTGGTCCAGAGCAATCTGGCGGTGCGATTGGTGGCGGCGGCATGGCTCCCAGCCCACTGACCGACGAGCAACGCAAGCGCCAGGAGGAGCAAACGGCACGAGAAAAGCGAGCCGCGCAACGGAAGCACAAGCTCTTCACAGACGCCATTGCCTACCTGCGTCGAGCCGGAATCACGGTCACCGCGGACAAGGACGCCTATGTGCCTGAGGAGAGTGAGAACCCGGTACACCTCACGCTACTCATCCAGGGTAATGGGACGGTTATCGACGGCAGGCCATCCTGGGGAAAGCTTGGCTACCAGGTCGAGCTAGAGCGTCTTGCCTATCTCTCCCGTCGAGCGACCACGCCCACAACAGTCCAGCTCCAGACAGGAATTTCCCCCGGAAGTGTCGGGGTTGTCAGCCAAGAGCTTCTCCCACGGCGCCAGGAAGAGGCAATCGGGAAGGCGCTTGAGGCCTTTGCACAGGCATGGAAACAGGATAATCCTGCTTCTCCCCACTAGCTCCCATACGAAGTAGGTTCCCTCCTCTATGAATCAGTCACTCAACAAAAAGCAAGTTATCGCCGTCATTCTGGTCCTCTTGGCCTTGGCCTCTCTTACCCTCTACCGCTACTTTAAAGAGCCCGTCCCGAGCTCACCGGATCTTACCGAACGCCCACTACAAGGCACCACCGTCGCGTCGCTGAACATCATCCGGGGCGCACTCGCACCGCCACGGCTTGTCGCCAAGAACCCAAATGACCTCCTCGCGACGCCGTCCCCGCAACGAGCGGGAGAGATGGTTGGCGGGGTTGGTGACAGAATGGTAACTCCCGAGGAACAGAAGAAGCGAGACCATGCCTCGAAACAACACGCCGATGCTCTCACCTACCTCAAGCAGGCAGGTGTTTCCCTTACCGCCGATGAGCCCCTGCACCTGTCCAAGCCCGACGAGAACCCCATCGAGGTCTTTATCTGGCTCAAGGGAACGGGAACGGCTATCGGGGGCCGGCCAAGCTGGGGCACGTTTGGGTACAAGGTTGAGGCGCAGCGCACGGTCTATCTGTCCCGAAACTCCGACGATAGCACCCATGTCACCCTTGAGGTTGCCTCCGGAGAGCTCGGGATCGCCACGCCCGAGACACTCGCGCAAAAACAAGACGAGGCTCTGGGGAAGGCACTGGAGGCGCTGACCGAGGCGTGGAAGCGAGACAATCCCGCGCCAAAGACGCCACGTTAGGCATCGTTTTCAGGTACCCTGACCACAATCATGAAGAACAAGAAACTGACAACCGCGCAAGCACTTATTATTCTCCTCGTCGTGCTCGGGGGAGGCGGAATCGCCGCATGGCGCTTCTTTAGCGCTCCTGCCTTCCCAGAAGCCGACCTCAGCAAGGAGCCCCTCTACGAGACCGCGATCACGGAGTTCAAGGTCACCGGCCCGGACACTCTCCCAACGGCGCCGGAGAAACCGACCGCGCCGCCGCCCACTCCCGTGCCCGGGCTGCCGGTGAGTGCACGTGGTCCCGCCGTGATGGCCCCGCCGCTCGACTCCACGATCAAGGTCACCGACGATCTGGTCGCGACGCTGGAGTCGGCGGGGGTGGCGACCAAGGGCAAGCCCTACCCGGTGAAGGTGGCGGGGAGCTGGAGTGTTCCCCCGCGCTCGGTTCGATGGGACTGGGACGACAAGGCCAAGGTCTACCGCCTCAAGGCGATGGTGCGCTTTGAGCTCAAGCTCACCCCCGACGATGGCGCGAAGCAGCGGACACTCTCCCTCAACGGCGGGGCCGCTCCGCTGGAGCCCGACTTCGACCTCACCGAGCACCTCAAGCCCGGGGACAAGACCCTGGAGACCCTCGCCGTCCGCCAGATGCTCGCGGAGGTGATTCGGACGTGGAAAGCCGGGAATGTCCCGTTCCGGCGCTAGCGCCCCTCTGACACGCAAGCAGCTCCTGGCGACGGGGGTGGGTCTGGTGGCGCTCGTGGTGTGCCTCGCTTGGGGGTACTACAGCGCACCGGTCACCCCCGATGACCCTATCGCGGCGGTTCCGCTGGCAAACACGACTATCGCCGAGGTGGTACTGGTCCCCAAGGCCGGCTTCGCACTCCCCGCCCCCCCCGAATCGCCGCCCTCGGGTGCACCAACTCCCCCTCCCACCCCGGAGCCCACTCCCTTTGTCGGCCGGCGCACCGGCGGACATGGCCCCATCCCCCTCCCTCTCAAGCACCTCCCCTTCACGCCCGGCATCACGCCCGAGGCGGCGCTCCACCAGGCCGCCATTGCGATGAAGCCCATCCCTGGGAAGACTCCCGTGCGGGTTCGGGTGCTCTACAGTGCCCCCAGCGCCCACTGGTACTGGAACCCTGCCCAGAGTAGGTATGCGTTTACGGGCTTTCCCGAGTACTCGATCTTGATCTCCCGTGACATCAGGGCCCACCTCTTCGCCCCACAGACCACCCGCACCGACGAAGCCAAGCGCAGTGGGATCGACCTGGTCTTTGACTGGCGCGCGATCCAAGACTCCCTGCCGCCCGAGTTCCAGCGCCAGAAGCAAGACCTCGATGTCTACCAGCTCTGGAAAGAGCACCCGGAGGTGGTCGAGGATATTCTTCGCAGGCTGGTGCTGGAGGACATTATCCAGCGCTGGCGCGCCGACAACGCGCCAGGCGCGATCCGGCCGTGATATAACAAGCACAGATGAACTTCTTCCACCGCAGCGGCGGCATCGCACAGATTACCCCGCGTCCCCACCGATAGGGATGCTGGGCGGGCGCAAGGTCGCGTCCGCAGCGGGCTTAGCAGGCGTCCCTTCCTTGCGTGGGGGCGCTTTTGTTTTGGTGCCTAAGCCCGATAACACATTGGAGAACCATGAAAGTACTGATCTACGACACGACCCTGCGCGACGGCTCCCAGATGGAGGGGGTCTCGTTTTCCGTTGAGGACAAGCTGCGAATCGCACGGCGGCTGGATGCCTTTGGGATCGACTATATCGAGGGCGGCTGGCCCGGCGCGGTCCCCAAGGACACCGAGTTCTTTGCCCGCCTCAAGGCCGAGCCGCTCCAGCACGCCCGGCTCGCCGCGTTTGGCATGACCCGCAAGGCTGGTGAGACGGTCGAGGAGAGCGCTCTCCTGCGCTACCTACTGGAGGCCGAGACCCCCGTGGTGACCATTGTTGGCAAGACCCACAGCCGCCATGTCTCCGAGACCCTGCGCATCCCGCTCGACGAGAACCTCGCGATGATCCGTGAGTCCGTGGCCTACCTCAAGGCACATGGCAAGGAGGTGGTCTTCGATGGGGAGCACTTCTTCGATGGCTTCAAAGACGACGAGACCTACGCAAGGGCCTGTCTGAGCGCCGCGGTCGAGGGGGGCGCGGACTGGCTCTGCCCCTGTGACACCAACGGCGGTGCCCTTCCCCATGAGATTGGGGAGACGATCGCGGCCCTGGTCGCGGCCTACCCCCAGACCCGGATCGCGATGCACCCCCACAACGACGGCGACTGTGGGACGGCCAATGCGCTGGCGGCCGTGCGTGCTGGCGCGACCCAGGTTCAGGGGACGGTCAATGGCTTTGGGGAGCGCACGGGCAACGCCAATCTGGTACCCGTGATCGCCAACCTGCGCCTCAAGCTCGGCTACGACTGCCTCCCCGAGGGCGCGCTGGAGGAGCTGACCGCACTCTCGCACTTTGTGGACGAGGTCGCCAACTTCTCGCCCAACCCCAAGGCGGCCTTTGTCGGGCGCAATGCCTTCACCCACAAGGCGGGCCTCCACGCCGATGCGATCTCCAAGTGGCCGCGCGCCTACGACCATATCGAGCCGAGTGCCGTGGGCAACCAGCGCCGCATCCTGGTGAGCGAGCAGGCCGGGAGCGCCAGTATCGCGCAGAAGGCCAACGAGCTGGGCTACGCGCTGGATAAGAAGTCGCCAGTCGCCAAGGAGCTCCTGCTAACAGTCACGAGCATGGAGCACGAGGGCTACTCCTTTGAGGCCGCGGAGGCGAGCTTCGAGCTGCTCCTGAAGAAGGCCACCGGCACCTACCGCCGCTTCTTCGAGCTGGTCACCTTCCGGGTCTTTATCGGCAAGCGCGCCTGCGACACGGTCCCGGTCACCGAGGCGACCATCAAGATCCTGGTCAATGGCGAGGAGGTCAACGCGGTCGCGGAGGGCGATGGCCCGGTCAACGCGCTTGATCTGGCGCTCCGCAAGGCCCTAGAGCCCGCCTACCCACAGCTCAAGGACATCGCCCTCACCGACTACAAGGTGCGCGTCGTGACCACCGGCGAGGGCACCGCCGCCAAGGTCCGCACGATTGTCGAGTCCACCGACCACCACGGCCACATGTGGGCGACCGTCGGGGTAAGCCCCAACTTGATCGAGGCTAGCTGGCAAGCGATTGTCGACTCGATTGAGTACGGCCTGCTCAAGGCGTAGCGAAGAGCCCGAGGATCAGCCCGGACAACGAGTGTCCGGGCTTCTTTCGTTGTCCGGGCAATGGTTTTCAAACCAGGTACAATCCTCGTAATGTCATCCGATATTGGTGCCGACCTCCCCGACCAGATTGTTCGCCAGATTCTAGGAAAAGCCGCCGAGGTCGCCGGCGGCGTCCGGGAGCTCTTTGAGAGCGTTGACTCCCGCCGTGAGGCGCTCCGCATGCAGCTCCAGCTCGCGGGCCGTATCCGCCACACCGACGATCTTCCCTGTGTCGAGCCCCAGCCTTGCTGCGCCATCGACGGCGGAGCCGCTGTGGAAAAAGGCCTGGGCATGGACACCGCGCTCGCCGTTGCGGTGGGGGTCGAGGGGCTGGGGGGCCAGGGCATCTGGGCCGATATTCCCTTTGCCGCCTGGCAGAAAACCCTCCAGCACGAGGGCGAGGCGACCGGGAGCACCTGCCGCGCGGTAATGACAACCCTAGAGCTCTCCCTGCTCCACACCGCGCCCCACCGGATTGTCCTGCTGGATGGCTCGCACCTCACCCCCGTGATCTCCCTCAACGCCGCGCTGAGTATCGGCAACGACGGCCTGCGCCAGGAGCTCGCGCACAACTTCGAGCACTACGCCACCGCCGATGCGCTCCACACCGCGATGTTCAAGCCGGAGATTGTCGCCGTGGTCAAGTACGATGGCACGCGCGACCTCGGCGAGACCTGGCTCGGGGGGCAGCTCAAGCTCGACGACCGCACGGCCATGACCCTGCTGCTCAAAGAGGACGAGTTCACCGAGCCCGTTCCGCTGGGGCTGACCCAAAAGAGCAAGCGCAACTGGATCGCCAAGGAGATTCAGAAGCTCACCCCCTCCGATGCGGTCCGGGAGCAGGTGCGCGAGGCGGTCAACGAGGCGGTCTCCCAGGTCCGCACCGATGGCCTCTTTGCCACCTACTACAAGCCGCAGCCCTGGAGCCATGCCTTCCGCCTGGAGATCAAAAAAGAAATCACCCAGAGCCCCGAGCGCCTCGCCGAGGTCTTTGCCACGGTCAAGGCGCAGGTGGTCAGCCCCGAGATTCGCGAGCCCTACCCGCAGTGGGTCGCGGACCGGATGGCCAAGTCGGTTGGGGATGCACTAGTCGCGCTCCGCACCGCGGTCAACTACGACCTTGCCGATGCAGGACTTTCGGAGTATGTTGCACTAGTGGCCCACTCCTACCGGACGGAGGCGCTGTAAAACACCATGAGCCTTGACCTACCCGAGTTCGATCCGCCGCAGGACGATCCCCCGCTCCCGCACCATACCAATGTCGAGCGTGTCGAGCGCCGTATCTTTGAGATCCATGTCCACTGGCGCCACAATGTGGGCTTGATCGTCGCCGGGGCCACTGTCTTTCTGGTCGCCAACCTGGTCGCGGCGCTCTGGGCGGCGGGAGCGCTGGCAAGCACCGACACCCGCGTGCACTACTTTGCCTGTGTCGTGGCGTCTCTCTTTGTTTGTTCTGCGCTGATCGGGACGCAAGCGCTCAAGGTCGCCTCGGAGAGCATCAAGCGCTCCGACCGCAACATCAACGCCCTGGAGGAAGAGATCCAGCGCATCACCAGCAGCTCGGGCTACACGCTCAACAATGAGGTCATGCCGGTCGAGTTCTACCTCAAGACCCTCGGGCTGCTGCGCTCGCTCTTGCTCCTGCTCCTGCCCCTCTGGCTCGCGGTTCCGGCGCTGTTGTTTTTGGTCAGCCCCCCCGAACCCACGGCCAATCACGCCACTCCCAAGCCCGCTCCCGGGCGCTCCCTGAGAAAGTGAACCATGGAAAAGATTCGCCTTGTGATCGCAGAAGACCAGACCATGACCCGCGAGACCCTCGCGCAGATCCTCGGGCTGGAAGAGGACATCCAGGTGGTCGGGACCGCCTCCGATGGGGAGCGTGCCCTCTCGGTCTGCCGCGCCCAGAAGCCCGATGTGCTCCTCACCGATATCGGGATGCCCAAGCTGACGGGAATTGAGGTGACGGAGACCATCCGCAAGGAGCTCCCCGAGACCCAAGTCGTGATCCTGACGATCTACGGCGACGACGACAAGGTCTTTGCGGCGATCAAGGCGGGTGCCCGGGGCTATGTCCTCAAAGACTCCCCGCCCGAGGACGCGCTCGCCGCCATTCGCGCGGTCGCCCGGGGGGAGTCTCTGCTTAACCCCGTTCTCATCACCCGCATCCTCGCCGAGTTTGGCCGTCTCACGGTGCAGAAAGCCGCCGATAACGCTGTCTTCGCCCAGCTCACCGACCGGGAGCGCGAAGTTCTGAGCTTTATCGGCAAGGGCATGCGCAACAAAGAGATCGCCGACTCCCTGTTTATCTCGGAGAAGACTGTCAAGAACCACATCTCCAAGATCTTCGAGAAGCTCGAAGTAAACTCCCGCGCCGAGGCCGCGCTACTGGCTGCCCGGCAGGGGCTTGTCTAGTTAGGATCGCTCCCAAACGAGGTCGCCCCGATGGACCGGGGCGTCTTGCTGTCGTCGCAGGCTCCGACACGAAGGCCTTCGGCCATATTCGGGATGGGCGGAGCCCTTTGTGTCCGAGGCACGAGGACAGCAAGACGCTCCCGTTCATGGGAGCGATAGAAAAAGGAAAACGCACGTTCGCTGTGGAATAGTGCGGCGTGCAGACCATTCGCATCACCAAAGCCGACGCGCGGGCGTTTCTGATCCGTGCCTTTGCCCTGGAGAGCTGGCAGAGCCTCCCCGATTCCGAGAGCGCGATTCGTGCGCTAGAGTTTGTGCAGGAGGACTCGATCCCCATCTGCGGACGCATGCACGACCTGATCTTATGGCCTCGGGTGGCGGGCTACACGCCCCAGAGCCTCGCCGACACGCTCTATGGCCCGACAGCGACTGCTTTTGAGATCCACTTTCCCAACCTCGCGGCGCTCCCTCGGGAAGACTACCCCTACTTTGTGCGGCGAATGCAGGCGCGCCAGGCGGAGCCGGGGCGCTGGCAGGGCTTGTTTCCCGAGGAAGAGCCGGTCGCAGCGGCGTTTCTGGAGGCGCTCGACAGCCTTGGGCCGCTCTCAACCCGCCGGCATGGCAACGAGTTTGGCCACATGCTCTCGGGCTGGGGGACGCGCTCGACCGTGATCTCGCAAGTGGCGGAGAAGCTCTGGCTCCACGGCAAGCTGGGGATCGCCCACCGCAAGAACTTCGAGCGCTACTTCGACCGGCTGGAGCGGGTCGCCCCGGAGCTCGCCGCCTGGCACGCCCCGAGCGTAGCGCTCCCTGATCCCGACGAAGCACGGCGCTATCTGGTGCGAAAGCGCCTCAAGGCAAAGGCACTCTTCCGGCCCAAGCGCGACGAGCTCGCGACACTGGGGGAGGCAGCGTTCTGCAAAGTGGAGATCGAGGGTCTCGTCAAGCCCTGGTACACGCTAAACCCGTTCAACCCACCCCCTACTCCCCCTCCCTTCCCCCCACGGAACGTGGGTTTCAGGGGAAGGGAGGGGGCCGGGGGGAGGGATGTCTGGAGGGATAACGGGAGGGATGCCGATGCCATCCTCCTCGCCCCGCTCGACCCGCTGGTCTACGACCGTCAGCGCAACCGGGAGCTCTTTGACTTTGACTACACCTGGGAGGTCTACGTGCCGGCAGAGAAGCGCAAGTGGGGCTACTACGTCCTACCCATCCTCCACGACAGCAAGCTGGTCGGGCGGGTCGATCTCAAGCGCGATACCAAAGCGGGTTCGCTTCAGGTTCTCTCGCTCATGGTAGAGGAGAATGTGGTACTTGAGGCAGTCGCCGAGCCTATTGCCATGCGCCTGAGAGAGCTCGCAGAGTTTCTAGGCGTGAGCCGGGTAGAGGTGACAGGGTTCTGCCCCGCCGATATTTGCAAGTCAATTGCATTATAGCTTGACAATATACTAAATTAGGGCTAAACTTTTGCGTCCTCCCCGGGAACAAAGGGAAGGACTTAACCGTACTAATTCGGGGGCACGAATCTTGCGTAGCCCCCTGGTATCGTTTTTACAAAACTAATCCCTAACGCACTCGCGGAGCGGCGCGGCCCCGACGTTCGGACGACCCGCTTTGCACAAGGAGCTTTCGTATGGCGGCAGCCATAGAAATCAAAAACCTGACTAAACAGTACCCTGTCCCGATGAAGCGCGAGGTCGTCAATGCAGTGGACAATCTCTCGGTTACAGTCGGTGAAGGCGAAGTATTCGGCTTTCTGGGCGCCAACGGCGCCGGAAAGACCACGACCATTAAGATCCTGCTCGGGCTCATCTATGCCACCCAGGGAGACGCTCAGGTTCTGGGCAAGCCCGCCGGGGATATCGAGGCCAAGCACAAGATCGCCTACCTCCCGGAGTCTCCTTACTTCTACGAGCACATGACCGCCCGCGAGATCGTCACGTTCTATGCCCAGCTCTTTGGCATGAAACTCGAGGATGCCCGCAAGAAGGCCGATGAGCTCGTGGACTTTGTGGGGCTTGGCGGCAAGAGCGATGTCAACAAGCGTGTTGCGGAGTTCTCCAAGGGAATGCGCCAGCGCGTCGGGATCGCCCAGAGCCTCATCAACGACCCCAGCCTGCTGTTCTACGACGAGCCCACATCGGGTCTGGACGCCATCGCGCGCCGCGATATCCGCGACCTAATGTTCGAGCTCAAGCGCCAGGGCAAGACCATGTTCCTCTCCAGCCACCAGCTGGAGGATGTCGAGATGGTCTGTGGCCGCGCCTCGATTATCCACAAGGGCAAGCTCCAGGTGATCGGTACCATGGACGAGCTCCTGGGTGGGGAGCGCGTGGAGGTGACCATCTCCAAGCCCTCCGCTGAGCTCTCGGGCAAGCTCGCCGAGCTCGAAGGTAGCCTTGTTGGGGACAAGCTCACGGTGACCGTCGCCAACTCCAATGTCGGTGAGCTCCTGGATGCCGTCCGCGGTGCCAAGGGCGATGTCTTCTCCGTCGTGCCCAAGAAGCGCCGCCTGGAAGATCTCTTTGTCGAGATTGTTGGTGAGCGTATCGATGCCGCCACGGGTAGCCTGGCCTCCACCGGCGACCGCCCGCTGGACTCCGCCGATGCAAAGCCGACGGCGAACAAGTACAAGGACTTGATGGACAAATAAATGAATACCGCCATTGTTATAGCGCGCAACACGATTAGTGAAGCGATGCGCAAAAAAATTCTAAATGCGTTTCTTATGGTGGGCTTCGCGATGCTCGTGCTCACCTTCGCCTTCCAGCAGTTCGCCCCCCGCCAAGAGCTCACCCTTGTCAAGGGAATGGGACTTGGGATTATCTCGATGGCCGCCCTGCTCATCACGGTGATCCTCTCGATCAACCTGATCCCCACCGAGATCGAGCGCCGCACGATCTACACGATCCTCTCCAAGCCCGTGCGCCGGCACGAGTTCCTGCTCGGCAAGTACTTCGGAGCCGCCAGCACGATCTTTGTGAATGTCGGGCTGATGGGGATCGCGTTTGTCTTTGCGATCATCCTCAAGCAGCGTGGGCTAGATGTCGGGGCGCTAAACATGCTCAAGGGCGTCTGGATGATCTACTGCCAGATGGCGCTCCTGAGTGCGGTCGCGATCTTCTTCTCGACCTTCCTCTCGCCCCTGGTGAACTTCTTCCTGACCTTCTCGCTGTTTATCATCGGCAACCTCTCCAGCTTCACGATGGACCTTGCCAAGAACACCCAGAACGTCCTCGCCAAGGGGTTCTTCACCATTGTCCACTACGTCGTTCCCAACTTCGGTAACTTTAACTACACCAACCCGCTCGTGCAGGTCAATGTGCAGGTAAAGTCCGAGGCGGCGCTGCTGACCCAAAACACGATCTACGCCGTGGTCTATGCCACCGTGCTGCTGATTCTCTCTATCCTGGTCTTTGATCGACGCGAGGTGTGATGATGAAAAACTTCCTAGATGCGGTTCGGGGCAATCCCAAGCTGGCAGCCGGGGCGGCAGCGCTCCTGGTGATCCAGGGGCTGCTCCAGAGCCAGATCGACCCCCTGCGCCGGCAGCCCGCGGTCGAGCCACCGTCGATGTTCAAGACCACGGGAGGCCTGCCCTTTGAGTATGCCCTCGCCGCGGTCTCGGGCTTCCGGCAGGTGATCGCAGGCCTGCTGTGGGTGCGTGCGGACTCGTTCTTCCACTCGGGGAACTACGATGCCATCCTGCCCCTGCTGCGCCTGATTACCTGGCTCGACCCCAACTGGCTCGATGTCTACTCCACGGGTGCCTGGCACCTGATGTACAACTTCACCGATACCGACCAGCGCTCGGACCGACGCTACCTTCCGGTGGGGCTTGCGCTCCTCAACGAGGGTATCGCCAACAACTCGGAGATCTACGACCTCTACAAAGAGAAGGGCTGGAACCTCTACGACAAGGTCCGCGACTACGACGCCGCCGCGGAGGCGTACCGTCAGGGCCGCGATGTCGATCCCAAGCACGATATCAACCAGGTGGAGCACATGTATGCCCACTGTGTGGAGCGCAGCGGCGACCCCAAGGCAGCGATTGCAGCCTGGCAGGACGCGATGGCAAAGCACAAGAAGCTCATCGACGAAGCCAAGGGGAAGGCGGGTCAAGAGGATGTGGTCAGCCGCAATGAGCAGGGCTACAAGAATGCTCAGAAGAACTGCCGCATCATGCAGGTCCGCGAGTACTGCCGCACCCGTGATATCGCCCGGCTCGGTCAGGTCGATACCAACCTCGGGGTCAAGGTCACCCGCATCAGCCCGCGTGTGATCCAGATCCAGGGCACGTGGAACCTGATTGGCTGTCTGAAGGACCAGTACGACGATCTCAACTTCGATGAGAACGGCATCCCCAAGGGCACCAACATCTCCAGTGGGATCGTCCTCGATGGCCCGGTGGACGGTGCCCGTATCGATGTCCGCCTCCAGAACGCGGGCTACAAGATGCCCGACTCCAAGGAGTTTAGCTTCGAGGTTCCGGAAGATCTGACGATCATGCAGGACGCGCTCAGTAGCCGCGGGGGACGCCGCACGCTCAAGGGAAGTGTCTACACGATCTCGGCAAACCTGACCGCAGACCCGAACATGGAGCGCGCCGGAATCTACGCCTACAAGGACGCGAGCAAGGGGCCCAAGGGCATCCCTGCCGCCCAAGCGCTAGCGTCGGGCCAGCTCTCGCCGCTGGGTCAGCTCCAGCTCGTGACCTATGTCTTCCCGCCCAACACCCGCAAGCGCAAGTTCTACACCCAGGCCGATGTTCCCGCGCTCCTGAGCGAGATCCGTGGCAACTCGGCCAAGCTCGATGAGCTCGGAAAGCGCCAGGTCATGGTCGCACTGGAGGACAAGATCCTGCCCAGCGAGTTTGGGGCAAGCCGCCAGATCGACATGAGCAAGGACCCCAAGATGTACTCCTTTAAGGCCGACGAGTACGACTTGATTATCTCCTTCGACCCCCGCAAGTCCCCGGACTTTGTCCAGGACCGGATGGGCTGGAGCGGTGAGGGAATGACCGACAAGCGCTACCTGCGCGACGATGTCACGAAGGGTCTTCGCCAGCTCTATCTCAAGCTCAAGCTGACCAAGGACGACATCCTGGGAACCGACAAGAAGGTTCTCTTCGATGATAGCGCTGGGATCGGGCTGGACAAGCTCCAGAAGTAGCCCCGCGCACCAACCAACCCACTGCCTCAGAGCTTGCTCTGGGGCAGTTTTTTATTGCAGATGCTTCTGGAGCTTCGCCAAGAACAGCGGCGCACTCTCCCCCAAGACCCGTACCGTAATCGACTCCTTGCCCTGTGTCAGTGCCTCGGGGAGCGGGTAGGTCTCGTGGAGGTGCCGGTGCCGCTCGACCGTGAGCTGTGGACGAGCGACCGGCACTCCCTCCACCTCAACCGTGAAGGCAACGTCGCTTTCTTGAGGCGGTCCCCACGTGCAGACAAGCTCCATCGGGCTGTCCGGGAGGGTGCGTAGAGTGAAGACAAACCAGCCACCGCGGCCTGCCTGCCGGAACTTCCAGGCACTGCGTTCGCCGCCAAGATAGCCCTCGCCGGTGAAGTTATGGTCGCGCTCGGGCTGCATCTGGTTGGGCCAGAAGGTATCGAGGAGCTTCGTGCGCTGGGCGTGTTCCCCAGCCTCGGTAGCGCGGTAGGTAGCCTCTTGCTCGGCCCAAGCGCTCTCCGAAAAGCGATCGAAGTAGACCGCCTGCCGCCGCCCATGGAGCTGGTAGAACGGGACCAGGGCCACCTCGCGCTCGAACTTGCAGGTCTCAGGATCGAGGAGCACGGGGGCGGGAGGGATTTGGGCGTTGAACGGCTCCCCACCGTCGGCATCTCCGGGTGGCGGTGCAGCCCCCAGATCAGCGGCCAGCACGACCGGGCCATGGAGCAGCGCGAGCTTGTCGGGTGCCCCCAGGAGAGCCTCGTGGCGCGCGGGTAGCGGAATCTCAAACGTAATCCGATCGTCTTCTCGCCAAGTCCGGGTGAGTGTCAAGAAGCCATCAGGCGTCTGCTCCGCCGAAACCGGGCTCCCATTGAGCGAGAGTGCCAGCGGCGTGGAGAGCCAGCCGGGCTGACGAAGCTTCAGCGTAAAGGGAACAGAGAGCTCGTGGGTAGCAATCTGAAGCGTGACGGCGCTCCCCTGGGGAAACGCGGTCGCGAGAGTCAGCCCAACCATCTGCTCCGGGGCGACACAGGAGCAGGACAGGAACTGAGTGACATAGAGTGTCGTGTTTGCCGCGTCCTCAAAGAAAACCCCGTCGCCGTAGCGCGTGTGGTTCTCCCAGCCCGTCCCAACACAGCACCAGAACGAGTCCTCGGGGGTGGAGTAGTGCTTGAAGTGCCCCGAGAGCAGCGAGACAAAGTAGCAGACCATGCCCGTCTCGGGGTTCTGGCTGGCGAGGATATGGTTGATGCGGACGCGCTCGGCAAAGTCGGCGTACTCGGCCTTGGGCTCCCAGCAGAAGAGGTGCTCGGTGAGCTTGTGCATGTTGTAGCTATTGCAGGTCTCGCAGGTCGAGTGTGTCAGGCGCTGCGCCAGCTCGCCCGCGGGGCCAAAGTGCTCGTTGCTCCCGTGCCCACCGATCACGTAGCTATGGCTCTCGACCACAAAGCGCCAGAAGTTCTCCGCAATTTTTTTGTATTTTTCGTCGCCGGTCACCTCGTAGAGCCGCGCACAGCCGATGATCTTGGGGATCTGCGTGTTGCCATGGAGTCCTGGCAGGCAGTCGATGCCCGCTGCGAGGGGGTCTAGAACAACGCGGTGGTAGAATTTCTCCGCCAGCTCCAAAAACGGCTCTTCGTCCGTGCGTGCATACAGCTCGGCAAACGACTCGCTCATCCCCCCAAACTCACAGCTCAGCATCGCCTGCCAGCTTGCGTCGTCGAGGTTCGCCGTCACCTCCGCCGTCCAGTGTCCCAGTTTGTAGACAAGGTCGAAGGCTAGCGGGCTCTCCAGTAGCTTGGCTGCATCAAGCAGTCCAGCAAAGAGCTTATGGAGGTTGTACCAGGGTACCCAGCAGTCATTCAGATCGAAGTTCCGGGCACGGACGATCCCCTCACGTAGCTCACCAAAGACCCGATCTGCCTCGGGCATACCGCCTATAAAGTAATCCTGGCGTGCATCCTGGCAGCGCTTGAGCTCGCTGAGAATCAGCGCCACAATCTCGGTAAAGCGCACGTCGCCCTCCGCAGCAAGGCGCACACAGGCCGAGAGGTAGTGCCCCAGCGAGTGCCCCGCGAGGCTCTGCTGCTCCCAGCCTCCGTAGATATCTCCCTCGGTAGGAAGTCCGGCGTTTTTGTAGAAGCCGTGCAGGAGTCGCTTGGGATCGAGGGCGAGAAGCCAGTCGGCATTGCGGTCACGGGCGGCGGCAAAGGGGCTAGGAGCAAGACGGACGTGTCGGGGATCGAGGGCGGTCAGCATAACGAGGCATTTTACGGGTAAAATCGGCGCATGACACGACGAATGTTTCTTGGCACCGTTGCCGCCCTTGCGGTCTCCTCGCTCACGCCCGCGTTTGCCCAGCAGCGCCACGAGGAGGTGGTCTACGGCCATAAGCTAGGTGTGGCGCTCTCGATGGACGTCACCCTCCCCGAGAAGTCGAAGTCCAACGGCATTGGGATTCTCTGGATGGTCAGCGGCGGCTGGAAGTCCGACCATGGTAGCGTTAGCCCCGAGCTCGGCAAGGCCTTCGCCGACCGTGGCTACACCTTCTTCCAGGTGGTCCATGGCACCGCCCCCCGGTTCATCCTCCCCGAGATCATGCAGGACATCCACCGCTCCGTGCGCTTTGTCCGCACCAACGCCAGCCGCTGGGGGATCGACCCGAATAGGCTAGGGATCAGCGGCGGGAGCGCGGGCGGGCACCTGACCTGCATGATGGCGGCCTACGGTGGCCCCGGCGATCCCAAGGCAAAAGACCCCGTGGACCGGGCGTCCAGCGCGGTCCAGTGCGCCGCCTGCTTCTACCCCCCCACGGACTTCCTGAACTACGGCAAGGACGGTGCCAAGGCGATGCTCAACCCGTTCTTGAAGGGTTACTGGCCCGCCTTTGGGATCACGGACAAGACCTCGCCCGACGAGATCGAGACGCTCAGCAAGACCCTCTCCCCGATCTACGGCATCAACAAGAGCACCTGCCCCCTCTTCCTCATCCACGGCGAGGCCGATATTCTCGTCCCCATCCAACAGTCGGAGAGACTAATCGCCAAGCTCAAGGAAGAAGGGGTTCCCTGCGACCTTGTGCGGCGCCCCGGCAAGGGCCACGGCTGGCCGGGTATTGAGAAAGACGCGGCGCTCTTGATGGACTGGTTCGACAAGTACCTGCTCAAGAAGTAGCCCATGCCGACAATCCACTCGGGCCCTGTCTGTCGACTCTTTGTGCTCCTTGCACGCGACGCCCCCCTTGGCGTGGTCTTCCGACAGGGTCCGAGGCAGCTCACCCAGCTTTTCCTCTGGCACACCAACACCGATACATTCGAGCCCGGGGATCGCTTCGTGGGCAACCTCTCCCCCGAACGCGGCGATCTCTCCCCCGATGGGAAGCTGCTGATCTACGTGGCAGCCAACTACACGATGGGGCACCACAACAAAGGCTTGCCGCCGCGCTGGACCGCCCTCAGTAAGCCTCCCTACCTCACTCCCCTGGCGCTCTGGCCCAACGACGAGCCGTACTATCTCGGGGGGCTCTTCGCCGCTCGTGGGTCTATTGAGATCAACCTCGCCCCCTATGCGCTCGAAGACTGGCGGGAACACAAGCCCAGCTTTCCTGCCGGTGCGCCACCCGAAGGGCTCGTATTCGAGTACGAGAACCTGCCCTGGACCCCAAGCAACCAGCTCTTTACCCGCCTGATGCGTAGCGGCTGGTCGCAGGTTCCCACACGACAACAATCTGAGACCGTCGATATTGCGTTTGTGAAGGCGCACCCCACCAAGCCACTGTCGCTCGTACTGGGGATGGGTAGTGGGAACAGCCATACGTACACTGTCCACCACGAAGCGGGCAACGCCAAGACCAAGCTCGTGGGCGCTGTCTGGGCGGACTGGGATCAGCGGGGGCGCCTGGTCTACTCTCTCGACGGGAAACTCTTCACCGCGGAGCTCGACTTCCCTGGCAAGCTTCAGCCCTCAGAGATCGCCGACTTCACGACAACGGCTCGCCGACGTCCACCAACTCCCGAGTCCGCGAGCCAGTGGTGAGGGTCCCCCGAAGGCCGCATCGCCCTCTCATGCCAGCCCCTCGTAGACCGCGCCGCTCTGGAAGGTCACGCGAAAGGGCACCGGGGCGGCGAGCTGGGTGTTATCGGGGTACCACGGACGCCCCACTTGGACCAGAATCACCAGCCCTTCTTCGTCCCCCACCGGCCGGAAAGTCTCGCTCCCCTCGCAGTAGTCGGGGAGGCTGTAGGGCGGGGAGTTCAAGTAGCGTCTTTGCTGCTCCACCACAGACGTCACCCTGCCGATCTCGCTGATGCCGAGGAGCTCAAACTGCTCGCGGCGGCTAGAGGGTAGCGTGTGGCGTGCGATCAGCTCGGCGATATTGCCATCGGGGTCCTTGAAGTAGACCGCGTGCGCGTTCCAGTGGGTGAAGTCAAAGACCGTCTCGCTACCGTCGGCGCTGGCGAGCAGCGGCACGCGCTCCCGGAGCCACTCAACCGCGGCATCGAACTGGTTCTCAGGGACATTGAAAGCGAAGTGCGCACAGGCCAGGGGTGTCGGTGACTGCCAGAGGGTCCAGCGCGTCTCCCCCGCAGCCAGAGTGACAAAATCGGGGCCGGAGGAAAGCTCCTCCAGCCCCATGGTCTCGACCCAGAACTGCCGTGCACGCTTCAGGTCGGCCGTGCCGAGCTCAAGCGCGCGGAAGCTCACTGCGAAACAACCCAGAGGTTCTTGTACTGAACTAGGTCGTGGTTGCCCTGAAGCACGAGCGGCCCAACCTTGACCTCACCCTTGAAATCGCCGTACTGGATTCCGGTGGGGCCATTGAACTCCTCGTTGTTCTGCACGAGCACGCCGTTCCAGAAAACACTGGCGCGGGCCTTCTCGGTCACCTTCCCGGTCTCGTCGAAGCGCGGGGCACGGAAGAGGATATCGTAGCTCTGCCACTCGCCCGCGGGCTTGGCGGCGTTGAACTTGGCGGCCTTCTGGCTGTAGAACGCGGCGCCGGTCTCCTTGGTCAGCTCACCCCCAAAGGAGTTGTACATCTGCACCTCGTAGCGGCCATGGAACGCGATCCCGGCATTGCCATGCTCGGTGGGAACCTTAAACTCCACGTGCACAAAGCAGTCGCCAAACTCAGACGTGCTGGTGATGTCTTTCTTGTTGGGAAGCATCCCGCCATCTTCCTGTAGGGTCCATGCGGCTGGGTCTTTGGTTCCCCGCGTGACCCAGTTCTCCGCAAACCCCTCGCCCTTGGGGCCGATCAGCACCTTGGCGGCCATCGGAGCGCGCCCTCCGAGCCGGATGGAGCTAGGGAAGGCAGGGGGCTGCTGCTGGCCACGCTGGGCTTGCGATGCCGCGGGTGTCGCCGTCGTGAGGAGCGTCGCCGCCCCAAGAAGCGCCGTTGCGCTAAAAAAGAAAATGGATTTACGTGTTGCCATAGCGTATTGTACTGCCCCCTGGCCCCCACAGGTGGGGGAAGTATAAGGAATTTTTTTCTGATTTTTTTATCAGATTTCGGTGCCATCGCCCGTTATAGGGGCGATGAAACCAAAACCAAAGCTTCGGGGAGGCGCTACAGAGACTCTCCATCAATGGGCTCAGGAGAATCGGAATACCCCGACAGCTGCTGAGGAGCGGCTCTGGGAAGCCCTTCGAAACCGACAGCTCTCTGGGCTGCGCTTTCGATGCCAGCATGCCTAGGCAACCTTATAGTTCCCCCACCCGTGGGGGGCTGGGGGCCACCTTCATGACTCCTTCACAAATTGCTGGCAAAATCAAGGCTATGAAACATCAACCTCCTGGCAGTGTAGGCAAGACTGTCGGCTATAACCCCGAGGGGGGCATCGTGTGGTTTGGGACACTCAAGGCGGGGCTCGCGGAGGCCAAGCGCACCAACCGTCCCGTCTTTATCATGTCCGCAGTCCCGGAGTGCCACGGCGTCTCCGGCATCTGGTGACCGGGCAAGCAAAATACAGACAGGAGTCTCCTGTCTCAGAAACCCGTGATCGACGCCTCCCGTGCGTTTATCTGTATCCGTCCCGCCACCTACGAGAACGCCGCCGAGGCCAAGTACCTGGAGGCGATCTTCAAGGGCCGCGCCGGGACTCTTGAGAATACCGTCTTTGCGATCCTCAACCCCGAGGGCACCGAGCACTTGGTGCGCCCCGGGCGCTCGCCGCAGATGCTCTACCGAACCCCAGCCGAGATGGCCGCCGCGATGAAGCAGCTCGCGGCCAAGTTCCCCGCCAAGGCCGCTCCCACGGCGATCCCCGCCATGCACGACTTCCGGCTCTCCCTCAACACCGCGGCCTGCGACTCCATGCCGCTGGTCGTGGCGGTGGGTGGGGGCGAGGCGACGGTTGCAAAGCTGGCCTGGGCACCGGAGCTCCTCGGGAAGTGGGCCTACGCACCGGTTGCGACTCCTGCCGAGGTTAAGGCAGCGGGCCTGAGCCTGGAGCCGGGAATCTACGCCATCGAGCCGGATCGGTTCGGGCAGAAGGGTGCCGTCTTAGCCCAGTGGCCCCTGAATGCGGACCCTGCGATGGTGAGCAAGGGCCTGCAAGAGGCGCAGAAGAAGCACAACGGCGACGGTAAAGTGGCGCGGGAGCACATCAACCAGGGAGTCCAGCTCGGGGTTCTTTGGAAGAGCCTCCTCCCCAACACCGACCCCAACGGCCCCCCACCCCGCCGCTAGCGTTCGTCCAAGACCGTCTCGCCGTCGCGGAGGGCGAGACGGACAGGGGCGGTCCCGGACTGGCGTGCGATGGCGTCGGCGAGCTTGGTGCTGTGCGTGACGATCCAGAGCTGGGCGCGCTGCGACGCCTCGACAATCAGCTCGGCGAGGGGCTCGATCAGGTCGGGGTGGAGGCTGGTCTCCGGCTCGTTGAGGGCGAGCAGCGGCGGCAGGCGTGGGGAGAGCAGCGCGGCGACCAGGCAGAGAAAGCGCAGGGTGCCGTCGCTGAGCTCCGTGGCCTCCAGCGGGCGCAGCAGCCCTGGAGTCTGGAGCTGCACCCGAAAGCGCGCCTGCTCGGGATCGTGGGCGATCCGCAGCTCCGCGCCACCCAGTGCCCGCGCGACCGTCAGCAGCAAGCGCGGCGCATCCCCAAGTGTCAGAATCGTCGCCAGCGCGGCGGCGAGGTCGCGGCCATCGTGGGCGAGCGCGGGGGTGAAGGTTCCCACCTGCGGCTGGCGCAAGGGCGCGGCTTCGTCGGTGCGGAACTGGTGGTAGAAGCGCCAGCGCTGGAGCGTGTCCCGAAGGCTGACGAGATACGGGTAGCGGTGCGGCTCGGCGATCTGGGTCAGCACGGACTCGCTCCGGGTCAGGCTCATGGGCAATGAGACGCGCTTGCCGCTCTCATCGCGCAGGGTGACTCCACTCTTGCCACGGTCTACCAGAGTCGAGCCCTCGAAGCGGACGGTCTCCTCCTTGATCAGTGGGTCGAGCTGGAAGTAGCCGTGCTCTAGCGGCAGGTCGTTGGGCTCGGGGAGGCCGGCGGCCAACGTGTAGGCGAGCCCGCCGGTCAGGTGGACTCCCAGGGTCAGCCGCCGGGTCTCGTGGCGCTTGCGGGGGCCGGCCCAGAGCACCGACGGCATCCCGCCCTCGTCGGCGAGGGCGCGCGCGAGGCTCCCTGCCGCCGCCGCGTGGAGGAGATAGACCGCGCGGTAGAGGTTGGACTTGCCGCAGCCATTGGGGCCGGTCAGCACGTTGAGCGCCCCGAGCTCCAGCCAGAGATCGTGGACCGAGCGGTAGCCCTGGACCGAGAGCGCGGTGATCATGCGGGGAGCGTGAAGAGCTTCTTCTCCAGCGACGGGTTGGCCTTCACCTGGGTGTAGGTCTCCGCGAGGGTGAGGTTCTCGCTCTGAAAGTCTGTCTGGATCATCAGCCGCCGGAGCAGGTGATCGTCCTTGCCGATGGAGAAGGTCAGGCGCACGATCCCATCCTTGGTCTGCACATCCGCGATCACGACCTCGACCGCGACCCCATCGAGGTTGATCGGGTTGCCGTAGCCCAGCACCTTGGGCGGTCCGGGGAGCAGGCTCGGAATGGGCGCGGCCCGCGAGGTCAGGTAGAGAAAGACCGGGGAGATAAAGAAGTTCGCCTGGCTCAGTGTCGTGATGACGGCCTTCTCCCCTGCCTCCGCCTTCCCCTTGCGCCGGGAGCCGCCGCCCTCGACCAGGCGGTTGGTGCCATCGCTGACCGAGAGCTGGCTCGGTCCGCCCACACGCTTGACCTCGACCCGGGCGCGGTTGGGTTTCTGGTAGGAGACAGTCGCCATGGCGGTCTCGCGCTTGGTATCTCCAACGGCCTCTGCGCGGACCTGGGCGGAGTAGGAAAAGAGCGCCTGGTGCGCCGCGACCAGCTGGTCGATTGCCTGCTGTGCTCCTCGGTCGATCTGTCTCATTGGCCGTGCGGCTCCTTGACGTCTAGCATCTCAATCTCCATGATAATGGTGGCGTTGCCTGGGATCACCTTCCCCGAGCCACGCTCCCCAAAGGCAAGTGCGGGCGGGACGATAAGCTTGCGCCGTCCCCCGGGCCGCATCCCCAGTACGGCATCGTTCAGGGCGGGGAGCACCTGGCCAGGCACGGTGAAGCGCATGGGCTGGCCACTCCCTTCCTCCCGCGACGAGCCACAGGGCCGCCCATTGGTGAGGGTACTCTTGTAGTGAAACGCCACCTGCGATCCCTTGACAGCGGCCGGCCCCTTCCCCACCTTTAGGTCCAGATAGACCAGCCCGGCGGCAGTCTTGACAGCCCCCTTCCCAAGCGAGGGAGCGGGCGGAAACACCTCCGGCGGCCCGTCTTGGTCGCGGTAGCCCGCCGGCGGCTCGAACCACCAGAGAGTTGTGGGGAGAGCAGGATTGACACGCACTGTCTGATAGACCTCACGAAAGGTCAGCGCAGTTCCCTGGGTATAGCTCACCTCACGAAGAATCTTGTCCTTCGGGTCAAAGCGCAGCAACCAGCTCCCACCGGAGTCGCCGTGAAAGGTCAGTGTCCCAGGGTCTAGGGTGAGGGTCTTAAACATTGCCAGGCAGGTCTCCAGGCCGTCGGGCTCGGAGAAGAGCTTGCTAAAGATGGGTAGCGGAATCAGCCCGGTCTCATCGAGCGCCACGGCAAGCGGGTTCCCGTCGTGGGGGACAGCCTCCGCCTTGTAGCTCCGTGTCTTGGAATCGGCGCTGTAGACAAAGCCATCGGTAGCCACCACGAGCCGCGTCCCGCTCAGCGCTCGGGGGCCATCGCACTCCAAGCGCAGGTGATCGGGCCGCTGGAGGGAGACCCGGACCCGTCCCTCGCGCTGGTTGGGAGCTCCCCGAACCGTGATGGCGACCTCGGCGGAGTAGGAGCGCAGTGCCTTGTGTGCCGCAAAACAGCGGGTCAGGGCGGCCTTGACCTCGGGAGCGAGCGTTGTCTCTTGCATAGGCGATTATAGCCTATCTACTCAACCGTAGGCTTGCGCTGAATAATTGTCTATGATACATTAATTACCATGAACGTCTCCTACGAGCCCCTCGCGGGCGGTCTCTACGGCCTGCTGATCGGGGATGCACTAGGTGTCCCCTACGAGTTTCACCGCCCCGAGAGCCTCCCCCCACTCGCGGACCTGGAGATGGAGCCCCCGGCGGGCTTCGCACGAGCGCATGTCCGGACGCCGACCGGGACGTGGAGCGACGACGGCGCGCAGGCCTTGGCCCTGCTCGACTCGCTCCTTACCTGTGGCGGGCTCGATCTCGACGACTTCGGCAGGCGGCTCGTGGCTTGGTACAACGATGCCGCCTACACCCCCGATGGCCGGGTCTTTGACTGCGGCATCCAGACCGGCGATGCGATCCGGGAGCTGCTCCGTGGGACACCCGCCTATGCCGCGGGCCGCACCGACGAGCGAGCAAACGGCAATGGCTCGCTGATGCGTGTTCTTCCCCTGGCTCTCTGGCACCAGGGAAGCGACGATGACCTGATCCGGGACGCGCACCTCCAGTCCTGTGTCACCCACGGCCACCCACGCGCCCACGTCTGCTGCGCCCTCTACTGCCTCTGGGCGCGCTACCTGCTGGCCGGTACGCCCGATCCCTGGGCCGAGGCCACCGCCACACTCCGCGGTTACTACGCCGAGAGCGGCCCCTACCGGCTTGAGCTAGAGCTTCATGTCCAACCCGACACTCCCGCCAGCTTCCCCGGCGGCACTGGTAGCGGCTATGTCGTAGACTGCCTGCACTCCGCAAGGCAAGTGCAGAGCGAGCTTAGCTACGAGGCGATTGTCAAAGCCGCTGTCGCGCTGGGCAACGACACCGACACCACGGCCTGTGTCGCCGGGGGCATCGCGGGGCTACGCTTCGGGCTCTCGCAGATCCCCAGGCGCTGGCGGGACGCACTCCACGGAAAAGCGCTTGTCGAGAATCTTTTGACGCGCCTTTTAGCACACCACGGCCTCGCAACGATAAAGCAGGCATGAATACGTTCTTCTATCAGCCCTCGAATCCACCGCCACCACCGGCTCTGTCCTGAGAGACCCTCTCCAGAGCCGGTCCCGCTGCGCATCGTGTCGCACCGGGGCCGTTTTTATTTTTAGGGTATTTCAATGCCCAGCCCCTGGGTAGGCTCGGTCGCCGGAGAGACCAGCAGCCTGTAAAGCTGTCGCCTTTGCGCTATGGGGGTTCAAGTCCCTCCCTACCCACTTGTTTGTTCACGGGATGTAGCTCAGTTTGGTCAGAGCGCTCGCCTTGGGAGCGAGAAGTCGCAGGTTCGAGTCCTGTCATCCCGATTATCCCACCTCCGTTTGAAAGGTTTTAAAGATAGGAAAAACCATGGATTTTGGAAAGTTCGCAGACGCCATAAAGACACGCTACGAGAAGCTGGCTTCCTTGCCAACCAGCCTCTTGGTGGTCGATGTCCCCAAGGATACTCTCTGGTTGACCTACCTCTACTCGTTTGAGAACGACCCGATCTTCAAGACACGCAACGAGCACGACTGCTCCTGCTGCCGGCACTTTATCTACGATGTCGGCCGTGTCGTCGCGCTGGTTGACGGGAAGAAGCAGACGCTCTGGGACGTTGTGATAGACGATGAGCCGCAGTACCAGAAGACCGCCGACACCATGGCGGAGCTGATCTGGAGCGCGCCTATCACCAGTGTCTTCACCACGCTCACAGAGACATCGGGGGCGAAGCAGTCACGGGCACTGATCGACGACCAGCTCTACAACTTCTCACACTTCCACGCCAAGCACAAGCGCGAGTATGTCTTCCGTAAAGACACCCTGGCCACCGAGCGCTCGGCGCTCAACACCCAGGCGGAGCTGCTAGAGAGGAGCCTGACACAGATCAGCCCCGATGCCCTCACCGAGGTTCTGGAGCTGATCGCCTCCAACGCGCTCTACCGCGGAAGCGAGCACCAGGCACTGGTTGTCTCGTTCCAGAAGCTCCAGCGCGAGCAGCTAGAGTCGGGGCTGGATGCGAGCACGTTTGCCTGGATGCACTTCCGAAAGGCAGGGCCAGCTGTCTGTAGCATCAAGAACTCGGTGATCGGAACGCTTCTGGTAGATCTTGCATCTGGCAGTGCGCTTGAGGAGGCGGTGAAGCGGTTTGAGGTCAAGGTCGCGCCCACCAACTACAAGCGGCCAACGGCACTGGTAACGCCGCGAATGATCGAGGAGGCACGGGCCAAGCTCATCGAGCTGGGCCTCTACGACTCGATCGCGCGCCGCTACGCCAACCTGAGCGATGTCTCGATCAACGACGTGCTCTACGCCGACCGCGGGGTACAGCCACAGCTCAAAGACGGCGATCTCTTCGATCTGCTCAAGAGCAAGGCGACCACGGTCTCGCCAAAGACCTTCGATCGTGTGGATACCATCGGCCTGGAGGCGTTCCTGGCGGAGGTCCTGCCCCTTGCCAGCACGGTTGAGGTGTTTCTGGAGAACAAGCACGAGAAGAACCTGGTCTCGGTCGTCACGGCGGCCAACCCGGACGCTGCCCCGCTGTTCAAGTGGAGCAATCCCTTCTCGTGGTCCTACAACGGGGACCTCGCCGACTCCTACATCAAGGAGCGGGTCGCCGCGAAGGGAGGCAACGTGACAGGAGATGTCTGCTGCCGGCTAGCGTGGAACAACTACGACGACCTGGACTTCCACATGACGGAGAGCACGGGGCGGGGCGGGTCCTACAAGATCTTCTACCAGAACCGCCGGAGCCTCTCGCCAAGCCGTGGGCGGCTGGATGTCGATGCGATGGCAAGTGGTGGTCGCGCCCCGATGCCCCGTGACCCGGTTGAGAATATTTTCTATGGGTCGGTGGGGACGATGCGGGACGGCGAGTACCTCTTGCAGGTGCACCAGTACCGGCTGATGGAGAAGGTCGATACCGGGTTCACGGTCGAGATCGACCTCCTCGGCGAGGTGCACCGCTTCCAGAGCGCGACGAACCCGCCGCAAGGCCAGCTCGTGGATATCGCGCGGCTCAAGGTTCGGGCGGGGAAGATCAGCATCACTCCCCTGATGCAGTCCACAGCCCAGTCGCGGAAGCTCTGGGGCCTGGAGACGCAGAACTGGCAGCGGGTCGCCGCGCTGCTGAAGTCGCCCAACCACTGGGAGGGAGAGGCAGGGATCGGCAACCTGCACTACTTCTTCCTACTGGACGGCTGCATCAACGACGGCAACGCGCGGGGGTTCTATAACGAGTTCCTGCGCGACGAGCTCAACCCGCACCGCAAGGTTCTGGAGCTTGTCGGGAGCAAGAGCCGGACCGCAGAGACAGTAAACCAGCTCTCCGGAGTCGGCTTTAGCAACAACGGTCGTCAGCAGGTCATTGTGCGCGTCACAGGGCGAACCCAGCGCGTTCTGAAAGTCAGTATCTAAAGGAAAGAAACAACTATGTTTGAAAAGGCAACACGTCTTAAGCTACGCTTCGAGACAACCAAGGGGCTCCTCTCGGTCGAAGACCTCTGGGAGCTCCCGCTGACCTCGCCAACGAGCAAGGTCAACCTCGACGAGATCGCGCGGGGGCTGCACCACAAAGTGACTACACAGACCGAGGTTTCGTTTGTGAACCCGACCGCCAAGAGTGCGGCGGCGGAGAAGGACCAGCTAGCCCTGGATATCGTCAAGCACGTCATCGGTGTCCGGCTGGCCGAGAACGAGGCAGCGGCGAAGGCCCGTGCCAACGCCGAGCAGAAGAAGAAGATCCTGGAGATCCTCGATGAGAAAGACACCGAGTCTCTCAAGGGCAAGAGCACGGAAGAGCTCCGTGCAATGGTCGCCGGTCTGTAAGCGCAAGGCCTCTCTGGCAACAGAGGGGCCTTGTTTTTTGCTTCGTGTGGAACTTCTCCCTATCTGTCTACGTCCCATCTCTGGCGAGAGATACGCCAGATTTTACACGTAGGACACAAGACGAATGGACAATCTCCTTCAGGGTTTAATGGGGCAGCTCGGTGGCGGTGCGGTCGGGCAGATCGCGGAGAAGCTCGGGGTGGATGAGGGCACGGCGCAGAACGGAATCCAGGCCGCCCTCCCGATCCTTCTAGGGGCGCTTGCCCGCAATGCACAGACCGAAGGGGGCGCCGAGGCACTCCACAGCGCGATCTCCAACGACCATGATGGCAGCGTGCTTGAGAATGTCGAGGGATCCATCGCGGGCTACCAAGACGGCCCCGGTGCCGCGATCCTGGGCCATGTCCTAGGCGGCCAGAGCGATGCCATCAGCGGCCTTGTCAGCCAGCAGCTCGGGGGGGCAAATGGCGGAGCACTCTTGCAGATGCTCGCTCCGCTCGTCCTGGGCTACCTGGGTCAGCAAAAGCAGCAGCAGGGCCTCGATGTCGCTGGGCTGGCCGGGATGCTCCTAGGCGGTGGCGGCCAGCAGCAAGCGCAGCCTGCCGCCAGCGGGCTCATGGGTATGGTGGGCCAGCTCCTAGACCAGAACCACGATGGCTCCCCGGTCGATGACATCATCGGGCTGGCGGGGCGTTTCCTGAAGCGCTAGAGAGAAAGCTCCCTGCACGGGTTGCCGTGCAGGGGGCCTTGTTCTTTAGTGGAGCTCTTTCAGGATCATGTGGGCGATATTCAGGTAGATAATCAGCCCGGTCGCATCCACGAGGGTCGCAATCAGAGGCGCCGAGACCAGCGCGGGGTCGATCTTCAGCTTGGTCGCCAGCAAGGGCACGAGCGAGCCGATTGTGTTAGCCCACGCACAGACCGCGACAATCGTCAGGGAGACCACCAGCGAGAGGGGTAGCCCACGCCCCATGATCATCGAGCGCACAAAGGCAATCACTCCCAGCAAGAGCCCCAGCAGGAGCCCTGTCCCCGCCTCACGGAGCAACACCCGCCACGCATCGCGGCCCCGAATCTCCTTCAGCGCCATCGCACGGATGATCGTCGAGACGGTCTGGGAGCCAGCGTTTCCTCCCGTGCCGATCAGCAAGGGAATAAAGAAACTCAGGGCCACCACCCGCTTTAGCTCGTCCTCGAAGTGCTGGAGAACAGAGCTCGTGGCGGTCTCGGCGACAAAGAGCAGGATCAGCCAGCCGACACGGCTCTTGACGACGCGCCAGATGGGAGCGGAGAAGTAGGGCGCATTGAGGACCCCCGGCTCGGCGTGGATCGCGCTCTGCTTGAAGATATCCTCGGTCTGCTCCTGCTCCAGGATATCGACCACGTCATCCACCGTGACGATACCCGCCATCGTGCCATCGGAGAGCACCACGGGCAGGGCGGTGAAGTCGTACTTGGCAACAAGGCGGGCGACCTCTTCCTGGTCGAGATCGGCGGGGATCGAGACGATATCCCGGATCATCAGCTCGCTCAGGCGCTGGTTGGGGCGAGCCCGTAGCAGGTCCCGTAGCGAGAGCACCCCGACAAGGCGCTCTCCCTCCAGAACATAGAGTGCGTTGAAGGTCTCAGCGTCGTCCGCAAAGCTCCGCAGGGTGGCAAACGCGGACTCCGCGCTCTGGTTCGGGGCCAGGCTGACAAACCGATCGGTCATCAAGCGCCCGGCTGTGCCCGGCTTGAAGGCGAGAAGCTCACGCACATCCTGTGCATCTTCAGGCGCACGGTCGGCGAGCCCCTGGAGGATCTCTTCCTGTTTCTCGCCGCTCGTGACCTCAGAGACAATCTCCGCCACATCGTCGGCGGGCAGGATATCGAGCAGGCTCGCGATGCGCTCCGGAACCTCGTTATCGAGAAGATAGCGTGCGGTGTCCGAGTCGAGCTCGTCGAGTACTTCCGCAGCACGGACGAGGTCGAGGATGCGGAAGACACGGATCGAGTCGGTGTCGTCGAGGCGCTCCATCACCTCCGCAATGTCTGCAGGGTGGTAGCCATCGAGCACCGCGATCAGCGGTGCGTCATCGGGCGAACGAAGAACGTCTTTAAGGCCGACCTCAAGACGCTCGGTGTTCTTTTCGAGTGTTTCCATCCGGATCATGTGAGTGGTCCTCATCATGCAGCCGGGAATGAAGGATTGTGGAAGTCGCGACGGGCAACGGTGCCCTATCGCATCAAGTGCTTAGGGGCGTGTCGTCCGCCGCGACGGCTTTAAGCCTTCGTCCGTCGCATTTTCTTTCATGGGTGTTTCTTGGTGGTGGTAACTGGAACCGTCCGACATTTCGGGTTCTCCTGGTCTCCCGCACGTGTTTTGTGCTAAGGGAACCGCGCGATTGTATCGCTTTCTTTCTCTATCGGCAAGTGGCCTGCGTAACTAAAGCCGCCGCGGAAGCGTCCTATCCGGTACAATAGGAACATTGTGCGGATGCTGCGATTTTCACTTACCTTTTTTGCCCTCCTGACGGCTCTCCTCCCCGCCCTCGCCCAGAGCGATACCAGAGAGATTGTGAGTGAGCTCAAAGACAAGACCCCCAAGTGCGTTGTGCTGATCATGGATGTCTCGGAGTCGATGAAGGTCGATGACTACAACCGGAAGATGCGCAGCGCGGCGGAGGCGATTGTCAAAGACGGCCTGAGTGATGGCGACCAGCTGGTTCTCTACACCTTTGGTTCGGGCTTTAAGAAGGTCTTCGACGAGACCCCGCAGACACCGGCAGCGCGGCGCAAGCTTATCGAGCAGCTCCCTCTCAAGCCGGAGCCGGGTGAGGGCACCAATATCCGCCAGCCGCACCACGAAGCCCTCAAGCTCGCCCATGCGTCGGGGAAGACCCCGTTTATCGTCATCATGACGGACTCGTTCAACGACCCGCCTAAGAACACCCCCGATGCCTACACCGAGTACCAAAAGTACTACACCCCAGGCAAGCTGGATGTCTACCCCAGCACCCCCGAGAACCAGGACTACGAGTCGCAGCTTGCGTGGATGAACGCCAGTCCGGGCAAGACCTTTGGGATCGGGGTGGAGATTCTGCCATCGGGGCGGCCCAAGGAGCGCTTTAAGGTCGCCCCCAAGGAAGCGGCTCCTGCGACACCGGAGCCCTCGCAGCAGACCACCAGCGCTCCTGCGCCGCCCCCCAAGACTGAAGAGTTTCCCTGGGCGCTTCTGTTGGGAGTCGGAGGGGCCGCCCTCGCCGCTGTTCTCTTTGCGGTTCTCCGCCCCAAGCCCCTCCCCCTGCGGATCGCGGGCTCCGGCCCCCCACGCGACTTCGATGTCCGGGGAAATACCACGCTCCGATTGGGCGGTGAAGGGGGCTCTGCCGCTCTCGATGCCTATCCCCTCGCAGGAACCCGTGAGGTGGTCGCGACGGTCAAGGGAGGTCGGGGGCAGTTTACGCTCGTTCCGCAACCAGGGACCAAAGCCCGTGTCTACCATAACGGAGTCCCGCTGGAGGCTCCATCGCCGCTCCGCTATGGCGATGAGGTTCGCGTGAGTATCCTGGACAGCAACGGAGCTCTTGTCAAAGAGACCCGACTGAAGTTCAGCGACCCGAACAAAACGATTTGAAACGAAAAACCTTGAGGAAAACTGTGAGATTGACCCGCCTTGTCACCCTTCTCGTCGCGCTACTTGCCCTTGCTCTCCCCAGCCTGGCGGGGAAGCCAGAGCTCAAAGCGCTCGCGGCTCCCGATGATCTGAAGAGCCTCTACCGGACCAATGAGAAGTACACGCTTCACCTGGAGTACAAAGACCCCGATGGGTTCACGGTCAAGAGCGCCAAGTTCCACGACAAGTCCAAAGACGGCGAGCCCAGCTTCGATGCCAAGCAGCTCAGCGGCAACACGGAGAATGGCCTCAACCTGACCTGGGAGATCAACGGCTTTGCCAAGGGCGACCACGCCGGCTACTTCGAGGTAGAGAATGAAAAAGGGATGGTGACTCGGTACCCGTCTGGTGCCAATGAGTACTACTCCTTTGCGGTCGAGAGCCTCGTAGACAAGTGGGTCGTGATGGGGATCGGCCTGCTGATCTGCCTCTTCATGCTCCCGTTCTTGGTCTATCTGATCGCCCGCTCGACCAACAAGCAGGGCAACCCCTCCAGTGCGGCGCGAATCGGCCTGATCATCGGGATCTTTGCCGCGCTCGCGCTCTTTATCTTCCAGTTCCTAAGCTGGTACAGCCCCTTGGTTCTGGTTCTGGGGGGAATTGCCGCACTCTTCCTGCTGGTTGTCGTGCTCACACGGCGCTAGGTACCCTACACGATGGAACTTCAGCCCGCAGACCTTGGCCCTAACCGCTCCGTGGAGATCTTTCGGATGCGTGCAGTGGCCCAGTTCTCCCAGGGAAACGCTCCCGGAGGTAGGCTTCGTAGCGCCTTTGCCACAAAAACAGGCTCGAATGCCCTCACACGGTTCTGGGCAAAGGAGTCGGGGCTTGCTCCGGAGGTTGCGGAGAAAGCGATTCAGGAAGTCCGAGGGCAGCTCCTGGGAATCCTGGTCGGAATGGGCGGCGGGCTGGGCTGTAGTTTTGCGATGCAGTCTGCGATCTTGGGCTCGCTCGCCAACATGCCCGCGCTTGCTGCGGCGATGGGAGCTGCCTCGGTGGGCGGGTTTGCAGCGGGTGGGCTTGTCCCTCGAAACTACGTGCGACGCTGGGGGACCACTCCCCTTAGCCCTCAAGAGCTTGACCTCCTTGTGACCCAAGAAGACGATCCCCTGGCGCGCTCGTTTTTACTCCTGGTACGGGAGGCGCAGTCACAAACCAACCTGCCCGATGCCGCCCAGAACGAGCTCAAGGAAGCGATTCGGGTTCTCGGGCTCGCGCTGGAGCGCCTCCCTTCCGCCCCCGCCGAGACCGCCCTCCGCGATACAGAGAGCCTCCGTGCAGAGTCGGGGAGCCTGCGCCAGCAAGCTCTAACCGAGACGGACCGGGTGGCCGCGGACTCCCTGGAGCGACGGGCCGATGCCTTGGAGCGCAGTGCCAGTGCGATGGAGAAATCTGCGACTCTCCTGCGGCGCAATAGCCTCCTGCGCCAGGAGCTCCAGGCGCAGATCGAGGCGCTTCGGCTGGAGCTGGGCTCGACCGTGGTCACGGGGACAGATACGACCAGCCTCGCCCAGGTCGCGAGTGTTGCGCGGGGAGTGGCCCGGGAGGCCGATGCTCTGGCGACAGCACGCGCCGAGCTTGATACACCTCAGCAACAGAGAGTAGGAGTGGGCTAGTGGATTTGAGGCCAGACGATCTTGGCAAGACCTTCGGAGAGGCCGTCATCCGCAATCGTGGAGGGCAGACCGATCCCAAGGCAGAGCGCCAGCAGACGCTACAAACAGGGGGTGTCGCGGCGGCCTTAGGCTTGGGCATTGGGGTCATCAATCAGAACCTACTCATGGGAGCAATCATGGGCGTAGCCTACGGGGGAGCGACTGTGCTCCTCATGCCTCGGCTACGCCGCAAGCGTATCCACGAGACCCCCATCAGCGCCTTTGAGCTCCAGCGACTCCGACCACAGAAAAACCAACCTACCGTGGTGGTGCCGACCCTGCTTGACACGATTTTCACGACACTCCTGGGACAGCCACTCCCACAGCTACCTCAGAAACACACTCTGGAGGATGCCTATTTCGAGCTACTCTCCGAGGTACAGGAGCTGAAGGTAGCCCAGGTGGAGACCGAGGCGGAGCTTCGGAGCACCCTGCGCTCCCTCAGCGAGGCGGTCGCCTCCCTGCCCCCGAGCGCACCGGTAGATGAGTCAGAGATCACGGACTTGGTGGTGGATGCGGAGGGGCTTCTGTTTAAGTCGCAGCGGGAGAAAGACCCGATTATCGCGGCGTCTTTGCACCGACAAGCCGAGGCGGCTGTCCGCAGGGCACGGGCGCTGAAGAACGCTGCCCAGCTCGCGCGGCGCACCCGAACCCTACGAGAAGAGGTCTACCGCCAGATCGGTGCCCTGCGTGCATCGCTGCCCGCCTACACCCAAGCCTCGCAGAGTATCGCCACGGGCCGGATTCAGGAGCTCGCACTCTCTGTCAACCAGGTGGCGCAAGATGCGGCATCCGTGGTCGCAGCACAGGAAGAGCTCGCCCAGACCCTCGCCCCGGAGTGGCGGGTCCGCACGATCACCGAGGAGCCCCTGGTGCAGGTTCAGCGCCTCGGCCAGTAGCGCCTACTTTGCGAAGCGTGAGTCCGGTGAGATCGTCGTCACTTTTTCCTGCGTACGAGCGATCACGCGCACCAAGGCCTGGGATACCTCCGTCGCCGCGATGGGCTGCGTGGCTTTCTTCACCAGCGGATCGGTCTGAGGGACGTAGCCTGCAGCGGCAAACTCCCGTGCCGAGCGGGCCTTACTGGGACGCCCCTCCACCCAAGCGGCGAGTCCCTCCAGCCAGACAGCCGCTTCGTTGCCCGTGACACTCTTCTCTCCCTCAAAGGCGGAAGTGCTCACGCGGGCCACATTACGGGCGTTTAGACCCGCGATACTCTTGGCAGCCCAGTGGCTCGCGGGAACATCGGAGAAGCGCTTTGCCTTCGTCGGATCGGGGGCCGTATTGCTCTTTCGCCCCGGCTTTACCTCGCGCGGGCTTCGCCGAGGCTGTGAGGCGGCCGCCTCGATATGCGTGACCAAGGCAAAGAGGGTTGCGGCAAGCTCGTAGCGGGTGATCGCCTTCATCGGCTCAAAGCCCGGCATCGCCTTTGTCTCGCGGACATCGGCGTGATCGTGGTCGTGGTCATCTTTCTGCATCGTCTCTGCCCTTCTATTCGTAGCTACCGCTCAGGTTGTGGCTGTCTCGGATGGCATCAAACTCCTCCAGTGCCCGCCCCGTACCGATGGCGACACAGGAGAGCGGGTCGTCCGCGACATGCACCGGGATTCCTGTCGCCAGGGAGAGCAGGCGATCCAGGCCCCGGAGCAGTGCCCCACCGCCCGTCAGCATGATCCCACGCTCGATGATATCCGACGAAAGCTCGGGGGGAGTCTGCTCGAGGACCGCCTTGACCCGATCGACGATCTGAGAGATCGGCTCGGCGAGCGCCTCCCGAATCTCGTCACTGCTCACATCGACCGTCTTAGGAAGGCCCGCCACGAGGTCGCGGCCCTTGACCTCCATGTGCAGCTCCTGCTCCAGCGGAAACGCGGAGCCCACGCGGATCTTGATCTCTTCTGCGGTCCGGTCTCCGATCATTAGGTTGTAGGCGTTCTTGATGTGACGAATAATCACTTCGTCGATCTTATTGCCCCCTACCCGCAGGCTCTTGCTAACCACGATCCCACCCAGCGAGATCACGGCGATATCGGTGGTTCCCCCGCCGATATCGACCACCATGTTGCCACCCGGCAGCGCAATGGGCAGCCCCGCCCCGATCGCCGCCGCCATGGTCTCCTCAATGGTCGCCGCAACCCCTGCTCCTGCCTCCTCGGCGGCTTGGAGCACAGCACGCTTCTCCACACTGGTCACCCCTGCAGGAACACAGACCAGGACGCGCGGCTTGAAGGGACCACGACGCCCACAGACCTTGCCAATCAGGGCCCGAAGCATCTCTCGGGTGGTGGAGTAGTCCGCGATCACCCCGTCTTGCATGGGACGGATGGCGATAATATTGCCGGGGGTTCTTCCCAGCATGAGACGCGCCTCCTCGCCCACCGCCTTGACTTTCCGACTAGCCTTATCGATTGCCACGACGGAAGGCTCCCGTAGGACAATCCCCTTACCCCGCTGATAGACCAGAATATTTGCCGTGCCCAGGTCGATCCCTATCTCCGGGGCTAGTCGAATCTTCACGCCGCCTCCACTCTCATACCGTGCTCATCTTCACGCCAGATGTTTGCGCCCACGCCTGCCAGCTTTGCGGTCAGGTGCTCATAACCACGATCAATATGATGTATAGAGAATACCCTAGTCGTCCCCTGGGCCACAAGCCCCGCGAGCACCATTGCAGCTCCCGCACGTAGGTCCGAGGCCTCAACATCCGCCCCCGAGAGTGCGTTCACACCCGTGATCACCGCAGTGCGCCCCTCCCAGCGGGCCTTTGCCCCCATCTTCAGGAGCTCACTCAGGTAGCGAAAACGGCCTTCGTAGACCGTGTCGGTGACCATGGCGGTCCCCTCGGCTAGGCTCAGCAGGGTCGCGACTGGCTGCTGGAGATCGGTGGGGAAGCCAGGGTGTGGCATGGCGGTGACATCCACGGCACGAAGCTTGTGGCCGGGGTGGGAGACCCGAACCCCATCCGGTGCCTCCTCGATAACCACACCCATCTCCGCAAGCTTCATGAGGATCGGGCGCATGTGGCTGGGATTGGCTCCCTCCAGAAACAAGCTCCCGCCCGTGATCGCTGCAGCCATGGCGAGAGTCCCCGCCTCAATGCGGTCCGGGGAGACCATGAAATCCACCCCTTTGAGCGCCGCGACTCCGTCGATGGTGATCATCCCGGTGCCCTGGCCCTGGACCTTGCCCCCCATGGCATTGATCAGGCTCCCCAGGTCCTCGACATCGGGCTCCTGGGCGGCGTTCTCGATAATGGTCCGTCCGTGTGCCAGCGATGCAGCCATGAGGATATTCATGGTCGCCCCCACCGACGGCTTATCGAGGTAGATCTGCGCCCCACGAAGGCCCGCGGCGGGTGCCTCCGCAAAGATATACCCCGCGCTCTCGTCGATCGTGGCTCCCAGCGCACTCAGCCCTTTTAGGTGCAGGTCGTAGGCACGCGCTCCGATATTGCAGCCTCCCGGAGGAGCCAGCCGAACCCGCCCCTGGCGCGCCAGGATCGGTCCCAAGAGCTGGAGCGAGCCGCGCATACGGGTGACAAGCTGGTCCTCGGGCTCAAACGACGTCAGCCGGGTCGCATCGATACTGACATCCTGACGGCTCTCCGAGAACTCCACCACGATCCCTAGCCCTCGCAGGATAGTCGCCATCGTCGCGATATCACTGATCCGAGGAACGCGATGCAGGTGTGTCGTCCCCTCCGATGCCAAGACAACCCCTGCCATCAGCGCCAGGGTTGCGTTCTTTGAACCTCCTACAGGAATGGTTCCCACCAGCGGCTTTCCGCCCTCAATCACGATACGTGACTCACTTGGCGTAGGCTGCATACGGCGCCCCACCTCCAGTCCTAGCTTTGCTCCTGTACTCACCGGTTTTTTCTCTACCTCTACGATCATGTTAAACTTCCCAGAATAATTGCCTAAAAATTGCACCCGCATTGTATCGCTGAAAAAAGGAAATGCGTAGCAAGAAAACGCTATAAAAGGCAGCTAGAGTACAGAGCGAGCCTGCAAAACCCGCGCGACAGCCTCGTCCGGGGTCTGGCCAAGTGCGGTCAGATGCCCCATCTTACGGCCAATGCGGGCCTGTGCCTTGCCATAGAGGTGCAGATGGACACCAGGAAGGGCGAGTGCGGCGCTCCAGTTTGGCTCAGACACCCCATTTTCGGGCCAGATATCCCCCAGGAGGTTGGCCATTGCCACTCCCGGAGCACGAAGTACGGTCGAGCCGAGGGGAAGCCCGCAGACCGCACGGACTTGTTGCTCAAACTGGCTGGTATCCGCGCCCTCGATACTCCAATGCCCCGAGTTATGAGGGCGTGGGGCAAGCTCATTGACCAGCAGAGCCCCCTCGTGGGTCACAAAGAGCTCCACACACAGCACCCCCACCACGTCCAGCGCCTCTAAGATCTGGCGGGCAAGTTCCTCCGCACCGGTGGTCGTGGTTCCGGGGGCGGTTGTCAGGTCTAGGATATGGTTGACATGGTCGTTGCGCACCGCGGGGTAGGCCACAAAGCTGCCATCGAGCCCCCGTGCCGCGACCACACTCGCCTCGTAGGCAAAGTCAACGAGTGCCTCCAGAATGCACGGCTGCTCCCCCAGCGCCAAGAACGCCGCCTTTGCGTCTTCGGCACCGGCGACCTTCCGCTGCCCCTTGCCATCGTAGCCAAAGCCAGCCGTCTTAAGAATCGCAGGGTAGGAAAAATCGTCGCAGTCGCTGGGGCTTAGGACGGCCTTGAAGGCGGTGGTCGGCACCCCAATCTTCTGGAGAAAGCTCTTCTCCCGCAGGCGGTTCTGGGTTGTGTGCAGGACATGCCCCCCCGGCCGAACGGGGGCGTAGCGTGCCGCAGTCTCCGCCGCCGCCGCGCTAACATTCTCAAACTCAAACGTCACCACATCGACCGACTGCGCAAAGGCCGCGACCGCCTCCAGATCGTCGTAGCTCCCGGTCACCTCGCGCGCCCCAACCTGGGCACAGGGAGTCGGGGTGGAGTCGGGGGAGAAGCAGGCGACTCTGTAGCCCAACCGGCTCGCCGCCATCGCCATCATCCGCCCGAGCTGGCCACTGCCCAGCACTCCAATGGTCGCCCCCGGATTCAAGTGTGTCATAGCGGTAGCTCCATCGCAAGGACCTTCTCGGTCTGGCTCGTCCGGAACGCGTGAAGCTTCTGGCGTAGCTCCGGGCGGGAGTTGGCAAGAATGGCGACCGCGAGCAGCGCCGCGTTGATCGCCCCCGCCTTCCCAATCGCCAGTGTCCCCACGGGGATTCCGCCGGGCATCTGTACGATAGATAAGAGGGAGTCTTGTCCCTTGAGGGCGTGGCTCTCGACCGGAACCCCGAGCACCGGAAGGACCGTGAAGGCCGCCGCCATGCCCGGAAGGTGCGCCGCGCCACCCGCCCCCGCGATAATCACCTCAAGCCCACGTCCCTCCGCGCTCTGGGAGTAGTCCCGCAGGAGCTCCGGGGTGCGGTGCGCACTGACAATCTGACACTCGTGGACCACTCCAAACTGCTCCAGGGTCTCGTGGGCATGGCGCATCGTGTCCCAGTCGCTGACACTGCCCATAATAATGCCAACCAGAATCTTCTCTTCGTTCACGAAGCCATTGTACCCCGCGATAATCCCGCTATAATGAGGCCACATGTCTCACGCCAAAGGCTTTCGTGTCTCCCCTGCGCCCACCGATGATGGGGTGCGGCTGGGTAACCTGCGGACAAAAGTTCAGTGGCTCCACCTCGTGGCGCTGATAATTGGAGTAGGCGCGCTTGTCTTCTTGGCGTTTGCCTTCTGGGGAATCACGGAAGGGATCGCGATGGCGCTGGGCCACAAGCAAGGGCTCGGGCCGCTCCTGCCACTGATCCTGGCAACCCTGGGAAGCTGGAGCATCATGTATCTCCTGCACGACAAGCTCGGTATCCTGGGCTCCGCGACGGCGCGGGAGGCGCTCCTGCCCCGTGCTCGCTCGCTCGCGGGGAAAGAGCCCACCCTGGCACGCCACTTTGTGGAGGTGCGCCCGGTGGCACGGCGCGGGGCGTTTCAGCCCGACTGGGGCTGGCTCTTGATCTTCCCCGACCGCCTGGAGTTTGCCGGAGAGCGTCAGCAGCTGACCATCCCACGCCCCGAGGTGGGCGGGATGCCGGAGCGTGAGGGGACGGCAGGTGGCCTGCTCCCTCTCTGGCTCAACCTGCCGGTCCGCGACAAGGGCACCAGCATGGCGCTGCTCTGCCGCGATAGCGCGCGCTCCCTATCGGATACCCAGCGCGACGGCGAGGCGCTCGAGGCCAGCCTGCGTGCCTGGCTCCAGCGCCTCCCCGACTCCGAGCCCGCCAGCTAGCGCTTCTTTTCCTCGAACTTGGTGCCGCTCCAGAAATAGTACGTCGTGCCCTTGTAAGCAGGCTTTCCCTCCACCGCGGGCTCATCGACATCGATCCGAATCATGCGATACCCACGACGGTCCAGCTCGTCAAACGAGATCAAGCGCTTTTTATCGCCGTCGAGCTCCGAGAGAAACTGCTGGCTCCCCGGCTGGGCAAAGCCCTTGGGAAAGACCACAAAGAGGTGCGCCCCAAGGCCCTCAAAGTGCAGCGCGGGGAGCTTCTTGCGGGCGGGAATCACCCAGAGCGGGCGGATCTTGTAGTCCCGGCTCACGGTCTCTGGCGCATACCCGAGCTGAAACTTCTGGAGGCGCTTGCCACTAGGCGTGAGGATATCCAGGTAGCGAACCGCGCTTCCGGGGTCCCCCACACGATACTCATGGAGCAGGAGCTTCCCGCCCGAGACCCCGTAGTTCACCTGAGCAAAGCGCAGGCTCTTGGCACCGGTCGGGGTTAGCTTCATGACCGAGTCTGGGGCAGCACTCTCTTTCAGGCTGATCTCAGGTGCCTGTGCCACGAGTGCCATGGCACAGACGGCAACAACAAGGCTCATCGAGACCGCCTTCGCATGCTCTTGGTGTACTTGTTGTTCTGCACGAAGATATCCGGGCGGGCGCGAAGCTTGGGCATGACCTCCCGTAGGTGCTTGGCCCACTCCTCGGCGAGGGCCATGTGGGTCGAGCCATGCGCCTCCGCCTCGGCATTGCCAATGGGGACGATCAGCTGGCCGTTGGCGACAATCTTCGCGCCGTAGTCCCCAAGGGGCTTGACTTGAATATCGCTGGCCTTGAACCGCGGGTTGTTGAGGATCGTGCGAATGCGGTCGTAGACATCGTTGGAGCGCTCTTGGGCGGTCTTGTCGAGGTCCTTGTCCGCTTTAAAGACAAAGAGCGTCTCCCCTCCCAGACCAACCACCGTCTCCGCACGAACGGCCTGGGGAAGTAGTGCCAGGGCAACGAGCCCCAGAAGTGCAGTAGGTTTCATCGTCTCTCTTCTCTCTTCTACGAGTACTTGACGTAGCGGACTTTCTGTGTCCCGCGCATCAGCCAGTAGCCGACCTTGCGGCCATTTCGGTAGCGGTAGCTGCGGTGGGTCTTGGCCTGCGCCTTGCGCTGATCTTCGTACTTCTTGCCCGCATAGACCGCGCCCGCTCCGAGGAGCAGTGCTGTCTTGGGGTCTCCCTTGATCGACTTATGAACCGCGAGTGCTCCCAGGCCAATGCCCAGGTTCCGCATGTCGTTCTTGTCTTTCTGGCGCTTGGTCTGGGCAAGGGCCGCCGACGAGCTCCCCAACAAAACGATACACAGCGCCCCCGCAATCGCCGAGAGATGGGTAAACTTCATTTAGGTGTTCCTTTCTTGAACAGAAGTACTACTCCTATCCCAAACTCGGAACCAGGTTCCCTAGAAATTGCTATGAGCGCGGTATGATGGATTCCACAATGCGCCGCTACGACTGGACACTCGGGCTGTGTTTCTTTGTCCTTCTCGCCCTGCTGTTGGGAAATGTCTTCCTGGCAAACCGCTCCGTGTATGGATTGGTAGAGTCACAGCGCTCGGTGACCCACACCTGGCAGGTGCGAACGGCTCTCCACGACCTGATGATGCAGTTTGAGGCATCGATCGCGCAGGGGCGAGGGTATGCCATGATGGGTGATCCTCAGTTTGCCACGGGGTTTAAGCAAGCACAGAGCAATATCCGAAAAGACCTTGATCTTGTCACGAGTCTCACCCTGGACGATCCCCTTCAGGCAAAAAGCACCACAACATTGCGTGCGCTCATGGACGATCAAATGGAATATGCTCGGATGAACGTCGAGAAGATTCGGCGCAACGGCAACTCCCGGCACATCACTCCCGAGGTGATGGCGCAGTCCCAGAAGCGCATCAAGGCGATCCAAGGGCTCACGCAGTACATGGACGGGGAAGAGCTCTCCCTCGCACGGCGGCTCGAGCGACAAGCCTTCCAAAACGAGCGCCAGACCCGCCTGACCTTCTTCGGTGCCACAGCCGCCGCCGTCCTCGCCCTTATCGCAACCTTTGCTCTAATCCGCCAAACCCTCCACGACCGAGAGGCCAGTGAGGCCGCTGTGCGCCAGCTCAATGCGGTACTGGAGCGACGGGTCGAGGAACGTACGGAGAGCTTGAAAGCCGCCAACGAGGGCCTCCACGCCGCCAACCGTGAGCTGGAGGCCTTCTCCTACACCGTCTCCCACGATCTCCGAGCCCCCCTGCGCCATGTGGTTGGCTTTGCAGACCTGCTGGAGAAAAAATCAGGGGAGCTGCTTGACGAGCCCGGCAGGCGCTATGTCAGCCTCATCAAAGACGCCGGACGGCGTGCGGGGCTCTTGATCGACGATCTCTTGGCCTTCTCCCGGATGAGCCGGACGGAGCTCAACCAGACCGTGGTCTCGATGCAGGCCAAGGTGGAGAAGATTCAGGCAGAGCTCGCCCTCGAGAACCCCGAGCGGACGATCACCTGGGAGGTGGGAAGCCTCCCCGCAGTCTGGGGCGACATGCCCATGCTCCGCCTCGTCTGGCGGAACTTGATGGAGAATGCGGTAAAGTACTCCAGTAAGAGCCCCACCACCCATATCGAGATCCAGTGCCGTCAAACAGCAACCGAGCTGGAGTTCTCCGTGAAGGACAATGGTGTCGGATTTGACATGGCGCACACGGAGAACCTCTTTGGGGTCTTTCAGCGCCTGCACGAACCCGAGGAATTCGAGGGAACGGGAATCGGGCTAGCGAGCGTCCGGCGCATCATCGCCCGGCACGAGGGGCGAACCTGGGCAGAGAGCACCCTGGGAGCGGGAGCGACCTTCTACTTCTCCCTGCCCCTGGAGCGGCTCCGTGACGAAGAAAATAGAGAGATTACATGAAGACAATCTTATTGGTAGAGGACAATAGCAACGATATCGAGCTTGCCTTGGAGGTACTCGCCGACGAAGACTTTGCGCAAGATATTATCGTGGTTAAGGATGGCCAGCAGGCTCTGGATTTTCTGAAGCGCTCCGGTTTGCATGCGGATCGGGAGCCCGGAAACCCGATCTTGATGATGCTCGACCTCAAGCTCCCCCGAATCGATGGCCTTGAGGTCCTGCGGCGGGTAAAGTCCGACCCCAGCCTGATGAGCATTCCCATTGTCATGCTGACCAGCTCCCGTGAGCCCGCGGACCTCCAGAGCAGCTATGGACTCGGGGCCAATGCCTATGTGGTAAAGCCCGTCGACTTCGACCACTACTCCGAGACGCTCAAGGCGATTGGGACCTTCTGGACCAACACCAACCAACCGCCACCCGAGCCGGTGCTCTTCGTATGAGAGCCTACCAGCTCCTGCATGTCGAAGACGATCCCCTAGATGCCGAGCTTGTGCGGGCCTGCCTCGAAGACGCTGCCCCCAACTTTACGGTCACCACGGTCAGCCGCCAAGAGAGCTACGTCGCTGCGCTTCAGGCAAACCCGCCCGATCTGGTGATCTCTGACTTCAACCTAACGGCCTTCAATGGCATTCAGGCGTTCCAGCTCCTCCAGGATACCGACTCGACCATCCCCTTTATCTTGCTCTCGGGTGCCCTAGGGGAGAGCCGTGCAGTCGAGTGCCTCAAGCTGGGAATGACCGACTACATCCTCAAAGATCAGCTAGAGCGCCTCCCTCCTGCGGTAGAGCGTGCCCTGCGTGAGGCCCACGAGCGCCGTGAGCGACTGGCTGCCGAAGAGACGCTGCGTGAGCGCCAGAAGGAGATCGAGGACCTCAACCAGCGGCTCCAGCGTGCGATCATGGAGAGCCACCACCGGATCAAGAACAACCTCCAGGTCCTGATCGCTCTCGTGGATGCGATGCGCTTCGACGATGACTCGGGGACACAGGCACTCGCCCGGCTCGCCCGCCACATCCGTGGCCTCGCCACCCTCCATGACCTGCTCACCCACCAGACCAGCACCCCGGGGGTACCGCTCGATAGTGTCTCCGCACGCTTCGCACTTGAGCGCCTGATTCCTGCGATGGCCAATGTCCTGACACCACGGGTCATCACGCTCGATGCCGATGAGGTGGAGCTCAGCCTCAAGCAAGTGAGCTCCCTGTCTCTCCTCGTCAATGAGCTGGTCTCCAACGCTATCAAGCACGGAGATGGCACGATCCATATCTCGCTGAAGCAAGAAGCTGCCGAAATCCAGCTGGATGTCTACAACGAAGGCCCAGGGTTTCCCCCCAGCTTTGACCCAATCCGTAGCGCCAGTATCGGGCTGAGCCTGATCGAGAGTATCGGGACCTGGGACCTCGCGGGCACCTTGACCTTCGTGAACACCCCCACAGGAGCCCGAGTGGGGCTTCGGTTCCCTTCCTCAGAAGCTCCCTGAGATTCCGATGAAACCCAGGCCCCTGTTTTGTATACGATCCTTAGATTCAAAAGTTAGGAAAGAAGGTCGTGTGCAATGGGGATAGCAACCTATACTCTCATCGGTTTACTGGTGGGGACTCTACTCAAAAAGAGCTTGGGTGCCCACCCAGGCAACTCGCAAGGGCTTTTGGGGACGAGCGTGCTGAGCGTGGTCGGTGCCGTAACCGGAGGCTGGTCCTGGAACCTGCTCCTTGGCAATGAAGGTCCCATGGGACTAGAGCTGGGTAGCCTGCTCGCCGCGACCCTGGGAGCGCTCCTTACCCTGAGTATCCTACACGTGATCCGCCACTGAAGCAGAGCGCAACGCCTAGGCAACGGCAAGGTCGCCGAGCTTTCGCTGCATGTTCTCACGGGCACGAAAGAGCCGGGACTTAATGGTTCCCAAAGCAACTCCCGTCTCCTGGGCGATCTCCTCGAACGAGCGCCGGTGGATGTAGTGAAGCTCGCAGAGAGCCCGCTGGTGGGCCGGCAGCGAGGCAAGAGCGGCGCGCAGACGAGCACTTCGCTCCTCCTGAACCACCCGACTCATCAAGATCGTGGCAGGATTCTCACTCTCATCCGCACGCAAGATATTGTCACCGCTCGCCTCCACCACCGCCTCCAGGGATGCCTGAGCGGGCATTCGTCCCTTGCGACGCCAGACCTGGTAGACCTCGTTGATGGCGACCCGCTTGATCCAGCCAGGGAGGGTCAAGGTGTTATTGCAGGAGTTGATGACGCTAAAGACATGCAGGTAGATATCCATCGCCAGATCCTCTGCATCCGGGCGATTGCTGGCCATGCGACTGGCAGTCGCGTGGATAATAGACTGGTATCTGCCCACCAGGGCGTGGCGGGCGCCGAGATCACCTGCCCGGCTCCGCCGAAGCAGCTCATCGACAGAGCAGCGATCCAAGGGACGAGACACCGAAGAAGGAACTGTCCGAGTTGCCGATAAGGTAAGAGTTGCTTGCATGGTTTTTCTCCGCGGCGCAAACAAAAAGGCCAGAAAAGCTTCGCTGAGAAGAGAGGTCTTCTCCAAGCGAGGCAATCCTGGCCTCAAATGTTTGCGTGACGGTCATGGCCACACAAAGTATTTAAGAAGCGTCTGCCCCCGATCAGGTCTACCCAATCATGGTGCGCACAGAGGCAATATCCCCCAGATTTCCCCCTCTGTCAAGCAGTAATGGAAATACTCACAACGATGTCAGTAGCTCATCGGCGCGGACAATCTCCAGAGCGACCTGCTTGAGAGGAAGCGATTTATCCCGTGCAGATTTCTGTAGTCGCCGGAAGGCATCGGCCTCGTTGAGCTGGAGACGCGACGCTAGGATTCCCTTGGCACGCTCGACCAGCTTTCGGGTCTCCAGAGCATCGCGCAGGTCGGTGTTCTCGCGCCGGGTCTCCTGCAGCACGTCAAAGCGCGCCAGCGCCGTCCGAACCGCAGGCGCGACTTGCTCAGCCACCACAGGCTTGACCAGATAGGCACAGGCCCCCGCAGCGATCGCCTCCTCCACGAGGGCTTGGTCGCTGTAGGCAGTGAGCATGATAATCGGGAGGGGGCGCTCTAGGGTGATCTGTCGTGCGGCCTCGATACCGCTCATCCGGGGCATGTTGATGTCCATCACCAGGAAGTCCGGGGCGAGCTCACGGGCGGCCAGTACCGCCTGCTCGCCATCGGGGACTGCCTTGACAACCTCATAGCCGGCGAGAGTCAGCGCCCGACGAAGCAAGAGGATGGTCATCCCTTCGTCCTCGGCAAGAATAGCACGTATTTTTTTCGGTTCTTCAGGCATAGCGTTCGCAGTTACATATGCCCCGTAAAGACAGCAAGTTCCTTTTTAAATTTCGAGGGAACCAGCTCGCCCATTGCGTATACAGGTTCCACAGCCAGCCACTACTGGCTACCTAGAAAAGGAATCAAGACCATGTCAGAGAAAACCACCGACAAGATTGAGAAAACAGTCGATACGATCGCCGGAGCCGGCGCGAGCGACAAGGCCGAAGGAAAGGCCCAAGAGCTGCTTGGCAAGGCACAGCACAAGCTAGGGACGACGCTTGAGGACCCGGAGCTGACCGCACGCGGCGTGGTCAACCAAGCCGATGGCCAGGTCAAGCAAGAGGTAGGCGAGCTCAAGAGTGATCTCGAAGACCTAAAGGAGCGTGCCAAGGAGCTCCTGGGCGATACCGCAGAGGTCATCAAGGAAAAGGCCCACGATGCTGCCGAGGCGATCAAGGCCAAGGTCCACCACACGAAAGACGCCGGACAGTGAGCGTCGATCCGAAGCTCTCGCCGGGCGAGGGGGAGCCCGTGACGATCTCGGTGACGGAGGAGGAGCTTACCATGGCTCCCCGCCAGCGCTTGGTCCACGAGCACCTCGACGGCATCCAGCACGGCCTGGACGATGACCCGAACAACGATCCTGCCAAGGGCAGTGTTCTGGGAGCGACCGGCGGAGCGGTTGTCGGGGCGGTTGCCGGCGCGGTACTCGGGCCCGTGGGAGCCGCACTGGGCGCACTGGCAGGAGCCGCAGCGGGCGCGATTGCCAGCGGCCTTGCCGTGGCAGCCGTGGACTCTGTCGACAACGATGACAATATCACGGGCCTTGGTGCCGAGGTGTCGGTCGATGCAGACCAGTTCCCCCCCGAGCCAGTCCAAGACCTGATCCGTGAGAAACAAGACCGCTAAAGAGAGTAAAAGATAGGAGAGAATAAGATGAGTATCCTCATTTGGATCGTCGTAGGGTTGATCGCTGGCGTCCTCGCCAAGGCCATCATGCCAGGCAGCCGGGACGAGCCCGGTGGCTGGCTGGGAACCATTGCCCTGGGGATTGTGGGAGCCGTGATCGGCGGCTTTCTTAGTAGCCTCGTTCTTGGGGGCGGTGGGGCCAATGGGCTCAACCTGGGCAGTATCCTTGTCTCAGTTGTCGGGGCCTGTGTCCTGATTGGCATCCTGCGCATGATCCGACGCTAGCCAGGATGCAAGCGACCCTCTTTGACACCAGGGGCCTCGACCGCACGGTGGCGCTCCGTGAGCTGCCGCTCACGGAGCTCACCGCGAACCAGGTGCTCTGGATCGACGTGGACCGCAACCAGCAGAGGGACCTTACCGAGCTAGCAACCTGGCTCGGTATTCCTTCGCTGGGCCTGCCCGTCGAGACCGAGGGCCGGAGCCGTCCGCGCGTGGACAACTACGGCTCCTGGCTCAAGGTGCGGGTTCTGATCCCAAGCCACGATATCTCTCTGCAGGCACTTTACTTTTTGGTTGGGAGCAACTGGATTGTCACGGTCCACGATGGCGTCGTAGAGCCCTTGGAGAACTTCGAGCGGCAGATCCGCGACGACTCCCAGCTGGGCCAGCTCTGTGCCAGTAGTTTCTTAGCCGCGATGCTCGACTGGCACCTGACCAGCTTCTTTCGCACGATCGAGCGCCTTGAGGCCGAGGTAGATTCCTGGGACGATCTCGCCATGGCCGCCGCCCCCGCCACTCCGATCCTCCCCCAGCTCCGCCGGCTCCGTCAGAAGATCGCCGCCCTCCGACGAGCACTAGTCCCCCATCGTGAGGTCTACAGTGCTCTCCTACGGCCGGATATCGTCTCCGTGTTTGGCAACCGCGAGCAAGAGACGGTCTTCCCTACCCTCTGGAGCCAGCTAGAGCGCGCGATCGACAGTATCGACAACGCGCGCGAGCTGGTTCTAGGCTCATTTGAAATGTACACCGCACAGGTCGCCCAAAAAACCAACGATGTCATGCGCCTCCTGACGGTCGTGACGGTACTTCTCTTGCCCATTGGGACACTGGCCGGGGTGCTGGGGATGAACTTCCAGGCGAGACTCTTTACCACGCAAGACCGTGGGTTCTGGATAACGGTCGGGGTCATGCTGACCTTGATGAGCTCGGGTGGGCTCCTAGCCCACCGCCGCGGCTGGATCGGTGGGTAGCTTGCAGGAAGGCGAGGGACGTGCTGGGTACGGGTCGTGATATAATCAAGGCGCGCAACAGCGCAAACGGAATCCTTATGTAGGGTAGCGGCTCGCTATCCTATTTTTTTGTTGGGGGAGCAGGTGTCTATGGGCGCGGTCGTGGTCGTGGGGACGCACTGGGGGGACGAGGCGAAGGGTAAGCTGGTCGATCTCCTCGCGCAGGATGCGGACATGGTGATCCGCTACGGCGGCGGGCCGAACGCGGGCCATACGGTCCATGTGGGCGAGAATACCTACAAGTTCCATCTGATTCCCTCGGGGATCCTCAACCCCAAGATCCACTGCATCATGGCCGATGGCATGGTGATCGACCCCGCAACCCTCGTGCGCGAGCTGGAGATTCTGGGTGCCGTGGGGATCGACACGCGCAACCTGCGCATCTCCCACAACGCCCATGTCATCTTGCCCTACCACCGGCTGCTGGACCAGCTGGAAGAGAAGCTCAAGGGGGCCAGCGCGATCGGCACCACCGGGCGCGGGGTCGGGCCGTGCTACGCCGACAAGGCCAGCCGGGTCGGTATCCGCATGGGCGATCTGGTCAGCCCCACCCGTCTGCGCGAGCGCCTCAGCGCCGCCCTGCCCCTGAAGAACGCAATCCTCACCAAGGTCTTTGAGGCGGAGGCTGTTGATCTAGAAGCGCTCCTCGCAGAGCTGACCCCGCTGGGGGAGAAGCTTGCGCCGTATGTCTGCGACACCCAAGCCCTCGCGGGCGATGCCATCGCCGATGGCAAGCGGATTCTCTTTGAGGGCGCTCAGGCGACCATGCTGGATATCGACGGCGGCACGTACCCGTTTGTGACGAGCTCCCACCCCCTCTCCGGCGGCGCGACTATCGGCACCGGAGTCCCGCCCACGGCGATCACGGAGATTATCGGCGTGGTCAAGGCCTACACCAGCCGCGTGGGTGCGGGAACGGTGCCCACGGAGCTCCTCGACGAGCGCGGGGACCGGATCCGCGAGCGCGGCCATGAGTACGGAACCACGACCGGACGCCCCCGTCGGATTGGCTGGCTCGATGGCTTTGCGCTCCAGTACGCCGCACGGGTCAATGGCCTCACGGGAATCTGCGTGGGGCACCTCGATGTGCTCGCGGGCTTTGAGACGGTCAATGTCTGCGTGGGCTACACCAAGAATGGGGTCCTGCTCAAGCACTTCCCCGCCGGCGATGTCTGCCTGCTCGATGGCTGTGAGCCGGTCTACGAGGCGCTCCCCGGCTGGCCTGAGGACTCCATCGACAACGTGACGCGCTTTGAGGACCTGCCGAAGAACGCCCAAGACTATGTCCGCTTTGTCGAGAAGCTCGCTGGTGTCCCCGCCCGCTTTGTCTCCATCGGCCCCCGCCGCGACCAGACCCTGGTCGGACCGGGAATGCCCGCCCCCGCCGGGCTCTTTACCCGAGAGCCTGCCGTCGCACGACGATGACCTGGCAGGAGCACCGCGACGAAGCGGAGGAGCAGGCAATTTTGGAGAGCTGGGAGCTTGCCGCCGCGCACTATGTTGAGGCGGCCTCGCTCCTGATGCAGACCAAGCGCCTTGAAGATGCCCCGGAGCTGGCCTACCTCCAGCTCCAAGCTGCCAAAGCACTCCTTAAGCACGGCGAGCCCGGTGCGGCCACACCTCTCCTGGAGAACGCGCTCCAGCTCGCCACCTTAATCGACTACGCCGAGCTTCTCCCCCAGATTCAGCTTTCCCAGGGCGAGGCACACGCCGCCCTCGGGGAGCACGAGGCCGCCATTGCCTGCTTTGAGGCCGCCCAGCCCCCGCAGCTCGACCCGGCGATCTACCTGAAGATCACGCTCTCACAGCTTGCGATGGAGCAAGAAGAGAGCGCCCTGAAGAACCTAGAGCGTGCCTGCAAGCTGCACTTTAAGGCGAAGAATCTTCAAGGAATGGTCGATGCGGTCACCCGCGCCGCAGGAGTCGCAGCCGAGACCAACCAGCCAAAGCTCGCACGGGGCCTCTATAAAAAAGCCCTCGACCTCGCCGAGCTCCTCCCGGAGCGCGACGAAGCCCTCCTGAAAGAACTCCAAGAACGCTATATGACAATTCATACTTGAGGCCGCCCGGCGGAGCGCATAAACTTAGCCTATGCACTTGCCCAAACCCGAAAGCCTCGTCGTCCTCGTTGGCGGAACCCTTGTGATTGTCAGCCCGCTCCCGCACTAAGCCGCTAGCCTGTCAAGCCGGCAAAGTCTCTCTCGCTGAGGCCCTTGAGCTCCCCGGTGCTATCGCCAAAGCGCTCGGCCTGGACCCCCATGCGCCGTAGGAGCCCTAGGTGCAGGTTGCAGAGCGGAGTTTCCTTGCTGTAGACCAGGTGCCGCCCCGTGGAGATCGAGCCGCCGCCGCGCCCGCCGAGGACGATGGGCAGGTTGTACGGGCTGTGCGCGTTGCCGTCCTTGATGCCGCTCCCGATCAGCACCATGGAGTTGTCCAGAAGCGTGCTCTCGCCGTCTTTGATGGCCTTCATTCGCTGGAGCATGTAGCCGTACTGCGCCATGTGCCACGCCCCGATCTTCTTGTAGGGATCGAGCTTGTCGGCCTTGCCCTCGTGGTGGCTGTACTCGTGGTGGCCGCCGTTAACACCGGGCAGGAAGCTGAAGTTGCGCCCGGAGACCTCGTTGCCAAAGAGGAAGGTCGAGACGCGGGTGGAGTCCGACCAGAAGCCCAGCACCATCAGGTCCAGCATGATCCGCACCTGCTCGGTGTGGTCCAGCGGGCGCTTGTCGCCGGGAACCGCGTACCAGTCCTTGATGCGCTTGTCGAGCTTCTCCGACTCCGCACGCAGGATCGGATCGTCGAGGATCGAGCCCTTCCGGCGCTTGGCATCGAAGGCGATCCGCTTCTCGACCGCGCGCACGGCATCCAGATACTCTTCCAGCTTGAGGCGGTCCGCCGCACTGATCTTTTTCTTCAGCCCCGAGGCATCGTCCATGACGGCGTCCAAGACCGAGGCATCGCTCGCGGAGACGCCCTTGCCGCTCTGGCCTTGGCGGAAGAGGCGGTCGAAGGCGGCCTGCGGGTTGATCTCGCGCGAGACCGGGGTCGTGGGCGTGCTCCAGGAGATATGCGAGCCGTAGAGCGCGGTGAGCCCCACATTGGTATCGACATACGTGGTGGGGGGATCGACCGAGAGCTCCAGCGACGGCAGCGGGGTGAGGTTGCCCAGCTTCTGAGCGATGAGCTGATCGAGCGAGACGCCGCCCGCGTTGAGATTTGCCCCCGTGGTCTTAGAGATAGTTGTGCCGGTCAGAAACGGCGCGATCTTGTAGTAGTGGCCATCCCCCGTGATCGAGCCATGGTTCATCAGCTCCGTGAGAACTAGGATATCGTCCTTGACCGGAGCTAGGGGGGCCAGGATCTCGGAGAGCTCGAACTGGCTTCCCGTGCCCTTGGGGGTCCAGGCAAAAGGATTGACGCCATTGGGCATGTAGAGCACCGCCAGACGGTTCGGCGACTTGGCCGAGGTCTGGGCGAGCGCCTCAAAGGCGGGCAGGGCCAGCGCGACACCCGCGCCCCGCAAAACCGTTCGTCGTGTCAGAGTCTTCATCGTAACCATTCTACCCTAGACGCGTTTAGTATGATAAGGAGTAATCCCATGAGCAAAGTCAGTAAGATAGTGGTAGCGCTGTGCCTGCTACTCTTGGTTGCGGCGGGCATCTGGTCGCTGGCGCCCCGCCCCGCCGCCACCCCGGAGCTACAGATCGCCGAGTCGCTGCAGGAGGCCGCCGATGCCGCGCAGGCCGGGCATGTCTCGGCGATGATGGACCTGATCTCGGAGGACTTCAAGAGCGGAATGCTCAACAAGGCCCGGATGCGCCTGCTCCTCAACAACGCCAAGAGCAGTGGCCGAGGTGTCAAGTACGATGTTAAGATCACGCCCCCCAAGGTCCTGGAGTCCGCGGACAAAGACCCCAAGCAGCGAGTTGTGTTTACGTCGGCGTCGGTGCTCGGCGATGGCAGTGAGACCCTCTGGGGCGGCAATCAGCTCACGCTGGTGATGCGCCAGGAGAGCCGCCGCCGCAATCTCTTTTTTACCGAGCCCCACTGGCGGGTGATCAGTATCGCCAACATGCCGCCCCTCCCCGGCGAGGCAGAGTAGATGGCCGCACGCCCTCAAGTGACCGTGCTCTGTGTCGGGAAGCTGCGCGAGAGCTACTGGAAGGACGCGGTCGCGGAGTATGTCAAGCGCCTGGGCGGCCAGACCAGCACGTTTAGCCTGATCGAGGTGGAGGAAGACACCCGCGCCGACTCCGAGAAAGAGGGCGAGCGCCTCCTCGCCCGTCTCCCCGAGCGCGCCTGGGTGGTCGCCTGCGACGGCACCGGAAAGGCTCTCTCCTCCGAGGCGCTCGCCGCTAAGATCGAGCAAGTCTGCACCGACGGTGAGAGCCACCTGATCTTTCTGATCGGCGGCGCCAACGGCCTCAGCGATGCGGTCCGGGCCCGCGCGAACTTCCTGCTCTCTTTCGGCCCGATGACCCTCCCCCACCCGCTCGCTCGTGTTGTGCTGGTCGAGCAGCTCTACCGAGCGTTTAAGATCAACCGGGGTGAGGCGTACCATCGGTGACCTCCCCCCGCGCTTTAGCGCGCGACCCCCTCCGGCTTCGCGAAGGGGGGGAAGCTTTGGCTATCTTGAGATGTGCGGGAGATTAGCCAGGCGAAATCCCCAGAAAAAGCTCCACATTGTAGGAACCATCCGGCCCCGATAGGCGCAGCAAAACTCCTCCCTCGCACTATGCCCCCACGCGCCACCATGAAGGCAGCGAAATGTCTTGGTGTCATCGTACCAGTCCGCGCTCCACTCAAAGACATTTCCTGCCATATCGTACAGTCCAAACGGGCCCGCAGGGAAACTCCCCACGCGCGATGTACCCCCAGAGTCAACACGGGATTTCTTACTACACTGGCACTTGCTGGCGTCCCAATCATCGCCCCACGGATACACTCTGCCATCGCCACCACTGGCCGCGTACTCCCACTGTGCCGCCGTGGGGAGCACGAGCCCTGCCCAGTCGGCGTAGGCTTGGCAGTCCTCCCAGGTCACCCTCACAATCGGATGATCGCGCACTGCATCCCAGCCACTCCCCCACACAGGATGATCGGGTGGCGCTTGCATCTCACGATGCGTGGCACCGCAGAACTCCTGCCACATCCCGACCGTAACTGGCGTGCGCCCCATCTGAAAGGCGGGTATGGTTGCGACTTCGCTTAGGATCGGCTCTTCGGCGGTGATGACCTCCGTCTTGCCGGTCAGCCGCGCGACAATTCCCTTGGCGGGGCGCTCCCGAAGCACCGACATCATGCCCGTTCGACGCAGGAGCTTCCCCGCCGGAATCGAGACAAGCTGCGCCTTGTAGGCTTCCAATAAGGGGCGGCCCGACGGCTCAAGTTTCTCCCACGCCATGCCGCCATTTTACCCCCTTCGCTTGCCGGAGGGGGTCGCGCGCTAAAGCGCGGGGGGAGGTCAATCAAACACCGCCTCCAGCGGCGGCAGGAGCTCCCCGGCACGCTCGCAGGAATCGGCCCACTCGTGAAACGCGGTGAGATCGTGAGGGGGGCCGGGCGGGAACCTTTCCGGGTCGATTGTCATCGGAGGAGTGGGAAGAGATAGCCGCATCAGCCAGTCCGCCTCGGCCTGCGAGGCAAGATAGAGGGCGGTGGCGTGGTTGAGCGCGAGCTGTTTTGGTATCAAAAGCTCCGCCGACGGGTAGCTCCCGGCGCGCCAGGCGGCGCGAAAGGTGGCCTTCTCGGCGGGATCGACAATCGGGATAAACTCCTCGCGGTGTGCCCAGCGCATCGTGTTCCACTTGAGATAGCCCGCGCCAGGGAGCTCGGCGATTGCGGGGTCGAAGGCAAAGAGCACGTGAGGATAGCCGCGCTGGCATTTATCGGTAAGAAGCGGTGTCCGTGCGGTAAAAGAAAGATGGACAACCCCCTCCAGCCCAAGCTTGCGGCGGCGTGCCAGGGCGCGGGGCCTTGGGTAGGCCGATGCCACGAGCGCCCCAGAGCTCAGGATCGCGGGGACAAACTGCAAGGGGCTCGTGTGCCAGTAAAACTCCGGGTCAGGAACCATTCTCTTAAAACAATTGTACACTCTCGTTGCGAAGGAGAGATGCACCGCGATACAATCGGCGGCGTCCTCCTCAGGAAATAACTATGGCAAGATCGCTCATTATCGTCGAATCGCCCGCCAAGACCAAGACCCTCAAGGGCTTCCTTGGCAAAGACTACCAAGTCGAGGCCAGCATGGGCCATGTCCGTGACCTCCCCAAGTCCAAGCTCGCCGTGGATATCGAGAACGACTTTGCACTCACCTACGAGCCCCTAACCGACCGCAAGGATGTCCTGGGCAAGCTCGCCGCCGCTGCCAAGGGCTGTGACACGGTCTACCTCGCCTCCGACCCCGACCGCGAGGGGGAGGCAATCTCCTGGCACATCGCCGCCGCACTCAAGCTCCCCAAGTCCCGCATCAAGCGCATTGTCTTCAACGAGATCACCAAGACCGCGGTGCAGGCAGCGCTGGCCAACCCACGCGATATCAACCAAGATAAAGTCGAGGCGCAGGAGACCCGCCGCACACTGGACCGCCTCGTGGGCTACAAGATCAGCCCGCTGCTCTGGAAGAAAGTTCGCAAGGACCTCTCCGCCGGGCGCGTTCAGTCCGTGGCCGTGCGCCTGATCGCCGACCGAGAGCGCGAGATCCTCGCCTTTGTCCCAGTTGAGTACTGGAGCCTGACCGCCAACCTAACCCCCCAGACCGGCAAGAAGCAGGCCTTCGATGCCAACCTCGTGGGCTTTGAGGGCAAGAAGCTCGAGATCAAGACCGAGGACCAGACCATGACGGTGCTGCGAGCGGTCGAAAAAGCCCCTTGGAATGTCGTCAAGGTCAAGAAGTCCGAGCGCCAGCGCCGGCCCTACGCTCCCTTTATTACCTCGACCCTCCAGCAAGAGGCGGCGCGCAAGCTCGGCTTCACCAGCAAGCGCACGATGTCCGTGGCGCAGCAGCTCTACGAAGGAATCGACCTGGGCGGGGATGCAGGGACGGTTGGTCTGATTACCTACATGCGTACGGACTCGACCCGTGTCGCCGATGAGGCACAGGCGGCAGCAAAAGAGTACATTGTCAGCACGTTTGGCAAGCCCTACGCCCCTGAGAAGTACAACTTTTATAAGTCTAAGAACGCGGCGCAAGATGCCCACGAGGCGATCCGCCCAACCTATATCTCCCGCGACCCGGACAGTGTCAAGACCCGCCTCAACCCGGACCAGTTCAAGCTCTACCGCCTGATCTGGCTGCGTTTTATCGCGTCGCAGATGTCTCCCGCAGTCATGGATGTGGTGCAGGCCGATATCGAGGCGGCGAAGTACACCTTCCGCGCCACCGGCTCGACCGTCAAGTTCGACGGCTTCCTGCGGGTCTACACCGAGGGCAAGGACAACCCCACACAGGTGGACGACGACGAGAAGCCGCCGCTTCCTCCGCTCACCGAGGGGATGCCGCTTGATCTCTTAAAGCTCCTGCCCAAGCAGCACTTCACCGAGCCCCCGCCCCGCTTCACTGAGGCGACTCTGGTCAAGGCAATGGAGGAGCAAGGGATCGGGCGCCCGAGCACCTACGCCTCGATCATCTCCACCATCCAGGACCGGGGCTATGTCGCGCTCAATGAGAAGAAGTTCCAGCCCACCGACCTTGGCTTCGTGGTGACGGACCTCCTCGTCCAAGCCTTTCCGCAGATCCTCGATGTCCACTTCACCGCGGGCATGGAGGAGCGCCTCGATGCCATCGAGGAGGGCAAGGAGACCCGCGTCAACCTGCTCAAGGAGTTCTACGAGCCCTTTGCCATCGCACTCAAGGCTGCCGATGAGACCATGGGCAAGTTCGCCAAGGATATCGGCCGCGCCTGTCCGGAGTGTGGCAAGCCGCTGGTGGAGAAGTTCAGCCGCTACGGCAAGTTTATCTCCTGCTCCAACTACCCCGAGTGCAAGTACAGCGAGAAGGTTGCGGCGGAAGGAGCCGACGGTGAAGCTGCGGCCGTGGCAGAGCCGGTGGTCTCGGAGATTCCCTGCCCCAACTGTGGGCGGCTACTCGTGGAGAAGACCGGGCGCTTTGGCAAGTTCCTCGCCTGTCCAGGCTACCCCGAGTGCAAGTACATCCACAAGGACAAGCCCGCGGCGGCGTCCACGGGCGTGAAGTGCTTCGCGTGTGGCAAGGGCGAGTTTGTGGAGAAGCGCAGCCGCACGGGTGTGTTCTACTCCTGCAACCAGTACCCCGCCTGCAAGACCGCGCTCCCCGGCAAGCCGCTCACCGACCGTAAGTGCCCCCAGTGCGAAGGCCTCCTCCACGAGAAGGTCTTCAAAGGACGCCTCACCGGGATCGCCTGTGTCAATAAAGAGTGTGGCTACTCGGAGAGCATCAAGGCGGCCCCGAAAGAGACCGCCGACACCGAGGCAGAGGCCTAGTCCTGCACGAGCATCCGCCTGAGGTACATCGCCTCCTCAGGCGGAAGCGGGATAACAAACTCCTTGCCGCGCGGCTGAGGACGACCCGCGGCGACACTCATCATGGAGAGCGATGCCATGACGCGCTCGCGCTCAATCGCGCTGGCCACGGGCAAGAGCACGACACCATCGTCTTGGGTCTCCGCCTGCTCGATTACCGCACGCAGCATACCGACCGACCGCTTGGCCATGGGTGAGAGGGGCTGGATCGGCCGCGGTAGCGCGATCTTGGGGCGCGGCGTCTGCCGCACGACAGGCTTTGCCGCCGCCTTTAGCTTCTGCTCCGTGCGACGCTTGTCCATGCCCTTCTGTAGCGCAAGCTCCGCCTCCTCCGCCTGCTTGGCCCGTGTCATCCAGCGGCTGATGGTCGAGACATCCAGCTCCAAGGCGCGTGCGATCCGTGAGAGGCTCCACTCCGCCCGGTGAAAGGCCAGCGCCGCGAGCCGCTGCGCCACGACAATATCTTCGTCGGAGGCGGTATTGTCGGCGATCCACTGAGAAACTTCAGCACGATCCTGCTCGAGCTGGGCATTTTTCTCCGCCTGAAGGAGTGCTCGCTTGGCGGCACGCACTGCCTCAGGACTAGGCTCCAGCACACGTTGCGCAGGACGTGGCTCGGGCTCTGAGACAAGAGTCGCATCGGGCTCTTCGTCCTCACTATCGGGGTCGCCCGGCTTCCACTCTCCTAGCTCTTCCTCTTTGAAGAGCGGAATCCAGAGGCGCATCGCAAAAGGGAGCTCCTTGACTTGGTTGTACCAGCGCGAGAGCTTATGCGGGGTCAAGCCAATCAGCTCGGCGATCTCACGCGACTTTTTCCCCTCTTCAAACTGCTGAATCACATAAAGACGAATCGCGTTGTGGTGACGATCAAACTCGGAGAGCTCTTTATCGGGCGGCGGCGGCTGCAGGACATTATCCTTTTGCGCAGTCGGTACGACCGGTGCTTGCTTGAGGGGGACAACAGGAGAAACTGCACTCGGAAAGTCAGGGAGCTCCTCAAACGCGGGTTCTAGTGGCGGAAGCTCTTCCTCAACCTCGCCTAAGAGGGCAGCACGAGCACGTAAAAGCTGAGGGATGTACTCATCGTCTTCCGCAAATAGCTTTCTCTCCGCTTCTAGGATATCGTCGGGGGTAGCATTTTGTAAAATCGCCTGCCGTTGACGAACACGACGGAGTATATCTTGGCGGCGACGTGAAGAGATTGGTGAATCTGACGTCATGATATTTCTATATTTCAAGGCTCACACCTTGTTTATTCCTTAGACCCAACACATTTTTAGACACGAAGTTCCCGTGTCAAAGGTGTGTCAAGGATTTTTTTAGTATATCACGACAAAAAAGGAAAAGGAAAGACACTCTCAGCGCCCTAGCTGACGTCGTAAAAGTACCAGGGAGAGATTCGCCCCAATGGGAAACAGTACCATGCCCCAGAAAAGCGTGCGGAGGGGGTCTGCAAGCTCGCCCCCTCCGCCGACACGACTGATATTGTGGTAGGTCGCCAGGTCAATCAGCAGCCCAACACTACAAAATGCCAGCCCGACCCAGCCGATCAGACGCATAGTGGCCTCAGACCTTGCCCCAGGCCTTCAGGTTCTCCATACTAACCTTGATCGACTCAAGCGGGGTCAAGGGGGCCTGGCAGCTGTCCTGCTCGACCATGTAGTAGGCGACGCCCGCTGCCTCCGCGGCCGCAAACAGTGCCGGATAGTCCACGGTCCCCGTGCCCACCGGCGCAAAGTTCCCTTCGGCATCCATGTCCTTCAGGTGCACCAGCGGTACCCGCCCCGAGAGCCGGGTGAGGTACTCCGGGATGTCTTGGCAGCCCTTCTTGATCCAGAAGGTATCCAGCTCTGCCTGGACACGGGGGGCGGACTCGAATAAGACATCGAGCCCCGTCTTGTCCCCCTCCAAGAGGTCGAACTCAAAGGCGTGGTTGTGGTAGCAGAGTGTCAGCCCCGCCGCAGTATACTGCTCCGCAACTGCGGAGAGCTCCGCTCCCAGCGTGCGGTAGCCCTCAAGCGACTCGGTGTAGGGCTTGCCGATCCACGGGACGATCACATAGTTGTAGCCAAAGAGCTTCGCCTCTTCAATAGTCTGGTCGATCTTTCCCGTGACCTGGTCCACGCCCACGTGGGCACCAATGGCGCGCAGGCCATGGGAATCGAGGAGCGCCTTGTACTCCTGCGCTGTCTTGCCTGAGTAGCCGGCCAGCTCCACTCCCGCATAGCCAAGGCTTGCAACGGTTGCGAGGGTCCCTGCCAGATCGCGCTGGGCATCGTCACGGACCGTATACATCTGCAAACAAATGGGTATCTTTGCCATGCCTTGTCTTTCACCAAAGCCACCGTGGTTTCCTGCGGGTACAATCGCGCTGTGGAAAACCCGTTCCTACTCTGCTCGTCGCTCGATCCGGTTGAGGCACTCTTTGTGGTGGAGACCCCACGGACAAAGCCCCTGATCACCGAGCTTACCCGGCTCGCCGGGGTGCCTGTCTACGCAATCGCCAACGATCCCGCGCACGCGTCGGATGTCTGGATGCAGGACACGGTGGAGTTTGGGGTGCGTGGCGGCAAGCCCGCCGCGCTCCTGGGCCTTCGCAGTAAGCACGACATGGGCCTGGTTTGTGGCCCGCTGGATGCGCGGGTCGCGCAGTTTCTGGCGGAGAAGCTCCCGCAGGTCGAGCGCATCCCGGTGGGCGAGGCGCTACCCCAGCGACGCTGGATCGACTGGTACGGCAACCTGGAGGTCTCCCCTCCGGTCCCCGGCTACCCGCACGGGCGCGCTCTCACGGGCAAGCAGAAAGAGCTGAGCTTTCACCCCGATGCCCTGGCATTCCTGGAGGCACAAAAGGCCCAGTGGCCGCCGGTCTTCGTGGACGTGAGCTGGCTGACAATCGGACATGTGGATGAGGTGCTCAACTTTGTGCCGGCTCCCGACCGCAAGGGCTGGCGTGCCCTGCTCCCCTGCCCCGATACCGCACTCGTGGCCCTCACGGGGCTGAACGACGACCAGCCGGTCTTTGTGGGGCGGCGCGGCGAGACCACGGTCGGTCACCTCAAGGCGCTCGCCGTGAGCCCGGAGCAGGGGCGGATTCGGGCGGCGCTTAAAGCGACACGGGAGCAGCTCAAGCGCGAGCTTGGTATCGACGAAGCGGATATCGTGGCGCTGCCCGCGCTCTTTGAGAACGGCCTGGCGGTCTTGCCCAATCCCGTCAATAGCTTGGTTGTCGGCAAGCGAGTCTTTGTCCCCGATCCCGCCTTTGCTCCCTACCGGCACCAAATTGCCACGCTGTTTACCGAGCTGGGCCTGAGCCCCCAGTTCTTAGATATCTGGGAGCCCTACCATACGGCAGCGGGCGAGGTCCACTGCGGCACCAACGCCCTACGACGGCGCCTCGCCCCGGAGAAAGCGCCGCGCTAGTCCTCGGTCTTGTCCATGTTCTCGAGGGCGATCTCAAAGTCCGCCATCGTGACCGCCTCGACTCCGCCCTCATCCGCGAGTCGGATCAAGGCTTGCATCCCGGCCTCGTTCACCAGCGCGCGCAGGTCGGCACCTGAGAACTCCTCCGCACCCGCCGCAAGCCGGTCCAGGTCCACATCGTCGGCGATCACGGCCCGCTTCACACAGACCTCCAAGATAGAGCGCCGTGCCTCTTCGTCGGGGAGCGGGATCTCGATCTGGCGAGAGAGGCGCCCTCCGCGGACGAGCGCGGGGTCGAGCATGTCTGGGCGGTTGGTCGCGCCCACCACAAAGAGCCCTTGGTTGGCGACCAGCCCATCCATCTCGTGGAGGAACTGATTGACCACCTTGTCGGAGGGCATGTGCATCCCCCCCACACGGCTCGGGATCAGGGCATCGACCTCGTCGAGGAAGATGATCGCGGGGGCGTTCTGTCGTGCCTCGTTGAAGAGCTTGGCCACGGCCTTCTCGCCCTCGCCCACCCACATCGAGTTCACCTCGGCGGGGCTGGTGGCAAAGAACTTACACTTGGCCTGAGCCGCCAGGATGCGGGCGATCGTGGTCTTGCCCGTGCCGGGAGGGCCGTAGAGCAGGAGGCCGGTCGGGGGATCGACACCAAGCCGCCGGGCCTGGGCGGGGTTCTCCAGCAAGAGCTGCATCTGGCGCAGCTCCCGCTTGGTCTTGGCCGGCAGCACGACATCGTCCCAGGTGAGCGTGGGGCGCATGGGCTCGGGGCTGGCGGAGGGCGTGGCGCCATTGCGCAAGGGCGGCGCGGCACGGCTGGGAGTGGGCTCGGGGGCGGGGCTCTCCAGGAGCCGGACGAGGCGCCCGTACTCGTCGTTCTGGGGAGCGAGCTCGACCGCCTTACGCGCCGCGACACGTGCCTCACGGGTTCGGCTGAGGTGGCGGAGAGCATGGGCCATCCAGTAGTGAATCTCGGCGTGTGTTGGCTCGATGGCAAGAGCCTTCTCAAAGTTCTCCAGTGCCGTCTGCATCTCTTTTTCAGAGGGAGCGTAGGGAAGGAGCGACTCGCCACGGCGCAGGTGAAGTCGCCCACGGGTATAGTGCAGTTCCGCCTCAGGGGTCACGTTGTTATTTTGCCTCCAGGTTGGCCAGCCAGAGTGTGTTGTTTTGCTCGACACTCTCGGTGAGGCCACTGATATCCAGGATCAGTAGCTGCTTGACACGGCTCGCGTCGAGTTTGTCGCGCTTGCTGTCATTATCGGGCTTGAAGTCGGCGAGCGGCAGGGTCAGCTTGCGTGCGGACCGCACCCCGGGCACCTCGATCGTCGTATTGAACTTCCCCCCTTGGTCGTCCTCGAGCTGCACCAGAAAAGTCGCCGATTTGAGGACCGCTACCGAGAGAGTCAGGCTTGTTTTTTCCGCCAGCGCCCCGCTTACGAGCGCGTGAAAGATCCCTGCGACCTTGCCACTGCCCACCTGGTAGGCCGCCTCGACACTGGTCGCGGTCAGCGGGCTCTTGGCGGCGGCCGTGCGCTTCAGGTCCGCGCCCCCCACCCCGATCCAGGAGAGCTGCGGTCGCGCAAGGCCATCGAGGCCTGGGGCGGGCAGGGCGGCGGTGCCCACGGAGAACTCCTTGAGCCATAGCTCCCGCGGTCCGGCGACAATCCCGGGAAAGAGCGCCTTAGCTGGCCCGTCCGCGGTGCGAATGAAGAACTCATGCAGGTCGATAAGGCTCACCGACTCGATCTGGTCCGCATCCAGCTTGCCATTGGCATCGGCGGGATCGCCCTTATCCCGTGCCAGAGCGAGCTCCGAGGGCGAGAACTCGATCTCCTGCCAGACATTCTTGGGCAGGGTCGCGGTTGCACTGAAGCGCCCCCCGCCCTTCTCCTGGATCAGCACCGCAAGCACGGTGTCGGTATCGGTCTTGGCGGAGAAGTGCAGACGCTGTGCGCCTTTGAGCACGCCGGGCTCAAACGTATGTACCAGCGCACTGAGCGAGTCTTTTCCCACCATGTACTCAAAGTGCAGGGTCGGAGCCGGTGGGGCCGTACGGCTCACCTTGGCGATATCCCCCAGCCCCAGCCAGCCGTCGTCACTCGTCGAAAAATCATGCCGAACCAAGGCGGTGGTCGGTGGCTGTGGGGCGGCAGGCTGCCCGACCAGCCCCAGAAGAAGCACACTAGTTAATCCGAACATCATAGCCATTGTTCTCCAGCTCTCGTTTCCGGCGCTCGGCACTCTCCGAGTCGCTGAAGGCCCCCGCTTGGACATGAAAGACCGTCTTGCCCTTACGCTGGTCGGCGATAATGGCGGGCGTGTAGCCCTGACCCCGTAGCTGTGCGACAAGCTTCTCCGCATCCTCGCGGGTAGTCTTGGTCCCCCCAATTCGAACCCGGAAGAGCCCCTTGGCAGCCACTTCTTTCTCGGCTTCCGTCTTGGGCTTGGGCTTCTCGTCGGCTGGCTTGGACTTTTCCTCCGCGGGCTTCGCCTTCTCGTCGGCAGGCTTTGCTTTTTCCTCGGCGGGCTTCGTTTTCTCGTCTGGTGTCACCGGTTTCTCATCGGCGGACTTGGACTTTTCATCGGGAGTAGCCGATTTCTCATCCGCGGGCTTCGTGGTCTCGTCGTCGGCAGGCTTTGCCTTGTCGTCGGTGACCTCCGCGTCGGGGGTAGGCTCAGGTGTCGCCGCAAGGAGTGCTTCCTCAGCCGCCTTGGCCTTTGCCTCCAGCTTTGCCTTCTCCTCGGCCTCTTTCCGCTTGCGCTCCGCCTCTTTCTCCGCCGTGATGTCCTCGACCTGTAGCGGCTGGTTGTTGACCATGGTTACCGGGAGGGAGGCGGGAGTGGGTGCCGGGGAGGGCGTCGCCACCGCAGCGGCGGGGTCCGCGTTGCCCTTCGGTCCAAAGACAAAGTAGCCCAGGCAGAAACAAACCACTACCACACCAACTGCTGCCAGCGACCATCGCAATGTGGGATTATCTGAGTCCATAATTTCGACTTCCTCTTGTAAGATACCTTGTTATTCTACCGTGTTACAGACACCAAGCGTTCCGCGAGCCGTAGCGCTCCTTCACAGGGCGATCCCGTGGCAGGGCTCGCAACCGCTCCGGGTAGCCAGCGCTCTAGCAAGACAGCAAAGGGCTCGGTCATCAGCGCCCCTAGCTCCCACATTCCTCCGACCAGCGCGACAGGAACGGACTCGTCCGCCACGAACCCCAGCTGCTCGTAGGCGGCGCGGACATAGCGCGCCAGCCAGCCCGCCGCCCCGGTATAGAGCCCCCGTGCTTCGTCGTCGCCCGCCAGCGCCTGTGCATGGACCAGGTGCACCAGGAAGCCACGCCCCTCGGCGAGCGCTCGCTGGCGTGCTCGCTCCCCCACCAGCGCGGCCTCCGAGGTCCCGAGCGCGGCGCAGACCGCCTGGGTGAGCGGGGTAGGGGGCCAGAGGCCGTCACAGGCCCGGAGCGTGCGCCGCATCAGCTCGGTCGTGACATAGGCACCGCTCCCCTCATCGCCAAACTCCCAGCCGCGCCCTCCGACCCGGACCGCCTGGCCGCGGGCATTTTCGCCGTAGACCACCGAGCCGGTCCCGGAGACACACAAGAGCCCGTGGCCACTCGGGACCGCCCCATGAAACGCGATCACATAATCTGGTACGACCGTGAGCTCCGCTGTCGGGCAGGCTGTCGCCAGTGCCTGCTCCCACCGCGCCTTGGTCTCCCCTCGGCTCACCTTCGTGATCCCCGCCGCCAGTGCGACGAGCTCACCGGGAGCCTGCCTCAAGAGGGCAACAGCGGGCTCTGGGCCGCCCTCCGGGTCGGCTACCCCCCGAATCTGCTCCTCCGCTCCGGTCTCCAGGTCTCTCCAGCGCAGGCGCACCTGCGTCCCTCCCGCATCAATCCCCGCGATTAGTTTTGTCATCGCTTGCAGATTCACCACACACATGATACTATTCCTTCCACTTCGGGGCGTGGCTCAGCTTGGTAGAGCGCTGCGTTCGGGTCGCAGAGGTCGCAGGTTCGAATCCTGTCGCCCCGATAGAAAAAGATAAAGAAGGCTTGCTCCGGCAGGCCTTTTTTGTTTGTATAGTGGCCCCATGAAGTTCTCCTTTCTCCGCGCCGATCGCCCTGAGCTCACCCACGGGGTGCAGAGCGGCGATATTTCTTTTGACAGCGCCGTGCTCTGGAGCCGCACCGACCGTCCCTCCAAGATGTGGGTGGAGCTGGCCGCGACAGAGTCCTTCCGCAACCCACGCCTGCTCCCCGGCCCCACGGTATTGGAGAGCTCGGGCTTTACGGGCAAGCTCTTGGTTACGGGCCTTCCCCCCGGCGAGGAGGTCTTCTACCGTGTCCACTTCACGGGCCTGGAGAGCGACAAGGCCGCCAGTGCTCCCTTGGTCGGGCGGCTCAGGACCGCTCCAGTCAAGAAGCGCGATATCACGTTTGTGTGGTCGGGGGATACCGTCGGCCAGGGCTGGGGGATCAACGAGGCCTTTGGAGGACTCAAGGGCTACGGCGCGATGCGTACCAGCAAGCCGGACTTCTTTATCAACTCCGGGGACTGCATCTACGCCGACGGCCCCCTGGCATCGGAGGTGCGCCTCCCCGATGGGACGCTCTGGAAGAATCTTGTGACCGAGGCCAAGTCCAAGGTGGCGGAGACCCTCGATGAGTTCCGGGGGGCGTTTGCCTACAACTTGCTGGACACGCACTACAAAGCCTTTGCGGCGGAGGTGCCGATGCTGGTGCAGTGGGACGACCACGAGACGCTCAATAACTGGTTTCCGGGGCGGGTGCTCGACGATCCCCGCTACAAGACCAAGAGCGCGGCACTGCTCTCCGCCCGCGCCAACCAGGCCTTCCGGGAGTGGATGCCGATCCGCGAGTGCCCCGAGGAGCCGGGCCGTGTCTACCGAAAGATCGCCTATGGCCCCCTGCTCGATGTCTTTCTGATCGACATGCGTACCTACCGCGGCGACAACACCGACGGCCGCGAGGCGACTCCGGGTGCCGACACTCCCCTCTTCGGCCCCGCCCAGCTCGCCTGGCTCAAGCGCGAGCTCACGGCGAGTAAGGCACTCTGGAAAGTAATCGCCTCAGACATGCCTCTCGGGCTGGTTGTGGGCGATACCTACCAAGGAAAGAAAACCATCGAGGCCGTGGCCAACGGCGATGGCGCGGCCACGGGCCGGGAGCTCGAGCTAGCCGAGCTCCTGACAGCGCTCAAGAAGCAGCGTGTCCATAATATTATCTGGCTCACTGCCGATGTCCACTACTGCGCCGCCCACTACTACGATCCCAACAAGGCTGTCTTTCAGGACTTTCTTCCCTTCCATGAGTTTGTGGCGGGGCCCATCCATGCCGGCACCTTCGGCCCCAACAAGCTCGACAACACCTTTGGGCCACAGGTGCTCTTCCAGAAGGCGGGGACGGGTGGTCCCGCCGCAGGGAACCAGTTCTTTGGCGAGGTGAGGCTCACGGCAGCCACGGGGGAGCTGAGTGTTACCCTAAAAGACACCGACCAGCACGTGCTCCACACAACCCGGCTCTCTCCCCAGCGTCGCTAGGCACACGGAGCAAGTTTTGCACTTACTGATAGATCCCACACGCCTATCTGATAATTTTTGACACCTGCTTTCCGCCTTTCCCCTACGATTCCGAGTATGGAAGCGAAGGAAGTCCCTTCGGGAGGTAAGAAAAGGATGAGTCAGGTACTAACCGTTACCAAGTCCCCGGCTAGCGAGACCCGTGTGCGCCGCACCGAGCGCCCCGATCCCGCCTGGGTACGTGGCCGCTGCCCTGAGTGTGGCGATGAGCTGGTCTCACATCTGTACTACAAGCGCAACGAGGGCTACGTGATCCAGTGGGAGTGCTGGGCCAGTCAGGGGGAGTCCCCCACGTGCGGCTATAAAAAAGTGCTTTAACCCTATTTTTTGACCATTTGGCGAGATGAAGTGAGGTTTGATCATGATCGTAAGTAACAATATAAATATGACCACTGCCAATGCACTGACGCGGGTACAGGTCTACAAGCAAGTCACCCGGGATCGGGTCTTGGATGTGAGTGAGATGCTCTCTCTGGAGCCGCGGCGTAGTAAGATTGCCTTCACGCTCGTAGAGTTCGATGAGAGCCATAAAGCAACCGTACGCGTCAAGCACTACGCCGATGCGGCGGACTTTAAGCTGGTCTGTTGGGACATTCTCTACGGCAGCTTCGACGAGTGGACGGACTACAAGGGCACGGTCTACGACGATGGCATCCAGGCGCGGACGCTCTCTCTCCGCAAGGACACCAAGTACCGCCAGCCCTTTGTTCTCAAGATCGACAACGGCCACGGCGAGACCCTCGCCAGCGGTGCGGTCAAGATGGTGGAGGTGCGAGACTCTCTCACGCTGCTCCTCTCCGAGTTTGAGGCCCGCAAGCTCGCGCAGACGGTTCTCGACTACATCCGCGACTGGGAGACCGTCAACTTCCGCCGCCGCCAAGAGGCGATGACCGTGGTCTTGCCGCTGGCCGAGCTCTCTCAGCCAACGCTCCCCCTGCACGAGAGCGAGCCCGAGACGGCTCCGACGGAGCCCGAGGAGTCCCCCGCACCACGTTCTCGGCGCCGTAGTGCCAAGGCGGCCTAAGGTTATTGGTAGGGACTGCCAAAAATAGTGGCATGTCCCTGCCTCCTATTGTCAGCGAGAATATCGAGCGTTTCTATGGCTCAGACAGTGCCTACCGGCCCTACGCCATTGCCATCACATTCTTCTTACTCCTGGTGTTTAAGCGCGATAGCCGCCGCGCCGGGGTGATCGGGATTGCGTGCACGGTCCTGGCGTACTATGTTGTCGGGTTTGTGGGCGATGCCTTTGTGCAGTTTGCCCCACCTCCCCCGCAAGCCGCTCCCGCCAAGAAGCACTACTAGCGCGAGAGGCGCAGATTCGTCACGCTCTCGGGCGGAAGAAAGCCACGCAGCAACAGATAGCCCCCCTTAGCCTCCGCCGACTCCACCCGGATCGGGGCGCGCAAGCCCGAAAAATCCACCACGGGGTTGAGCCGCTCCGCCACAAAATCAAGGAGGGGCTTGGGGATGGGGACGATCAGGAGCCGTGCCTTGTCGGGCTCGAAGTCCAGCGCCACGCCGCCTCCTTTTGAGAGCAGGTTTCCCTCCACTTGAATGGGGACGGTCGGGTGCCCTAAGAGCTCAGGGGTCACCTGGACACTCACGTAACGCCCCCGTAGCTGCACCCGCAGATCGGCGAGCCGAGGGCGCCGGGTTCGTACGAGTCGATTCAGCTCCGCCTCATCGATACGGGCGGTAAAGCGGGCCTCGCCCACACTCTTGAGGCTGGCTCGCTCCCGGTCCACCTCGATCTCGGCGGCGTCCACCCGTAGCTCGGCGACCGTGAGCTCGGGCAGGAGCTGCACCTCACGGCCAATAATCTGCACCGTCCGAACCCGCCCCCGCATCAGTGCTCCCAGGCTCGCGGCCTTGACCTGCGCCCGGTAGCTCTTTGCCGGCCCCAGGTAGCTCGGCAGGAGCTCCTCGACCATGCGCTCCGCCTTCTTCTCGCCCGGCCGAGCGCACCCCACCAGAGCCAGCAGCATCGCGCAGACCAAGACCGCGCGTCTCATCGTGCTTCCTCGTCCTGGGAGAGTGTCAGAATCGAGGGCACCGCGACCGTGATCACGAGCGCAACCACGGTTATCCCCGCAGAGAAGTAGTAAGGCATGGTTGGCCCAAAGGTCTTGAAGAGCCAGCCTGCGAGAAGAGGGCCAATGGTGCGGGCAAGGGCATCAAACGACGACTGCACGGAGAGATTCAGCCCCTGCCCCTCGGTCGACTTTCGCGTGATCAGCGCCGAGATCGCCGGCCCCATCATCGAGCGCCCCCCGGAGAGCGGGATGGTCGGCAGGAACACCAGCCAGCTCCACTCCCGTGGCAGGGTCAGGGCGATATAGCCCACCACCAGAACCGCCATCCCGATCCGCGCGACAGTCCCCTCGCCAAGACGGGTCACAAAGCGGCCAATCAGCCCCCCTTGGACAATGATCCCGACGATCCCCACGAAGGCCATGATGATCCCAAAACGCTCGGGGAGGTTCTTATCGGTCGCGATCCCGCGTGCCAGAAGAAAGAACCCAAAGGCCTGCTCGATAGCAGCAAACCCGAGAATCGAGATAAACGACAGCGCGTAGAGCCCGATGGTTGGTCCCGTGAGCACCCGCCGTAGCTGCTCCAGAGTCCCCGGACGGTCGGCGGCGCTGAGCCGCGCACGCTCCTCCGGGGAGAGGGACTCGGGAAGGAGACGCGACGAGAGAAAGAAGTTCGCTAGAGCCATCCCGGCCGCGACATAGGCGGGAAGCGAGAGGCTGACCTTCCCCAAGAAGCCCCCGATAGCCGGCCCCATCATGAACCCCAGCCCGAAGCAAGCCCCTAGAAGCCCCATCCCCTTGGCACGGTTCTGAGGCGTTGTCACATCGGCGACATAGGCAAAGGCGACACCAATCGAGGCCGAGGAGAGCACGCCCGCGAGGAGCCGCGCGGTAAAGAGCATCCAGAGGTGCCCATTGGAGAGCCCAAAGAAGATATAGGCCACCCCCACACCGAGCAGGGAGATTAGGATCACGGGGCGACGCCCCACTCGGTCGGAGTAGCGGCCCCAGAAGGGCGCACAGAGAAACTGCGTCAGGGAGTACGATGCCGCCAGGAGGCCTCCCATAAAGGCGGCATCCCCCGCACTCTGGCCGACCGCTTGCTTGATGTAGAGCGGCAGGTTCGGCAGGATAATCCCAAAACCCAATAGGTCGATAAAGACCGTCAGGGCCAGGAGGAGAATGGGACGCAGGACGGCCTTGAAGCCATCATCGGGAAGAGAAGCATCGGAGGAGCGCTTTCGCATGACGTACTGTTGTACCATGTGAGAACCTGCCAAGAAGGGGGTACACTGGCTCTATATCCGAATCAAGGGACGAAAAAACCTCGTATGAAAAAACCGGCATTCCCTCTCTGGGCTCTCGCGCTCCTGGCACTGCTTGTAGGCGGGCTCGTGGCCATGAACTCCATTAATAGCAAAAACGTGCAGACCTACGCCGATCACGACCACGACCATGACGGTAAGCCAGACCATGGCGAGGGCGACCATCACTGAGCAAGATCGCGGGGGGCGGCGATATAATAGCCACTATGCGCTATGCCCCCCCCAAAGGTACCTACGATATCCTTCCCTCGGCTCCCGGCCGTGATGCTGTCCAAGACTCAAGTAACTGGCAGTGGCTGGAGTCCCACTTCCGCGAGCTCTGCCGCCTCTACGCCTTCTCCGAGGTGCGAACCCCTATTTTTGAAGCCCACGAGCTGATCCACCGCTCGGTCGGTGAGGGCACGGATATCGTTGCCAAAGAGACCTTTGACTTTGTGACCAAGGGCGGCGACCACCTGACCCTGCGCCCAGAGGGCACCGCGGGCGTGATGCGGGCCTTTGTGACCAACCGCCTCTATGTCGAGCGCCCCACCAGTAAGCTGTTCTATATCGGCCCGAACTTCCGCTACGAGCGCCCGCAGAAGGGCCGCTACCGCCAGCACCACCAAGCCGGCGCGGAGCTCCTGGGGGCGGCAGGCCCGGAGGCCGATGCGGAGATTATCGCGCTTGCCTGCGCCTTCTACGCGCGCCTTGGCCTGACCGATCTGACCGTCAAGCTCAACACGGTCGGGACCCCAGAGAGCCGTGCGGCCTATGTGGAGGCACTGCGCGCCTGGGCCGAGCCGCTCCTGCCCCAGATGAGCGCCGATAACCGCCGCCGCTACGAGGAGAACGCACTACGGATGCTGGACTCCAAGGAGCCGCAGGATATCGCGCTTCTGGGCTCAGCCCCCGCCCTTCGTGACTACCTCGATGCCCCGAGCCAGGAGCACTTTGCCCAGGTGAAGCACTACCTCACCGCCCTGGGGCTCGCCTACGACGAAGACCCACGGCTGGTGCGTGGCTTTGACTACTACACCCACACCGTCTTTGAGATTCAGTCGTCGGTGCTGGGCGACAAGGCACTGGGCGGCGGCGGGCGCTACAACGGCCTGATCGAGGCGGTCGGTGGCCCCGCGACTCCCGGGATTGGGTTTGGGCTCGGGCTGGAGCGCGTCCTCCTGGCGCTCGAGGAGCTCAAGACCCTGGAGGCACCCGCCCCAACCCTCGGTGCGTTTCTCTGTCCCCTCGGAGATGCGGCACGCGCGCGCTGTGTCGAGCTGCTTGCAGAGCTTCGTCGGGCGGGAATCGCAGCGGACATGGACTACACCGAGCGGCGTATGAAGGTCATGCTGGAGCAAGCCGACCAGAACCGCGCCCGTTTTGCCGTTATTCTGGGCGATGATGAGCTTGCTAAGGGGGTAGCAACCGTTCGCGACATGCAAACCAAGGCCCAAGAGAGCATTGCCTTGGATCTGCTAGCAGAGCGGCTCGCCTAAGACCTCTTCATTTGGTGCGGACTTGCCAGAATATAGAATAGCATGCCTGTTCTATCCGTGGCCCACCGTGAAGAGCTTGTCGCGCGTCTGCTCCACGCGACGCGTGGGATCGCCTATGTCGCCCAGCTCGACCGGGAGACGGGCAGGCTATCGGACCTTGCCATTGCGGAGTGTGCGCGGGCGCAGGAGCTCCTCCCGCTCGCCCCTGGCAGTAGCTTTGGGGCAGCCTTGGAAGCCGCCATCCCCCCCGAAGACCAGCAGGCACGCTTAAGGGCCTTTCAGTCGGGGCGACGTGAGGTGCAAACCCGTGTCCGCTGCACCGACCAAGAGGGAACCACCCACTGGCTCCATGAGGAGGCGATTGTCGAAGGCACTCACGTGGTAGGGGTTCTCTCCGTGCTCCCCACCGTGCCTCCGACCATCGAGCCCCTCGTTCGCCCAGAGCCCGAGCCGGCCGCACCGCGCCCCCGCTCGCTACGAACACTCGCAAAACCAACCACCTCTGGGGAGCTGGAGCGTGCCCTCGATGAGAAACAGTTCACCCTTGCCTACCAGTTCCAGCTCCGGCCAGCGGAGAGGATGCTGGTGGGCGCGGAGGTGTTTGTCCGCTGGCGTCACCCCAGCCAGGGCCTCCTCTTTCCCGGCCGCTTCCTCCAGAAAGCGGAAGAGTCGGGGCTGATCATCCCGCTTGGCACCTGGGTGATCGAGGCCGCGTTTGCGCAACAGCAAGCCTGGCTCCAGAGAGGCTACTCGATCCCGCTGAGCATCAACCTTGCGGTCAACCAGGTCACGTCACCCCACTTTGCCGAGCAGCTCCCAGCGGCCCCGCTCAGCCTGGAGCTCCCCGAGAGTGCCCTCGCCCTCCATGGCAAGGCCCTGGTGCCGCACCTGACAGCCCTCAAGGAGCGCGACTTCACGCTGGGTCTAGACAACGCCGGCCTGACTCCCCTCCCCGAGAGCCTACTGGAGCAGCTCCCCCTCTCCTATGTCAAGCTCTCCCGCACGATTGTCCAAGACCTCGACTCCCCCGAGAACCAACAGCGAGCCGAGGCGCTGGCAGCGCAGGCACGGGAGCATAACCTCCAGCTTGTCGCCGATGGGGTCGAGACCAGTGCCCAGGCGACCTGGCTTCAGGAGCGCGGGTATCCCGTTCTTCAGGGCTACCTCTACTCCCGCCCCCTCGCCGCCGAGGCCCTTGAGGAGATCATTCGCTCGGGGAGCTACCAGCTGCCCTAGGCGCGGTTACTGCACCGCCCCCGTGGTTCTCCCCGGCCGACGGAAAGCTCCCCGCGGACTCCGTGCCAGCGGCGCACGTCGCCCGGCATCTAGGTCCAGGACGATATCCTTTTGCGGGTCTCCCCCGTTGTCTTTCCCATCGGGGCCGACGCTGTAGAGAACGGGTGCCTTCCAGTGCAGTGGTTTCCCTGAGAACGGGTCAGTAACCAGCGGGGCACCGGGGAGTGCTTTGAGAGTGTCTGGGTAGGTCCCCTGTTGCTGGCGGTAGTGGCCCAGTGCCAGTGCGAGCGGCAGGAGCTCCTGGTTGAGGCGCATCACCACCAGTTGGGCAGCCACACCGCTGTAGCGCTGGGGATACCAGTAGCCATTAAAGGCCTTGGCACGCCGCTCCTCCGCGGTATCCAGCGCCGCAAGCACCCGCCACTGGGCCGTAAGATCCTTGTCGTTCACGGTGGCGAGTGCGTTCTTTACCTCCCGCCAGTAGCGCAGGTTGATCACCTCCGAGGCATCGGCATAGAGCTTCCACCCCAGCAAGTGATCCAGTCGGTCCAGCTCCCGCCAGAGCGGGTTGTAGTCCAGAAACGGCGCATCGTCCGTTTTGTAAGGCTTGGTTCGGCTCTGGCGTGCATCGGCTTGTTCTTTGATGCACTGCACCCACCAGGCCCGCTTCAGGATGCCCACAGGCGGCTCCCAGGCCCGCAGCGCCTCTTCGCACACCGGCTGCAGCGTGGGCTCACGCGACGCCAGCTCGTAGAGGGCATTGGCGACGAGCCCCGCATGGTAGCCTCGGAGCTGCCAGACCAGTAGTCCAGGTTCCTCGGTGAGGTGCCGCGTGAGGTGCTCGACACGGGCGAGGTTGCTCAATTTCTCCGTAGGATTTTTCAGGGCACGTCCCTGCACCAGCAAAAGCCGGGCGAGCCGATCACAGCCCATCAGTACCTCCCGCCGCTGCTTCCACTCGTCGTCGGTGAGGTCGGTGTCCCAGCCAAAGTTGCAGTGTGGTCGGAGGACACCCTGGAGCGTGAGCGCCAGCGCGGGCTGGGCAGCGCGGACGAGTTTTGAAAGGCGCTTGGTATCGCTGGCACTCAGGGCCGTGCTCCGGCCCAGTGCCCGCTGAATTGTTGCACGGTCTTCCGGTGTCCACTCGGGCAGGACATTCACCGCCTCCCGGTAGAGCAGCGCGGCGTTCTCGGCGGGGAGGAGTGGGGGGCGCTTGGGGAGCTCGGCCATCTTCCGGGGGAGCCCTGCATGGCTTGCGCGCTCGCGCTCGTCGGGGAGAGTCAGGGCGAGCTTGGGCAGGCGGCTATCGCGCTCCGCCATCAGAGCCAGCACCCATGCCGTGGTTCCGAGCGCGGCAACCACGAGCAAGCCAAGCGCGCCTCTAGCCCACTTTCTGGCCCGCGACATAGACCTGCTCCGCTTTCAGAGTGAGGAGGTTCTCCGGGCTCGGGGGCGCGGAGAGAGCGACAAAGTCCGCAAGATAGCCTGGTGCGATCCGGCCCAGCTGGTGGTCGTTGTGGAGGCTATAGTGACTCCCGACCGTGTAGTCGTAGAGGGCTTCGTCCACGGTCAAGCCCCCCTCGGGGCTCCACGGATGGCGATTGACCGCGGCGTGGAGGCATAAAAAGGCATCGAGCTTCTCCACAGGGCAGTCCGACCCCAGCGCGAGGGGAATCCCCGCAGCGCGCATGGCGGCGAAGGGGTAGGCATGACGTGCTCGCTCCGCCCCGATCCGCTCCCCGGTCCAGGTGTCGGAGGTCACAAACTGCGGCTGGATCGCGGCGATAACCTTCTTTTGGGCCATCCGTGCCTGCAGATCGGGGGGCAGGATCGACGTGTGCTCGATGCGGTGACGGTGGAAGGCATTGTCTTCGTCGCCGAGGGCAAACTCAATCGCATCGAGGCTCTCGCGCACGGCCTGGTCTCCAATGGCATGGATCACAATCTGGAAGCCCTTTTTCTGGAGCTCGGCGCAGCGCTGCTTGAGGACCTCGGGGTCGTAGATGCGGGTCCCGCACTCGCCGGTCGCGTCGTAGGGCTCGGCCATGAGGGCGGTGTAGGCCCCCAGGGAGCCATCGGAGAAGAACTTCGCCCCGCCCAGCTTGAGCCAGGAGTCGCCAAAGGTCGTGCCGATCCCGTGGGCATGGAGCGTGTCGCAGCTCGCCTGAGGGGGCATCCCCGTGACCCGGATCGGGAGCTGTCCCCGCCGATGAAGGCGTGCGTATGCCCCGAGCTGCTCGGGCGTGTCAAGAAGTGTCCCCACACTGGTAATCCCACTCGCAAGCGCCACCTGGGCCGCGTGAAGCACGGCCTCCTCGCCCTCCGCCTCGGTCAGCGGGGGGACGAGCTGATAAAACGGGGTGATCGCGGTCTCGGTGTAGAGGCCCGTCTCCGGGTCGCCCGCCCTGCGCTCGGCGTCGGTGACCAGCGCCAGCGCCGCGGAGTTCACCACCATGGCATGGCCACAGATGCGGGTCAGCAGGAGCGGTCGTGTGGGCGAGAGCGCATCGAGCTCCTCTCGGGTGGGAAAGCGCCCCTCGGCCAGCTTGCTCTGGTCAAAGCCACGTGCGAGCAAGAAAGGGCCGTCGTAGCGGGCGGCGTGGTCGGCGAGCTTGGCGAAGAGCTCGCCCAAGGAGGCAACTCCCATCACATCCGCGGTTCGCAGGAGCCCCGCGCCGTACATGTAGAGGTGCAGGTGGGAGTCGCAGAAGCCAGGGACCAGGGTCTTTCCCCCGAGATCGACCCGCTCTGCATCCGGCCCCGCATAGGCAAGTGCGTCGGCGCTGCTCCCGACAAAGGCGAACGCACCCTCACGCACCACAAACGCCTCAGCGCGGGCGCTGGGAGTGGTCATCGTGTGGACAGTGGCATTAAAGTAGACAGTCACGTAGGGATTGTACCCCTTAGCGCGTGATCGTCAGCGTGCTCTTCGGTGCATGCAGTGTCGCCGTCACGCCCATTGGAAGTGTGAAGCGGCGGGGAATGTGGCCGTAGACAAAGCCGGAGACCACGCCGACTTGCTCTGGGGCGGCTTCGAGAGCGAGCTCGGGAACTCCATGGAGCAGCACGGCATCGCGCTCGTCCTTGAAGCCATTAAACGAGCCGATGAGGATGCCTGCCAGCCTCTCCAGGACGCCTGCGAGCCGGAGCTGGTTGAGCGCTCGGTCGACGGCGTAGAGCTCCTCGTAGACATCCTCGATCAAGAGCAGCCCTCCGGTCATGTCCGGGACATAGGGCGTGGCGATCAGCGACTCTAGCAGGCTCAGGCAGACCGGGAAGAGCGGCCCGGTGAGGGTGGATGCGCCGCGGTGGACAAGCAGCGGGGCATCGGTGGGCTGGGTGAAGACCGGATCGCTCTGGGTGACGGCCTGGAAGAAGCTCGCCTCCGAGAACGGGTCTAGGGTATCCTCGCCAAAGCCATCGCCCGCCGTGGCCATGATCCCTGAGTACGACACGACGCCCTTGCTCGCCAGCGCGAGGTTGAGCGCCGTGATATCCGAGTAGCCCACCAGCGGCTTGGGATCGGCACAGAGCGCCTCGTAGTCGAGCCCATCGAGCAGCTTCCCCGCCCCGTAGCCCCCACGGGCCGCCAGGATCAGGTCGATCTCCGGGTTGCGAATCAGCCCGTTAAGATCGTCGAGGCGCTGGGCTTCGGTGCCCGCGAGGTAGTCGAGGCGCGGGTGATGAGCCGTCGCATGGGGCGCGACCACGACCTTGTAGCCACGCTTTTCGAGGGCTTGCGCGCCACGCTCGACCGCGCCCTCCGGGGACGGCCCCGCGGGGGAGCAGATACCAATGGTGCCACCGGGGCGAAGAGGACGTGGCCAGTTCATAGAGGAATTGTACCCCGCTTTGGTGAACAGGCCGCCATGCAACTTGGCACAAAAACCTGGACCGAGATCCCCGGGCTCACCGAGCGGGTCGTGGTCTGTCCCATTGGCGCACTGGAGCAGCATGGGCACCACCTCCCCCTCCTCACGGACTCGTTTATCGGCGGCGAGATCGCGCGACGAGTCGAGGCAGCAACCGAGGAGATTGCCCTCTTCACCCCCATGCTCTGGGTCGGGGCGAGCCACCACCACCTGAGCTTCCCCGGGACGGTTAGCCTCTCGCAAGCGACCTACCGTGCCGTGATCGAGGACATGGCGGAGAGCCTGATCTCGGCGGGGTTTCGCAAGCTATTTTTCCTCAACTCCCACTCGGGCAATATCGTCCCCACCCAGTCCGCTTTGCTCGAAGTTCAGCTCCGCTACCAAGAGACGCTGCCCGAGCTCTATCTCTCGGTGGGCTCCTGGTTCGAGCTCGCCCTCCCCGAGCTAGCGGCCCTGGGGCTGGTGCAGAAGAAGGTGATCCATGCCTGTGAGTGGGAGACCAGTGTCATTCAGGTCACCCACCCCGAGCTCGTCAAAGACAGCCGCCCGGCATCACGGCGGGATATCGACTCGGCGTTCTGGAGCCCGGACCACATCAAGAACAATCGTCTGGCGGTCCTCCGCACGATGAAGCAAGGCAGCGAGACCGGCGCATTTGGCTTCCCCGACGACGCCTCGCCAGAGAAAGGCGAGCTTCTGATCCAGACCGCCACCGACGTAATTGTCAAGTTTGTGAGAGAATACGCAACCTGGCCGACCGTGCCTTAGCATCTCTACAGAACTTTTTCATCTTTTGGCCGTATAACAAGTCCTACAAGGAGTATGAAACTACCATGAAAGCAACCGCACTCGCCCTCGTGGCACTTTTGGCCCTCGTGGCCCCGTCTCTCGCCCAAGGAGGCCCTGGTCGTCCTGGCGGTCCCGGAGGCCCGGGCGGACCGGGAGGCCCTGGTGGACCGGGGGGTGGACGCGGCGGCAACGATCGCATCATCGCCGAGCTTGGGCTCACCGATGCGCAAAAGGCGAAGGTGAAGGCTCTCCAAACCAAGCAGCGCGAAGAGTCGCTTGCACTGCGCAAGAAGCACTTGGAGCAGCTCACGGCCCTCCTGACCCCGGAGCAGAAGAAGAAGCTGGAAGAGGCCCGCAAGAACGCCATGGGCCGCACCTCACGGCCGGGCGGCGGCGCTCCGGGTGGTCCCGGAGGACCTGGTGGCCCCGGGGGCGGCGCTCCCGGGGCCACCGGGGGGGCACCTGGAAAGTCCGGCAAGAAGGGCTAGGAACCTGCAGAGCCCCCTCCTGAGAGTCTCACTCGCGGGAGGGGGCTTTTACTTTGTGGGGCTGTAGAGGGTCAGCAAAACCCCCGCGACAATCAGCAGGCACCCCAGCGCCAGCGGCCAGGTGAGCTTCTCCTTGAGAAAGACCACCGCCAGGATCGCGGCGAGCACAAAGCTGAGCTTGTCGATAGGCGCGACTCGTGAGACAGGGCCAAGTGCCAGGGCTTTAAAGTAGCACAGCCAGGACGCGCCGGTGGCGAGGCCCGAGAGGACAAGAAAGAGAAGGGTCTTTTGGGGAAGCGCGGTCAGCTCTCGTGCCTCGCCGCGGGCCAGCACCAGCCCCCAGGCCGCGACCAGCACGACACTCGTGCGCACCGCCATGGCTAAGTTGGAGGGAATTCCCTGAATACCGACCTTGGCGAGGATCGCGGTCAGCGCGGCGAAGCAGGCTGAGAGAAGCGCCCAGCCTGCCCAGCTCACGGGTTAAACGGCGCTCTCAAGCGCATCGAAGACAAGCCCTGCCCCGCCGTAGATCCCGGCATCGTCGCCCAGCTCCGCCGCGATAATCGGGCAGTCCTTGATGAGCGTGCTGGACGAGTTCGCCCACGCGGTCCGTCGGATCGGCTCAAAGAGAAGCTCGCCTGCACCCGAGACGCCGCCCCCGATCACGATCTTCTCCGGGTTGAGGAGCATCACCACAGACGTCACCCCAAGACCAATGTAGTAGCCGGTCTCTTCCAGCACCTCCCGCGCGACCGCATCGCCTTCGTTGGCAGCATCGGCGATATCTTTGGGGGTGATTCGGTGCCAGTCGTAGGCACAGCGTTCCGCCAGCACACTCGGTCGTCCCTGGCACAGTTTGCGGGAGGCACGCTCGCAGATCGCCGCGATCTGGGCCATGGACTCCAGGCTCCCGTAGGCAGCCGCCCCGCCCCGGTCTCCCGCCGCGATAATAATGTGCCCCAGCTCACCCGCACCGCCCGTGAAGCCGGTCCAGAGCTTGCCGTCCAGGATCAGCCCGCCACCAACACCCGTCCCAAGGGTAAACATCACCATGGTCCGCGTGCCGCGCCCCGCGCCAAAGCGGAACTCGCCCATGGCCGCGACATTGGCATCGTTGCCCATCAGAACGGGAAGCGCAGTCGCCTCCGCAATGGGATCGCCCAGGGAGATATTCCGGTAGGGAAAGCCATCCTCGTAGAAGTTCGGAGCCCAGAGAACCTTCTTGCCCGTGGGGTCGATATGGCCCGGCACTCCAATGCCAAGCCCCCCGATCTCGGCCCGGCTGACGCCCGCCTCAGAGATGGCTTCGTCAACGGCTTGTTTGATCTGTGCAACCGTGCGCGTCGCGCCCTCCAGCGCCAGCGACGGGCGTTTCCCGTGGCCAAGCATCTTGCCTTCGCGATCTAGTACCGCCGCGCGAATGTTGGTGCCACCCAGATCCGCTCCCACCACATAGCGGGCTTCCCGATTCCAACTCAACGTGTCCTACCTCCCAAAATCATCGGGTCAGTATAGCACGTCCAACCGTTATTTTCCGCTGGTGAGGGCATCGTTTTCCTGGACACGTTTCTGGGAATCTTTCTGGATCGCATCGGCCTGGTCGATCGTCCGGCGTGCGGTTGCCGTGGCTTCCTGGGGGGTCGCCTCACGCTCACAGCCACAGAGGGCTCCCAGAAGAAGAAGGAGTACGAGATACTTCATACCCCTATCTTCGGCGCGAGAGCCTATTTTCGGTAGCGTGAGCCCATCACGGCCTCGGTGGCGCGGCGGGCGATCCGGGTCACCCGGAGGCCCTCGCGCGCCGACGGCAGCGAGCCGAGCTTGCCGGTGTGGAGGGCATCGCGCCAAGCGGCGTACATCCCGTGGAAGTCCTTCTCGCTCGCGCCAGGGAGCTGGAGGGTTCCCTGGGAGTTGCGGACCTCAAAGAACCAGCCATCACGGACATAGCGGATGAGGCCATCGGTGCCGATCAGCTCGTAGGTGAAGAGATCGTAGGGGTTCTGTGCGGTGTGGGTGTAGGAGTAGCTAATCTCGACACAGGTGTGGCACTGGTTGGCATGGTCCATGTGGAGCCACATGTGCCCGGGGGCATCGTGCTCCTCGATCCAGGCGGCGGCGGCTTGCTGGCGCACGAGCTCCGAGCCGCTCCACCAGAGCGCGAGATCGATCTGGTGCACGCCGCAGTCCACCATCGGGCCGCCCTCTTCAAAGCGCCCGATGCGCCGCGCCGATTCGTAGTGGTTGCCGTGGTTATCGCGCTCCCACTTGCCGTGCAGGTTCCAGACATAGATCAGGCGCATCGCCCGGATATCGCCGATCCAGCGCTCCTCGACCATCTGCTTGATCTTCTGGGCGACCGGGCTAAACCGATAGCAGAGCGCGGTGGCGAAGAGAATCCCCGCCCCCTCGGCGATCCCGATCATCTGCTCGATCTCGGTCTCGGTCATGGCGAGGGGCTTCTCACAGAGCACGTGCAGGCCGTGGTTGGCCGCGCCGCGTAGGTTCTCCAGATGGTAGGGAGCCGGCGACGTGATCGTGACCGCATCGAGCCCACTGCGGTAGAACGCCTCGGCATCGGTGAAGGCCTGCGCCTCGGGGTAGCGTCCCGCCAGCCGCGCGAGTGCCTCGGGGTTGGGGTCGTAGAGCGCGGCCAGCGTCAGGCCATCGGTCTGGGCGACCGCGTGGGAGTGGCCGTAGTCGGCGACCACGCCGCAGCCCATGAGTCCAATTCGTTTCATGTTCTTCCTACCCCCTAGCCCCCGCCAAGCGGGGGGACAAAGAGGAAATTCCTTGTATTCCCCCCGCTTGGCGGGGGTTAGGGGGCTATTAGCTCACCGCGTGCCGTGCCAGGAGCGCATCGATCAGCCCCCCCGACCAGTTCTCACGCTCGTCTTCGTCGCGGAACTCAAAGCGAATCCCCGCACGACCGTCGTTGTCTTTCCACATCACATCGCACAGCACGAGCACGGCCTGCGACGCCGGAGCCTTGAGCCGGGCGGGCGTGGGGCCATCGGCGAAGGCAGGTAGGACGTTGAGCCGAGCACCGCCCACTCCCATGTCCAGCACATCGGCGGTCCTCCAGCCGTTGCTATCGTGGAGCTCCAGGGTCACGCCCTCGGGAATCGGCCAGCGGCGGAACTCCCGGCGGCGTGCGCCCTGCTGGTCGGCCTTGGGGCGGCGAAACGGCTCGGCGGCGCGCAGGCGCTCCAGCAAGGCCATGGCCTCGTCCTGTCGGCGCAGGATCGCCTCGACATCGTCGGGGATCTCAAACTCTTCTTCGTCTTCAAATGGCATGGTTGTATTATCGTCTCTAGCGGGCAGCTTCTTCACCATCGGCGTCCAGCATGTCCACGTAGACACCAGGCTCCGAGCCGGGGATCACCGTGGCACCGCAGCACTTCTCGTAGAAGGCGACCGGCCCGGCCCCGGCAATTATACCGTAGCCGTAGCCCAGCTCTTTGAGTCCATGGAGCGCGGCAAGCAAGAGCGCCGCCCCCACTCCCCGGCCACGAAAGGTAGGATCGACCCCGGTGGGGCCGAAAAAGCCGCGCATGGTCGCATCGACGCAGGCAAAGCCGATCACCCGTTTCTCGTGGATGGCGATCCAGCAGGTGATGGGCTGGCGGGCAAAGCCCGCCTCGGTCTCGTCGGCCCAGCCCTCGGAGAACGTCTTGGCGATAAAGCGTCGGGTACGGGAGAGATCGAAGGGAAAGGCGCGGCGCACGACAATCCCCTCGGCGCGCAGGCGGGCGAGTTCCTCGTCCACCGAAGGCAGCTTGTAGAGCGGCACGAGTAAGTCAGGCATGGACGATTGTACCTGGTATGAGCCAGGCATTGAAATACCCGTCTCGGGGAAGGGAGCGTCCCGGGGACGCGGGAGAGGCTGGGAGTTTATGCGTCCTCGGGACGCTCCTTGCCTTCTGCCGGGTATTTCAATGCACGGCAGGATATTGCCTCGGTTGCGGCGAAATGCGTTAACGTGCTATTATCACGGCGAATCCCCCCAACGAACTTGGGGGAGGTGGTACGAAGGAACTCCTCGATGATGACTCTTGCGCGCTTTGTTCGTCAGGCGACTTTTCTGCTGACGGCGCTCGTCGCAGTCTCTTCGTCGGTCCGGGCTGCAGTGGACCCGGCTCTGGCGGACAAGTACAAGGCCCTGGCGGCGAGTGTGGACAACACAGCGCTGGCGCAGACCATACGTGAGCTCTCCAGTAATGGCTCGCGTGTCGTGGGCTACCCCGGAGAGCGCAAGGCCGCCGAGTATGTCGAGCGCGAGTTCAAGAGCCTCTTTGGGGACTCTGCGGTCACCTCCGAGAGCTTCACCGCCACCGTCCCGATGGACAAGGGCGCCCGACTGGAGGCCAATGGCAAGACCTACCCGCTCTACTGCATCTGGCCCAACTTAGTGCGCACCAGCCAGCTCCCCGAAGAAGGGTTGAGCGGGCCGCTGATCTACGCCGGCAACGGACTCTTGGGTGCCTTCAACGGCAAGGATGTCGAGGGCTCGATTGTCCTCGTAGACTTCAACTCCGGCACCGACTGGCTCAACGCGCCGCGCCTCGGGGCCAAGGCCGTGATCTTTATCGAGCCCGACAAGACCATGCGCGGAGAGGCTGAGGCCAAGTTTGTCTCGATCCCTCTCTCCATCCCCCGCTTCTACATCAAGAAGAGCGATGCTGCCGCGCTCCAGGCCCTCGCGCTCTCCCGCAAGAGCCTCACCGCCAGCCTCCACGCCGACATGAAGTGGGAGCGGGTGCAGGCCAAGAACTTCCTGGGAGTCCTCCCCGGCCAGAGCAAAGACCCCAAGATCGCCAAGCAGATTATTGTCGTTCAGAGCTACTACGATGCCATGTCCGTGGTCCCCGGGATCGCCCCTGGTGCCGAGCAGGCGGGTGGGCTTGCGGGCCTGCTCCAGACCGCGCGGACGTTTAAGAAGCTCGGGCATGAGCGCACGATCTGGTTTCTGGCGACCTCGGGGCACTGCCTCGGGCTGCAAGGCGTGCGCGAGTTTCTGGACAACCACATCGACGACTGGCAAGTCCCGGGGCCGTTTGCCAAGCTCTTTGGGCAGGCGAAGGACCCCAAGGACCCGATCTATCTCTGGGTTGGCCTCGATCTCTCCAGCCAGACCCGTGCGCTGGGAATCTTCTACAAAGCCCACCTGATCAATGTGCGTGAGGACACCCAGAACCTCTTCTCCGATATCGCACGTGTGGCCCGTGAGAACAACGATAAGGTCGCCGAGACCCTCGGCTACGATGCCAAGAAGCGCTTCTCGGATGGGGTCAACCCGGTCGATGGCAAGAGCTGGCGCAACTTTATCCCCGGCAAGCCCGCCTTTGACTCCGAAATAGTGGGGATGGCCGGCGGCTTTGGGGTCACATTCTCCTCCATCGACGACTCCCGCAACCAGGTCGACACCCCGTTTGACACGCTGGAGAAAGTCAATATCGCCAACCTCGCGCTCCAGCTCAAGACCTTTGTTTGTCTGCTGCAGCACTATGTCAACGACCCCAACGACCAGAACGCTGATCCCAAGAAGCAGATTCCGCTCTACAAGACCTGCCAGTGGACCCGTATGGGCCTGCGCTCGGGCTTTGCCACCCTCAAGGGGCGTGTGCGTGAGTTCGAGCCCCGCCGCTCGCTGGTCCCCACCGACCCAGTAGACCGCGCGCTGGTTGTGGTTCCCAGCAACGCCAACACCAAGAGCTTTATCGGGGTGCGTGGCAACTTCATCCAGATGGTGGGCGACGACGAAGGCGGCTTCAAGGGCAAAGAGGGCAAGGCGAGCTTTGCCTTCAAGGGCATGCCTCCCACCACGGCAGACAACCAGGAGCACCGGATCGAGGCCTACCGCCTCGACCCCAAGACAGGTGATCTGGACTACGCCCCGGATAAAGGGGTCACCGGCGCAGCCTATCCCAGCACCTTCCGCATTACCACGGGCGAGAAAGAGGTCCTCTCGGTAGTCTTCCCGTGTGTGGCGACCAATATCTTCGACCTCGTGGACCAGCAGGCGCTTCGCACCCTCTCCACGATGACGATCTACGATGGCATCTCCAACGGCGAGCCGCGCCAGTTTGGCTATGCCCTCTCCAAGCCCGAGCCCGGTGTCAGCTATGTCGAGGACACCGCCGTCATCTTTGCCCGCCGCGGCGATGAGTACAGCATGGGCCAGGAGAAGAACGCCGCCACCAACAAGCTGCGCCAGTTCAAGATCATCATGGGCTCCGGCCCCGCCGCCACCCGCTTCCTCCTGATCAACTCCACCGAGAAGAACCCCGAGGGCGAGGGCTATGTGATGGGCGCGGGCAAGGGAGAGGACGCCATTGAGTCGTCGCGCTCGTCGGCGATTATCCACACCGCGCTCAATGTCGCCAAGGACATGTGGAAGCTCGATGACTTCCGCATCCAGCGCCTGATTACCAACAATATTCGCAACCGCGGGATCGAGGGGCTCCACGCCAACGCCAAGGAGTTTATCGACAAGGCAGAGGCCGCGCTCGCCGCCAAGGACTACCAGAGCTTCGATACCTACTCCCGCGCCGCCTGGGGCTACGAGAGCCGCGCCTACCCGGATGTCACCAAGACCCAGCAGGACGTGGTCAATGGCGTGATCTTCTACCTGGCGCTGATGATCCCCTTTGCCTACTTCCTAGAGCGCCTGCTCTTTGGCTTCTCGGACCTCAAGCGCCAGCTGGGCGGGGTGTTCTTGATCTTCTTGGGCATCTTTGGCATCTTCGCCCTGATCCACCCGGCCTTTCGCATCACCCTGAACGCGGGGATCATCCTGCTGGCCTTTATCATGATGGCCCTCTCGGTGCTGGTGACCGTCTTGGTGTGGCAGAAGTTCGAGCAACAGCTCAAGCAGCAGTCCAAGGAGACCCAGGGAACGCACTCTCTCGATGCGGGCAAGGGCTCGATTGCCATCGCCGCTTTTGCACTGGGCGTCGCCAACATGCGCCGTCGCTCAACCCGCACGATCCTAACCTGCGCGACCCTGATTTTGCTGACCTTCACGGTTCTGGCCTTCACGTCGATTGTCCAGGAGCTACGCTTCAACCAGGTCCCCGCGCCGGGCAAGCCGCTCTACAATGGGATCCTCCTGCGAGACCCGAACTGGAACGCGCTCCAGCAGGTGGCCTACCGCCTGCTCGACGATGAGTTTGGCAAGACCCGCCTGGTGGCTCCGCGCGGCTGGTTCCTGGGGACGCAGCCCGGGGAGCAGACCTTCCTCACCCTCAAGCGTGCCGACCGTGAGTTTGGTGCCAAGGGCGCGGTCGGGCTCTCGGCCAACGAGGCCAAGGTCACCCATGCCGCCGATGCCCTGGCCGCCGGCCGCTGGTTCGCTCCCGGCGACACGCTGGTGATGATCCTGCCCCGGAAAGTCGCGGACAACCTGCGCATCACGGACTCAGATGTGAGCAATGCGTCGGCGAAGGTGAGCTTCTCCGGGCAAGACTACACGGTGATTGGTATCTTGGATCAGGACAAGTTCAAGCAGATCCTCGACCACGACCAGGAGCCGCTCACGCCGGTCGACTTTGTGCAGATGCAGCAGCTCCAGAAGCAGGGCAAGACCGATAGCTCCAGCGGCTTCCAGCAGTATCTCCACCTCGACAGCGACGTCATCTTCTTTGTCCCCTACCAGACCCTCATCAACCTGGGCGGCGACCTGCGCTCCGTGGCGATCGGCTACGGCGACGACGAGAGCGCGGTGGTCAAGGAGCTCAAAGAGAACCTGATGAAGCGCTTCGACATGAACCTCTACGCGGCCTCCGAGAAGCTCGGGGAGAAGCCGGGCAAGATCGAGCGGTTCTCGTCGGTGGGCGCGACCAAGGGCGAGGACTTTGGGACGATCCTGATCCCGATTCTGATCGCGGCGCTGATTGTCCTCAACACGATGCTGGGCTCGGTCTTTGAGCGTGTGAAAGAAATTCACATTTTTAGCTCGATTGGGCTCTCGCCGGCCAATATTGGGACGCTATTCATGGCGGAGGCGCTGGTCTACGCCATCCTGGGCTCGGTCTCGGGCTACGTCTTGGGCCAGGGCATCAGCAAGCTCCTCTCCACCTTCCACCTCATGCAGGGCCTCTCCCTGAACTTCTCGTCGGTGAGCGCCGTGCTCTCCACCCTCGTGGTGGTAGCGGTGGTGCTGCTCTCGACCCTCTGGCCGGCCAAGAAGGCATCCGAGGTCGCGAGCCCGTCGAGCAGCCGCACCTGGTCCGTGCCCGAGCCCGTGGGCGATGACTGGCAGCTCCAGCTCCCCTTCGCCGTGACAGGAAACCAGGCAGTGGGTGTCAATGGCTTCCTCGCCGAGTGGTTCCAGAGCTACGAGGGCTACTCGGTCGGGGACTTCATCACCGAGGGCATCACGCGAGAGACCTTCGAGACCCCCAACGGCACCGCCTATAGAATCGGCTGTAAGGCATGGCTAGCGCCTTTTGACCTGGGTGTCTCCCAGATGATTCGGCTTGAGACCCTGCCCACCGACTTCGAGGATGTCTTCGACCTGAAGCTCACCCTCCACCGGGTCTCGGGCGATGTCTCCAACTGGAAGCGTGTCAACCGGCGCTTCCTCAACACCCTGCGCAAGCAGTTCCTGGTCTGGCGCACCCTGACCGCCGCGGATCGTGAGCGCTACCTCACCGAGACCGAGTTCACGAGCGTGGAGGCGTAAAATGGCAAACGAAATGGAAGAGAACAACCACAGCGCCCGCGAGGCCCACCCCTCCGAGGAGGTCGCAACGCCTCGCCACAGCGACCACGAAGACCATAGTGTCTCCGACAGCCGCGACTTTATCGAGGCGGAGTCCGAGGGCGATGACAACACGTTTGAGGAGGGCTTCACGGGCAAGACGATCCTCGGCTCGATCTTTGTGAGCCTGATCATGACCGCCGGTGCGATCTACCTTGGGCTGGTTGCGGGCTCGGGGCTCGGGGCGGCGTCGCAGTGGGTAACCATTGTGCTGTTTGCCGAGATCGCGCGCCGCTCGTTCTTGCCACTCAAGCGCCAAGAGATCTTCCTGCTGTACTACGTCGCCGGCGGCCTTGCGGCCGTCGCAGGGGCGGACCGTGGCATCTCAGGAGGGCCGTTTGGCTGGCTGATCTGGAACCAGTACTACATCCAGAGCCCACAGGCCGCCTCGATCGCCAAGGAGATTCCCTGGTTCTCGACGCCCCAGCCCGGCTCTGCCGCGCTCGACCAGCGCAGCTTCTTCCATCCTGCGTGGTGGGGGCCAATCGGGGTCATGATGGTGCACCAGACCCTGGAGCGCCTCTCTTGGCTTCCGGCAGGCTATATTCTCTTCCGTGCCACCAGTGATGTCGAGCGCCTCCCCTTCCCCCTGGCCTCCGTCGCCGCTTCCGGGGCGACCGCGCTCGCCGAGGCCGGAAGCAAAGAGGACTCCTGGCGCTGGCGCATCTTCTCCACCGGGACCGTGATTGGGCTGATCTTTGGCGCGATCTACACCGCCATCCCGATCCTGACCGGAACCGCGTTTGGTAAGGCCGTCACCCTTATCCCGATTCCGTTTATTGACTTCATGTCGTCCACGGAGAACCTTCTTCCCGCTGCGCCCGTGGGCTACTCGGGCGACCTGGGCAAGATTCTCACCGGCTTTGTCCTGCCCTTTGAGATGGTCTTTGCTAGCTTTATCTCGTCGGTGATCTGCCAGATTGGGCTCAACCCAGTGCTCTACCACCAGGGGATTCTCAAGCAGTGGCATCCGGGAACCGAGTCCATTGAGACGCGTGTCGTCAACCACTTTGACTTCTGGCTCTCGGCGGGTGTGGGCATCCAGCTCGCGATTGCCTTTATCGGGATCTATATCATTGTCAAGGGCTCGATCGAGGCCTCGCGTGGGCTGAAGCGCGAGACTCGGGGTGCCTGGCACGAGGTCCCGGCAGGCCGCGGCGATAAAGCAGGCTGGTGGAAGATTGCGCTGGGTATCTGGCTGGTGGCGACTGTCGCCTATATCGCCTTCACCCACTACCTGATCCCCGCGTTCCCGGTCTGGCTCCTACTGGGCTATGGGCTTCTCCTGACCCCACTCAACTCCTATGTAGCGGCCCGTATGTTTGGGCTTACCAGCCAAGACGCCCAGTTCCCGTTTGTTAAAGAGCTGACCGTGATGGAGTCGGGGTACAAGAAGATCGATGTCTGGTTTGCCCCCCTGCCCATCCACGACTACGGCTCTCTGGCCCAGCGCTTCCGTGAGGTCGAGCTCACCAAGACCAAGTTCACGTCGATTCTCAAGGCCGAGGCCCTGATGTTCCCGCTGATCATGCTCGGGGGCTTTATGTACTGGTCGTTTATCTGGGGCACGAGCCAGATTCCGTCCAGCCAGTATCCCTTCGCCCAGCGCATGTGGCCCTTGATCGCCTCGCAGCAGGCGATCTGGAACCAGATCAATAAGTCCGGCGGCGCGGCTTGGGTGCTGGACTCGATCAAGCCGGCCTTCATCGTGGGCGGCGGCGTGGCGACCCTGGCCCTCTACGGGATCATGTATGTCGCCAAGCTCCCGATGCTGGCCTTCTACGGCGCGGCCGGGGGTGCCAATGCGCTTCCCGCCGACACGATCCCGACCTTTGTGGGTGCCTGTCTGGGTAAGTACTACTTTGCCAAGCGCTACGGGGTCGAGAAGTGGCGCAACTACGCCCCGGTTCTGCTCGCGGGCTTTGCCTGTGGCACGGGCCTGATCTCCATGGCCGCGATTGCGCTCGCGCTGATCGCCAAGGCGGTCCAGCCGCTTCCCTTCTAGATGCTCATGACTGCAGCCCCCGTTAAAGACACTCCGAGAGAGGCGCGACGACAGACCAGGCTTCTGGGCTGGCAGGGCTTTACCCTGTCTGTCCCGGAGGGCTGGGAGCTCTCGGGGTTCTCGGGGAGCTTCGACGAGGGCTACCTGCGGGTCGATGACGGCCGGGAGCAGGGCCTTGAGCTCAAGTGGGCGACCGAGCCGAAGAAGACTAAGAAGCCTCTCGATGTGGAGGTGCGCGCCGAGTCCTATCTGGCCTCCCTGAGCCGGGCGGCAAAGAAGAAAAAGCTAGAGTTTGAGAGCGAGCTCACCCCGCTTCCTCGTGGCGTGCAGCGCACGGAGCGCACGGGCTTTGGGTTTAAGTGGACTGGGGATAAGAAAGCCTTTGGCGCGCTCTGGCACTGCAAAGAGACCCGACGCGTGGTGATCGCCCAGGTGATTGGGGACCGGAGCGGGCGCAAGGGGCTCGCGGGGGTTGCGGAGAGCATCCTGGCGTCTATCGAGAACCGTGATGCCGAGCCTGGTTGGCGGCTCTGGTCGCTCTTTGACCTGACCTTGGAGCTCCCCAGCCGCTACCAGCTCGCCAGCCAGCAGCTGATGAATGTCTACCTGCGCCTCTCGCTGGCCGATGGGATGGACAAGATCGGGATCGAGCAGTGGGCGGTCGCCAATGTGGCACGCCGCGATGCCTACCTCGACTCTTGGGTGGAGGCCAACGCCAAGGGCGACCTGACCCAAGCCCGCTCCCAAGTGGAGGAGGCAAGCGTCCAAGGCCACGAGGCGATCGCCCTGGACGGCGGACTTGCCTTCGGTCAGCCCTGGGTGCAGGCCTTCCGCGATCTGATGAGCCTCCATGTTCCTGCGACACGCTTCTCGGCGCGGGCGTGGCACTGTGAGCCCTCCAACAAGATCTACCTCGTGCAGAGCCTTCGCCCACGCCGCGCCACCGACCCGGTCGAGGAGATTGTCGCCCGGATGAGGTGCCACGTATGAGCGTGATCGGCCAGCTCCGCGCTGTCATCGAGCAGAAGAAGAACCGTCCCAGCCGGATGCAGGTCCTGACCGCACGGCCGGTGCGCCACCCGCTGATCGCCTGGTCGCGCGAGCCCACCCGCCAGGAGGGCCTACCCGAGCTGGTGCTGGTGCGGGTTCCTCGCCGCCAAGACCGCTGGGGCAACTTTATCGCCAAGTGGTTCAAGCTCCCGGATGACAAGAAGATCGAGCTGGACCAGATCGGCTCCGATGTCTGGGAGCTGTGCGATGGCACTCATAGTGTGGAGAGTATTGCCAGCCGCATTAGCAAGAGCTACCAGCTGAATAAGCGTCAGGCGGAGGCATCGGTGACTGCGTACTTGAAGATGCTGGCGGATCGGCGGCTGATCGGCCTACAGACGGGGACGACCAAGAAAAAATGAGCAACACCACAGACCATAGCAAGAGTGGCATCAAGCGGGGGGTTCAGCTCCCCTTCAAGAAGGCCTTTGAGTTCGCGCTCAACACGATCAAGATTCGCTTCTGGCGCTCGATGATCACCGCCGGGGGCGTCTTTTTAGGAATCGCCTTTTTAGCGTCGGTGCTGACCGGCAAGGCGGTGGCGGGGCCCAATGTCGCCGCCGATGAGGCCGCGCGCAGCAACTGGCTGGTGGGGCTCTCGCTCCTGGTGTGCGCTGTGGGAATCACCAACGCGATGCTGATGAGTGTCACCGAGCGCTTCCGTGAGATCGGGACGATGAAGTGTCTGGGCGCGCTGGAGCAGTTCGTGGTGAAGATCTTCCTGATCGAGGCCGCGCTCATGGGCGCGATTGCCTCGTCGCTGGGCTATCTCATCGGGACTCTCCTGATGATTGTCACCAAGTACTTCTCCTACAACCCTAAGACCGCCTTCCACGGCGAGACCTGGAGCGGTGCCTACACCGGCGCAGACTTTGGGCTGAACCTTGTGCTGTGTGTGGGAATTGGGATTGTCCTGACCATGCTAGCCACTCTTTTCCCGGCGATCACCGCCTCGCGCATCCCCCCCGCCGCGGCGCTACGAAGCGATGTTTAGAGCACAAAAACTATGAGCAACGAAACCACCAACGAATCCGGCAAGATCGAGTATGTCGTCCGTGCCAAGGACCTGACCAAAGAGTTTGTGATGGGCAATGAAGTAACCCGCGCGCTCAAGGGAATCTCCATCGACATCAAGCGCGGCGAGTACATCTCGATCATCGGCCCCTCGGGCTCGGGCAAGTCGACTTTCTTCAACATGATCGGCGGCCTGGACCGGCCCAACAGCGGCTCGGTCTTTATCAACGATGTGGACATGGCGCAGCTCGATGCGACCGAGCTGGCGTTTCTTCGCTGTCACACGATTGGGTATATCTTCCAGACCTTTAACCTGATCCCGGTGATGACCGCGCTGGAGAATGTCACCCTACCGACCGTCTTTGCGGGAATGCCCAGCGAAGACGGTGTCAAGCGCGGGATGGAGCTCCTGGACACGGTCGGGCTGGGGCACCGCTACCACCACAAGCCGGGGCAGCTCTCCGGTGGCCAGCAGCAGCGTGTCGCGATTGCCCGCGCCCTTGCCAACAATCCCTCGATTATCCTCGCCGACGAGCCTACGGGAAACCTGGACCAGAATACGGGAACGGAGATTATCGCGCTCCTCCGCCGCTTGAACCAGGAGCACAATGTCACGATCATTACCGCGACCCATGACCCGAAGATGATCCGAGTCTCGGACCGGGCGGTGATCATTCGTGATGGCCTGATCGACAAGATTCAGGACCGATCGGATATCGAATCGGAATTTACAAACGACGGTCACTAACGACCTACGGACACGAAATCAATATGCTCTTTCTTCTTGCCCCCGCTCTTGCTCTCGTCCAGCCCGCCGCCAAGCCGGTAGACCTCCACACCGCACGGCTGGTCGGGGAGAAGGCAATCACTCAGGAGCTCCTGCGCGACTACCTGACCTTTATCGCCTCCGATGCCCTCCAAGGCCGCGATACGCCGTCGCCGGGCCTGGATGCTGCGGCGCAGTTTCTCGCCTTCAACCTCAAGCGCTTCGGGGTCAAGCCCGGCGGGGACAACGGGACCTACTTCCAAAAAATCCCCATGGTCAAGAACGGCTTCGACGAGGCCAAGTCCAGCGTGGTCGTGGGCGACAAGACCCTGCGCTACGGCGAGTCGTTCGCCATCGACCGGGGCAATGGCAGTGCAAGCGGCACGCTGGTCTTTGTCGAAAAAGAGCTGGGCACCACTGATGTGAAGGGGAAGGTTGTCTGGCTGGGCGTGGAGGCCGAGAGCAGTGTCAATGATGCCCTAGAAGCGGGTGCCGTGGCCGTGCTCAAGACCATCACCAGCCAGAACTGGAGCCGGCGTGCACAGTTCATGAGCCGACGTGGCGGGGGCGGCTGGCGCATGGAGCGCACCCCCACCCCCGATCCCGCCACCGCGCCCCCCGTCCTGAGCGTGAGCCCCGATGCCAGTGCCGCCCTCCAAGCAGGCGTGGGCAAGGAGATCACGGTGAGCGCTCTGGCAAAGCTCGACCGCATCTTTACGCAGAATGTGGTCGGGATTGTCGAGGGCGCTGACCCCAAGCTCAAGAGCGAGTATGTCGCGATCGGGGCGCACTACGACCACGTGGGCGTGGGAACCGGCCCCGGCGATGTGATCTTCAACGGCGCCGATGACGACGGCTCCGGCACGACTGCGGTCCTGGCTATCGCCGATGCGGCCTCGAAGGCGCGCCCGAAGCGCTCGCTGATCTTTGTCTGGCACGCCGGTGAGGAAAAAGGCCTCTGGGGCTCGTCGTACTTCACCGACACGCCCACGGTCCCGATTGGCCAGATCACCGCGCAGCTCAATATCGACATGATCGGCCGCAGCCGCCCCGAGGGCGACACGAAGCCCGCCAACAAGACGCTCTCAGGCCCCAACGCGATCTACGTGATCGGGACGACCATGATGAGCACGGAGCTGGGGAGCATTATTCACAGCACCAACGCTCAGTACCTCAAGCTCACCTACGATCCACAGTACGACTCCCCCAACGACCCGAACCGCTTCTTCTTCCGTAGCGACCACTACAACTACGCCCGCAAAGGCATCCCGATCTGCTTCTGGTTCGACGGCGTCCACGAGGACTACCACCAAGTCGGGGACGAAGTAAGTAAGATCGACTTCGCGAAGATGGAGAAGATCGCGCGTACCGTCTTCCTCACCGCGGTCAATGTCGCCAACCTCCCGCAGCGTCCCAAGGTAGACAAACCGCTCAATCGCTAAGTGCCCGTCCCCCGCCCGACGGGGGCGGGGGAAAGGGACTATATGTATAAGCTAGTCTGGGCCGATGAGTTTGATAAACCCGGCCCTCCCGACCCGAAGAACTGGAAGCTTGAGCACGGCTTTGTCCGCAACGAGGAGCACCAGTTTTATCAAGAGCAGAACGCCTGGTGCGAGAACGGCCACCTGATCATCGAGGGGCGCCGCGAGAAAGTCAAGAACCCCGCCTTTAAGCCTGGCAGTAAGAACTGGCGCGAGAATCGGGAGTTTGCGGAGTACACGGCGGCCAGTCTGACATCGTCGGGGTTGCAGAGCTTTCAGTACGGGCGCTTCGAGATGAAGGCCCGGATTGACACACAGCTCGGGCTCTGGCCGGCGTTCTGGACCCTCGGCAACGACGGCGAGTGGCCCAGCAATGGCGAGGTGGACATTATGGAGTTCTACCGCGGCCAGCTCCTTGCCAATGTGGCCTGGGGAACCAAGCAGCGCTGGAATGCCAAGTGGGCCAGCACCAAGACTCCCCTGCCGTCGCTGGGGAAAGACTGGGCGAAGAAGTTCCATGTCTGGCGCTTGGACTGGGATGAAACCGCCCTGGAGATCTTTGTGGACGGGCGCTCGCTCAACCGTGTGGAGTTATCAAAAGCAACCAACCCCGATGGAAAGTGCCCCTTCAAACAACCGCACTACTTGCTTTTAAATCTTGCCATCGGCGGCCAGAACGGCGGAGACCCGGCGCATTCTTCTTTCCCGACCCGCTACGAGATCGACTACGTCCGCGTCTATCAAAAATCATGAAAACTATTCCCCTGCGTACCACTGTCATCGGCAGCTACCCCTTCCCCGGCTGGCTGGAGTTTGCCGCCGCGAACCTCGATCAGTTCGGCCCCGACGATCTCGCGGAGCTTCAGGAAGATGCGGTGATCGCGGCGCTCCACGATCAAACGTCCGCCGGTCTCGATGTCATCACCGACGGCGAGCAGACGCGCCTGGACTTTAACCTGAGCTTCTACGGCTACATCCAGGGAATCGAGCTGGAGAGTGCGCCGCCGCGCCGCTTTGGTCCACCCGCCCACGATCAGCGCGGAAAGCACCCGATTGTCGAAGCGCTCAGCGCACCCAAGGGGCTGGGGGCGGTGGACGAGTTCAAGCGCTTGCAAAAACTGGCACGCGGGTCCGCGACCTTAAAAGCCTCGGTGCCGGGGCCGTACACGCTCTCCGGGAGATTACTGCCCGGCGCGATCTATGCCGACCGGTGGGCGATCACCGAGGCGCTGCTTCCCTTGGTACAGGCGGAGCTAGTCGCACTTGTTGAGGCAGGGTGTATAGAAATCACGGTGGATGAGCCATCGATGAGCTGCTACGCCCATAAAGAAGACCCCGAGCGCTTTGTCGAGATCTTCAACCGCACGGTCGCGCCGATTGTGGGCAAGTGCCATCTTTCCACCCATCTCTGCTTTGGCAACTATAAGGCCCGCGCGGTCGGGCCGCGCCAGTACGCCCCGATGTTTCCCGCGTTTTTAGGGTTTAGCGCCGACGAGATCCATGTCGAGATGGCGAGCCGGGAGTTTGCGGAGCTGGAGATTCTCACCCAGATCGCGGAGGCGGGAAAGATCGCGGCGGTGGGGATTATCGATGTCAAGAGCTACTACATCGAGACGCCCGACGATGTCGCAAGCCGTGTCCGGCGCTGTTTGCAGCACGCCCCAGCGGAGCAGCTCGCCTTTGCCCCCGACTGTGGCCTCTCACAGACCGCGCGCTGGGCGGCAAAGCGCAAGCTCGCCAATATGGTCGCGGGTGTGGAAATCGTCCGAAGCGCGATACGATAGAGGCATGGAAACGCTAGCCCTCCCACGCCGCCTGCCCCTGACACGTGCTCAGGTGCGCTTGCTGGTCGATGGCGGCTTAGTCGTTCCCGGGACCTCGGAGTACATCCACGGAGACCTACTGGAGAAGATGCCGCAAAACCCACGCCATGTCCACGCCACCAAGCGGGTTCGGCGGGCGCTGGAGCAGCTCTTTGGCTGGGAGTTTGTGGGATCACAGGCACCGATCCAGGTAAGTGAAGATAGTGACCCTGAACCCGATGCCTTTGTGCTCAATCAGCCCACCGAGAGCTTCTCGGAGACCCCGACCGCCGCGGATTGCGTTCTTGTTGTCGAAGTCTCGGATGCCACGCTGGGCTGGGACAAAAATATTAAACTCCGGCTCTATGCTCTCGCACATATTGACGAGTACTGGATCGTTGATGTCGCACACCGGCGCTTGCTGGTTCACCGCACCCCACAGGGAGAGGACTACCTTGATATTCGCACCTACACCGAGACCGAGCAGGTCGCGCCGCTCTCCCGCCCGAGTGCACCCCTTACGGTTAGCGAGCTCTTGCCATGAGTGAGCAACCAACGAGTCCCACGACCGTTCGTCTTCAGAAAGCCATCGCGGATGCGGGGGCGGCTTCGCGCCGCCGCGCCGAGGAGCTGATCAAGGGCGGGCGTGTGAAGGTAGATGGCATCGTGGTGACGGAGATGGGGGTCCAGGTCGATCCTACCAAGCAGAAGATCCAGGTCGATGGGAAGGCACTCAAAGAGATCGGCAAGCGGCACTATGTCGCGCTGCACAAGCCGGAGGGCTATGTCTCGACGGTCAGCGATCCGCATGCGCAGAAGAAAGTCGTCGATCTGGTAGAGATTCCCGGTGCCAAGCTCAAGCCCGCCGGGCGGCTCGACGCCGACTCCGAGGGCCTGATCCTGCTCTCCGACGATGGCGATTTTATCTACAAGGTCACGCACCCCAGCATGAGCCTGGGCAAGACCTATATCGTGACCGTGGAGGGCTCGCCCGACTCGGACACGCTCAGTCGGCTGGCGCGGGGGCTCTCGCTGGCGGGCGAGACACGCAAGACCGCCAAGGCGCAGGTGACCAAGCTGGGACGGTCCAGCAAGGGCTACACGCGATTGGAGATGATTATCCACGAGGGCCGCAACCGCCAGATCCGTCGCATGATGGACACGGTCGGGCATCCCGTGGTACGGCTGGTGCGGGTCCAAGTCGGCCCCGTGCTGATTGGAAATCTTGAGCCTGGGCAGTGGCGAGAGCTCACGCGCTGGGAAATTGAGGCCATCATGGCGTATAATGGCCCCGAAGTCAAGGGAGAGGATTCTACACAAAGTGAAACTAGTAATCGCCGTCGTCCACGACCGGGACCGGGGAAAGATCAGCGAAAGTCTGCTCAGGAACGGGTTCAAGTTTACAAAGATCGGCTCAACGGGGGGCTTCCTTCGGGAGGGCAACATAACGTTGCTGATTGGGGCCGACGACAAGGACGTGGAAAGAGTGCTCGGCCTGATCAACGAGGCGAGCAAAAGCCGTAAGCAGTATGTCAATGTCCTGCCGCCCGATGCCGGGCCGGTGGGCACGTTTATCCCCTCCCCCGTCGAGGTTGAGGTAGGTGGGGCAATCGCCTGGGTAGTGGACGTCGAGCGCTTCGAAAGATTTTAAGCCCGTGGCTGTCGAGGTAGTTGGGGTCAGTGTGACGCCCCATGTGTCGGTGCAGACGCTGAAGTTCTTCCGCCCTGTCCCTCCCTCACCAGGTGCGCTGGTGCGCCTGATTGTCCGCGGCGACTCCCCCTTCCGCCGGCCCGACTTGCTTATCGAGGGCGAGAACCCGGCGGAGCGACTCGCCAGTGGGAGCTGGGGCTGGTGCGACTTTCCGCACGATGCCCCCGATGCCGCGGTTCAAGTCGTTCCCGGCCAGCTCACGGTCCTGACGTTCAACCAGCTCACCGCGCTCCCCGAGTCGGTGACGCTTCAGTGGGACGAAGACCAGCCCGGGGTGCGTGTGCCTCTGAAGCCGAGCGAGCAGACAATTGCCGCGGCGACCTTTCTCGGGGAGGGAGTCCAGCCCGACAGACTCATCCTGCATCTGGAAAATCGCGCAAAGGCCCAGGTTCGTGTCGAGTCCGTGCGTCTCTGGCTGCCCGCCGATCCGAAGTTCCCCAACCGCTTCTCTCCAACACCGCCGCTCGCCCCCGACATGCGCACTCTTCCCGCCCACGACTTCTGTGCCCTGACACTAGAGACCGGCAAACTCCCACTCACCTACTGCCTGATCGAGGTCAAGCTCAGCACCGGCTTCCTCTGGGCACACCAGCGGATCAAGCGTGAGGCGTTCGATATCTCGGGCGGCTGGGTGGGCGAGAAGTACCTCACCGACGAGCCGTATCTCCAGGCGCTGAAGAAAGTCCATATCAACGCCGCCCATATCCCGCTTGTCCCCGGCTACTCGGACACGGCGCTCAGTGAGAAGTATCCGCTCAAGCACTTCCACGCCTGCCAGCCCCTTGCGAGCTACGACAACGAGCGCGTCTTGCCGAAAGTGCACGCGGTCGAGTTTCTCGGTGAGCCGCAGTACGGCGGGCGCAAGGGCCCAACGGCACCCCAGGAGGTCTGGAGTAAGCTCGCGCCCTTTGCGACGAGCCGCCTCGCCACGACAGTCACCTGGAGCGACCCGCGCTACTGGTGCCGCTACGCCGGGATCTCAGACTTTCCCCACTACGATGCCTACCGGGTCTGTGCCCCCGCCACGGACTCCTGGCGCGGCTACGACTGGCCGGGCGGTGTGAAGATCGCGTGGGGCGCGCCACTGGAGACTATCGGGGAGCTGTGCCGAAGCCTGCGGGAGTGCTACAAGCCCGCTCCGACCGCGTACTGGTCGCAAGGCCCCCACGATGACTGGAACGGCTGGCGGCCCCGCGGTGCCCCGACGCCCGACGAGCTGCGCCTGCAAGCCTACCACGCGCTCGCCAGCCGCATCACGAGCCTCTACTGGTTCAATCTCAAGCCCATTTCGTGGGTCAAGTTTCCGGACACGTTCCCCGAGATGCAGCGCATCGGCCGCGAGATTCGCCTCCTGGAGCCGTTCTATCTGGAGGGGGCCGCGACTCACTTTGCCGCCACCAAGGACAAGTGGGAGCTCTCCGTGATCGCCTCGTCCCGCGGCGCCCTCTGCTTCGCCTGCGACACCGCCTACACGCCCGAGCTGGAGAAGAAGGTCTTTGTCTTTGGGGCGCCCCGCGCCGCGGTCTTTGCCTTCCCCTTGCCTGGCTACCTCCAAAAGCCCGCCGAGGTCGTCCGTGTAGACGCCGACGGTGTCACGTCTGTTGTCTGGAAGGCCACCAAGACCGGCATTGAGGTCCGCGACACCCAGCACAAAGTCGCGATCTATGTTGCCTCACGGCAGAAGGGCCTTGCGGAGCGCCTGGAGCGCCGCCGCCAAGAGCTACTCGCCGACGAGGCACGCTTTGCAATCGACCCCAGTGAGCGCCCCGCCGACCGCGAGACGCTCCGTCAAATCTCTGAGAAAAAGTGAGTTTTTACCATGCCACAGGTAGACATGCCGCTGGAGCGGCTCTATGCGTATGAGGGGCGCAACCCGCGCCCGGCGGACTTCGATGCGTTCTGGGACAAGGCGCTCGCGGAGCTGGACGGCCACGATCCGCAGGTAGAGCTGATCCCCCACACGCTCAAGACACACCACGCCGAGTGCTTCCATCTCTGGTTCACAGGGATCGGTGGCGCACGGGTCTATGCCAAGTACCTACGGCCCAAGCAGGCGACGACGCCCCACCCTGCGATTGTCGAGTTCCATGGCTACTCCGGCCACTCGGGCGACTGGGTAGGCAAGCTGCCCTATGTGGCGCAGGGATTCTCGATTGCCTCGCTAGACTGCCGCGGCCAGGGTGGGAAATCCGAGGACGTGGGCGGGGTGAAGGGCAACACGCTGCGGGGGCATATCATCCGCGGCCTCGCCGATAGCCCGGAGAAGCTCTACTACCGCAATGTCTATCTCGACACGGCGCTACTGGCCCGGATCGTGATGGGCTTCGACGAAGTCGATGCGAGCCGTGTGGGCGCACTCGGGGGCTCGCAGGGCGGCGGCTTGACCCTGGCCTGTGCGTCGCTCACCCCCACTCTCAAGAAAGCCGCCCCCACCTTCCCGTTCTTGTGCGACTACAAGCGTGTCTGGGAGATGGACCTCGCCAAGGGTGCCTACGAGGAGCTCGCCACGTTTTTCCGCAACTTCGACCCACGCCACGAGCAAGAGGACCTCTGGTGGGAGCGCCTGGGCTACATCGACAACCAGCACCTCGCGCCGCGCATTCAAGCCGAGGTGCTCATGCCGGTGGGCCTGATGGACACGATCTGCCCGCCCAGCACGCAGTTTGCGGCCTACAACAAGATCACCAGCAAGAAAAACCTCGTGATCTACCCCGACTTCGGGCACGAGGGACTCCCCGGCTGCTCGGATATTGTGTTTGACTTTATGAGTGATCTCTAGGAGAAGTAAATGATTCAGGTTGGATTTCGGATTCCGGGGGCGCTAGGGCGCATCCCCTTCGCAGAGCTGGCGGCCTGGGCCGCAGAGAACGGCTTTGGCTCGATCGACTTAGGCTCGCCGAGCCCGGAGAATGTCGCGGCGCTCAAGGCCAATGGGCTGGGGCTGGGAACCTGCGATCTCGGCGGCACGCGTGACCTGCTCTCCACCGACGAAGCAGTGCAGAAGAAGGGCATCGAGGCCTGTAGCGCGGGGCTGGAGGCGATGGCAGCACAGGGCTTTACCAAGGCCTTTACGACCTTCAACCCGCCCGATAGCACCCAGAGCCGCCGGGTGAGCCTGGAAAACTGGAGCAAGAGCTTCCCCGAGGTGGCAAAAGTGGCCGCGCGGCTTGGCGTGCGAATCGCGGTGGAGGGCTGGCCGGGGCCCAACAACAACGCGCTAGGTGTCACTCCCGAGACCCTGCGCGCCATGTTTGCGGTGGTCCCCGGCGACGAGTTTGGGATCAACTACGACCCAAGCCACCTCGTGCGTATCGGCGTGGACTACCAGCGCTTCCTGCGGGAGTTCGGGGGCCGCGCGATCCATGCCCACGGCAAGGACACGCAGCTCGACGGCGACGGTGCCTATCTCTACGGCAACCTTGGCCCCAGCCTCGACCGCCCGGTCCACTGCGGCGGCGGCGACTGGCGCTACTGCATCCCCGGTGAGGGCGTGGTCAACTGGGCCTGGGTCCTGGGCGAGCTCCAGCGCCACGGCTTCGACGATACCATCGCCATTGAGCTGGAGGACTTCCGCTACAACGGCAGTGTCGAGGGCGACAAGCTCGGGCTGATCCGCGCCAAGGCCAACCTCACGCCGTATCTGTAATCGCCCAGTCGAATTGGGCGTCTGCAATGGCGTCGTTCCTCCGCCGCAAAGCCCGTGCCGGGCTGGGGACAGCATTGGTAGCCCGGCACGGGCTTTGCGGCCGAAGGCTATTGCAGACGCCGATTTCCAATCGGCGATCAGTGGCGGAAGGGGAAGTGCTCCCCTTCCACGTACACAGGCCGCTCTCGGTAGTCATTAACACCGGGGACGGCTTGGCCGCGGAGCAAGAACGGCGCACCAATCGGCTTGGTGATGCGCGTGCTGGTCGGGATGTAGCGAATGGTCAGGCCACAGCGGCGCTTATCCGACGTGTTGGCATCGCTTCCGTGGATGAGATTGGGGTGGTGCACCGAGACATCCCCCGCCTTGAGGATCACATCGACTGTGGAGCGCTCGTCCACCCCCGCAATCCCCGACGAGAGCACGTTCTCGACACTGGTGTCCTTGACGTGCTCCTGGAATGCCAGCGTGTGGGTCCCTGGGATCACTCTCAGGCAGCCGTTCTCGGGTGTCGAGTCGTCCACCGCCAGCCAGAGAGTCACCACCTCACAGGGATCGAGCGGCCAGTAGCTGCCATCCTGGTGCCACAGCACCGGCAGGCCGTCGTGGGGCGGCTTGGCAAAGTAGTGGCTGGCAAAGAGCGCGATATTGGGCCCGATAAACCTCTCCGCGATATCCAGCAGCCGCTCATCCGCCACCAGACGCACCCAGAACGGGTCGTTGAGCACCAGAAACCAGTCCAGCTTCTCGGGCCGTATATCGGGGTGTTTCTTCTGTAGCCACTCCACATGCGCACTCGCCTCGCGGATTAGCTCCGCATCGAGCACATCGCGGAAGATCGCATAACCGTCTTTTTCATACTGCTCCATCGCATCCATAGTCCATTATCCTATCTCGTAGTTTTGAATCCCGGGCCACCGCCCGCACAATTGCATTGGCATCATCCATCAAGCGCTTCTGGTCTTTTTCGGTGAGGCGAGGGTTTAGTGCTGCCCCGAGACGGCGAATCCAGCGGGTGGAGAGGGCTTCTTCGTGCAGATACCAGCCCGAGAGACAGGCCGCACGTGCCAGGGTACCCACCAGCCCATTTTTCCACCGGCTGCTCTCCGCAATCAAGCCCGGCTTCAGGTTCTCGGGAGTGTCCGACCGCAGGAGCAAGATATCCCAGTCTCCCGTGAGTACCAGCACGTCTAGGGGAACCGCTACCTTACACAGTGTCATTGCCCATCCCTGGCCCGATTCTCTTGCAGTTCCAAAGGGAGGTCTGGTCGGTTCAGCCATGTAGAGTTGGAGCAGCTCCTGGATCCACTTGCTCTCGGAAGCGGTCAGCGGATTGGGATCGAGGACCAGGTTGTTTTTCGGAAGCTGGGGAGGCATAGTTTTGATCTTGTGATGGGTCGCAAGCCAGCCCGGAACCAGCCCCCAGGAATGTAGCTCGGTGAGGTTGGCTTTTCCCCCGACCGGGATGCTTTGTAGCTCTTGGCGCACTTGCTCCTCGGTTGCTTCCCCAAAGAGAGTGACATGGAGTCGGGCGGCCTCGCGCACCTGCGGGATCGAATGGCGGGTGAGGATCTCTAAAATCGTCGCCGGAGAGTCGGTGCGCCGGGTCATGCGCAGCAGGGTCAGCTCGGCGGCCTGCTCGGCGAGTGTCGGGTTCTCTAGAAAGAGTAGCGAAAGTGCAGGGTTGTCGGCAAGTGAGCTTGAGAGCTGTCCGAAGCACTGCTTGGCAAGGTGCGGCGTGAGGTTCGGGTTCTTGGCAATCGTGTGCTGAATGCGGGTCGCAGCGCTCCCCCCCAGCGGGAACGTGAAGCTCCCGATCTCAATCCAGAGTGCCTCCAGCTCCGCACCACTCGTCGTAGGATCACTTGCTTTTGCGAGATAGTCTGCCTCGGTCATCGCCATTCTTGCGACATTCTAGCAGAAAAAGCCCGCCCCAAAGCCCCCGGTTTCTTCATAGCTCGGGAGCCCGGAACGGGCTTTGCGGCCAAGGGCCACTGCAGACGCCTATTTCAATCGGCGGCGACGGCAACGAATCAGGGTGAGCGTCCCTCCCAGCGCGAGGAAGGCGAGTGTCCCTGGCTCCGGTGCGCTGGTCGAAGCCGCAGCGACGGGCTCACCGTAGATAAAGTCATCCGCGACCACGACATCCTGGCCGGCACCGGGGTTGTCGGCGGGACCGAGGGCGGTCGTTCCCTGGGTGATGCGGACTCGGGAGATCGTCGCGGAGCCAAAAGAGACCCCGATAAACGAGAGGCCAAGGTTCTGGACGGGAGCGCTAAAGGTGCCTAGGGAGACGTTGTTCTTATCGAAGTACTGGATCGTGGTCGCCCCCACCGTGTCCACATCGGTGAAGACTGAGCCAAAGCCGCTCACGAGCGCGGGCGTGCTTCCGGGGAGAACCGGCCCTGTCAGCGGAACAAAGAAGGTCACATCGTAGACATTGCTCCCCAGCGACGTGAAGAGCTTCTGGGGGGTAAAGGTGGTGAAGGTACTAGCGTAGGTATCGTTGAGGTTATTGAAGCGCACCCCTGCACCGTTGGTCCCACCGAGGTTGGTGCTGTCGCCATCGCTTACCATAAATCCCGTCACGCCGGCGGTCGGGACCAGCTGGAGACCACGCTGGGAGTTCTGGTTGAAGAAGTTGGCGTTGAGCGTGTTGGGCGCGGAGAACCCGATCGGAACCGCGTCCCAGTTGATCTCGCGGCGGCCATCGGAGCCGGCGTGGGCATTGATCCCATTATTGGCTCCCCCGAGGTCGGCGCGGAAGTCGTTGACTGTGGAGAGGATCGCGGCCGCATTGGCTCCGCTGGCGGAGCGGACGGTCTGTGCCTGTGCGAGGGTAGGCAGGGCGACAAGAGTAGCAACGAGTGTGGTGGTTGAGAGACGCATTAGTTTTCCCTTTCGAAGTAACTGTAAAGAGAATAGCGCCTTTCTTGGAGGCTAACCCCGGCTAAAAGTCAGTGCCTCCCTCCTAACTTTGGTTAGGGTTGACCAGCCCGTTTCGGATCGCCAGCAGGGTCGCCTCGGTGCGGCTGGCCACATCAAGCTTGCTAAAGATCGTGCTGACATAGCCCTTCACCGTCCCCAGAGTGAGGCCGAGGGTCGCGGCGATCTCTTTATTGCTCCGCCCTTCCGCGAGCGCCTTGAGCACATCGCGCTCGCGCTCCGTGAGGGAATCGAGCGGCGTGGCTTGCTTGCGCGGGTTGAGCTGCTGCATCAAGTGAGACTGTACGACCGGGTGCAGGGTTGGGCGGCCCTCGGCGGCGGCGCGGATGGCGGCGAGCAGCTCGTGGCGAAGCACATCCTTGAGGAGATAGCCGGTCGCTCCGGCTTGGAGGGCTCCTCGAATCTTCTCATCCTCGGCAAAGCTCGTCAGCACGACAATCCGTGCGGGGTGGCCCACCGCCTTGAGCTGCTGGATCACCGCGACCCCATCGCCATCGGGGAGCATCATGTCCAGCAGGATCACATCTGGCTGGAGCGCGTTTGCCTGCGCAACCGCCTGCGCGACCGAGCCCGCCTGCCCCGCGATCACGATCTCCTCGGCCTCTTCCAGCAGGAGGGTCAGCCCCTCGCGCACCAGCTCGTGGTCATCTACAATCAGTAAACGAATCTCGTCCATCTCACGCAACCCTTACCGTTATCCGAGTCCCTGCCCCTAAGCGAGAGTCAATTGTCAGTGTCCCCCCCAGCTTCACCACGCGCTCTTGCATCGTCGAGAGCCCCATCCCACTGCCATCGGCGCGCGGTGCTGTCGGGGTGCGCGTGTCGAAGCCGCAGCCATCGTCCTGGATGACCAGCCGAGTCGTGCCACGGCTCAGTGTTGAGAGAGTGACACTCACCTGCCGCGCCTGCGCGTGCTTGCGTGCATTGGCAACCGCTTCCTGAATAATTCGGTAGAGAGCGTGCTCTACCACAAAAGTGGCGGGCCGGTAGCGCTGAACCTTGAGCACGACCGGCGTGCTCTCATCGCTCGTTGCCGCAAGGTGCGCCTCCAGTGCAGCAACGAGTCCCTTGGTCTCCAAGAGCTCCCGACCGGTCGGCTGGGGCACCGGGGGACGCAGCTCGGCCAGCAGTGCGCGCATCTCTGAGAGGGCGGTCTGGCTGAGCTCCACCAGGCGTCCCACCCGCCGCTCGCCCTCGTCGGGGTTGCGCTTCCAGGCAGCGGCCGTCGTCTGGGCGATCAGGGTCATCGTGAAGAGGAGCTGGGTCACGGAGTCGTGCAGGTCGCGTGCGATCCGCTGGCGCTCCTCGAAGATCGCCATCTGCTGTCCTTGGGTCGCGACCCGCTCTTGTTGCAGGCGGCTGTCCAAGGCGCTGGCGAGCTGCTGGGCCGTGATCTCGAAGGGGTGGAGCTCGACCGGTGTCCAGTCGTGGATTTGAGAGTGGCTCAGGATCACGTGCCCAAGGCGCTCCGCCCCAGCCACTCGGAGCGGGATCAGGGCGAGGGCAGGCCGCCCCGACTCGGCTTGGATGCGCCGTAGCGTCTCGGGGACCCGTTGGTCCGTGTGGACATCGGGAATCGCAAGCGTCTCCCCCCGGTCCAGTGCTTCGTCGAGGGCATCGCGGTGGTAGGGATAGTGGTGAGGAGTCAGGTCCAGACCGTCTTGAGGGGTCCAGCGCCCCAATACCTCGACCGTCCCCACCTCTGTGCTCTCCCGCAGATAGCGTGTCACCGTGCAGGCAAAGCGTCCTCCACGGGTCACCAGGTTGAGGTAGGCGGCCACCAGCTCACGGGTCGTGTGGGCGGTGCCGATCTGTGTGCTCGTGGCATAGAGCAGCTCCATCTCCTCAAGGGCATGCTCCGAGGCGGCGTAGAGGCGTGCGTTCTCGATCGCGATCGCGGCGTGTCGTGCAAAGAGGGTCAGGGTCTCGACATCGCGCTGGTCGAACTGGCGACTCTGGCGCGTGGCATCGGTGCCGATCCCAAAGAAGCCAATCATCTTCTCGCGCCACCAGATCGGAATGCCGATCACCGCATTGGCACTCAGACTCGGCTGGGTCGTGCTCTCCAGCTCACCGTAGCGCCCTAGGACCAGCGGCTCGCCGGTGGCAAAGACCTTACCGGCAAGCCCCACACCGCGTGGCATCTCCGCGCCCAGCTCGCTCTCCGGCATCTGCCAGATCGCCTCGGTGCGCACCAGCTCCCGGCGCTCGTCCACCAGGCCGATCGTCCCGTTATCCGCCCCGATCAGCTCGCAGGCGTGGCGGACGATCCGGGTCAGCAGCGGGCGGAGGTTCAGCTCGCTGCTGATCGACTCGATCACCGCGCGCAGGACCTCTTGCTGCCGGAGGAGCGCCTCGACCGTTTCCATCTGCGCTAGTGCGCCCCAGCGGAGTCCTCGATATAGTCGCGGCTATGGCCTAGCTCCTCGGGTGCGTGCAGGCGGAGCATCTTCACATCGGCATCGGCCGGGATTTGACTTGCGGTCGCCTTTGAGACAAAGAACATCAGGAGCATCGAGAGCGGGACGCCCCAGATCGCTGGCTGCTCACAGAGGCTCTTGACCAAGGGATCGTCGATGGTGATGATTTTCTTGTCCGAGAGCATGAAGGCGATGATCGCAAAGAGCGAGCACAGTCCTCCACCGAGCATCCCCGCGGCGGCCCCCGGCATGGTCAGACCGCGCCACCACGCCCCCAGCAGAAGAAGCGGGAAGTAGCTGGCGGCGGCAATCGCGAAGGCCCAGCCGACCAGCATCGCGATATCGAAGGTCTCCACCAGCAGCCCTAGCCCCATGGCAATGACGCCAAAGATCACCGCGGCGATCTTAAACATCTTGATGCGCTCGTCGGGGGTGGCCTTGGGCTTGAGGATCTTGCCGTAGATATCGTGGGCGAGGGCACCGCTCATCGAGACCAGGAGGCCAGAGAACGTGGACATAAACGCCGCGAACGCGCCCGCACTGGTGATCCCGGAGAGAATATCGCCCCAGACTCCCCCGATTGCCTTGGGGAGCGCGATCACCACCGCATCGGTCTTATTGTTGGCATAGAGCGATGGTAGATCCGTGCGGCCTAGGGCTCCCCAGATCGGGGTGAAGAAGTAGAACGCGCCAATTAGCACCATCACCCAGAACGTGGTTGCCTTCGCGCTCCGGCCATCGGGGTTGGTGTAGAAGCGCACCAGGATATGGGGCAGCCCCGCCGTCCCACAGATCAGCGCGATGATCAGCGAGTAGGTGTAGAGCAGCGGAAAGCCGTGCTTGCTGGTCAGCGTGCCAAAAGGCAGGCCCCACTTGGCGTTATTCTGCGTATTGGGAACAAAGCTCCCCGCGGCCAGAACCGCCTCGGTGGGCTTGGCAAACTCCAGCTTGGGCGCGGTCTTGACCGGCTTGCCGTCTTTGAGGACCGGCACACCGCCCTTGGTGACGATCAGTGGCAGAATCGTCACTGTGGTTCCGGCGGGAATGGGGCCCTCGACCTTGGGAAGAACGGCGAGGCTCGCATCGAGCTTGTCCTCGCCCGCCTCGGGCTTGCGCGCGGTGCTGATCTTGTCGATCTCGGTCTCTTTGGTGAAGGTGATCGTGGTCTCGGACGCGGCGGAGAAGCTCACGGCGTTGGCGGGGGCCTTGTCTTTTCCTACAAACTTCAGAGTCGTGTCCTTGGTGACCTTGGGGATTCCCTTGGGCTCCAGGGTCGAGGCGGAGAGCTTGGCGTTGTAGCCACCGTAGACCGCCATGAGCACGAACACCGGGACGGAGATCGCAAAGAGCTTGACCCAGTACTGGAACGCTTGGACAAAGGTAATGCCCTTCATCCCACCAAGGGCGACGTTGAACGTGATCACGGAGCCGACCACCACAATCCCGACCCAGTACGGCCAGTTCATGATGGTGCCCATGGTCACCCCCGCGCCCTTCATCTGCGGCATGGTGTAGAAGAACCCGATAAAGAGCACGAAGCTCACCGCGATCTTGCGGAACAGCGGCGAGTCGAAGCGTCCCTCAGCGAAGTCGGGGATGGTGTAGGCCCCGAAGCGGCGCAGAGGACCCGCGATAAAGAGTAGCAGGAGCAAGTAGCCCGCGGCGTAGCCGACCGGGTACCAGAGGGCATCGTAGCCGTTCTTGAGGATGAGCCCGGCGACTCCCATAAAGCTCGCTGCGGAGAGGTACTCCCCGGAGATCGCCGAGGCGTTCATCCCCACGGAGACCTGGCGCCCGGCGACGAAAAAGTCCGACGCAGACTGGGCGCGCTTGGTGGCGACAATGCCCAGGACGACGGTCGCGACCGTCACGAGGATGACAAAAAGCAGAGGAATCAATGGAGGTTCTCCTTCAGGTTCTCATGCACAATCGCCTCTTCCAGAGCGTTGGAGCGCTGGATAAAATAGGCCGAGAGCCCCCACGTAATTGGGTAGAACAGGACACCGAGGATGAGCCAGGTCAGAGAGAACCCACCCACATTGGTCGCGGCCAGCGCTGGAGCATAGAGGTTCACAAGCGGCAGGAGAAAGATTATCCCCAGAAACACCGCAGCCACACGCAGGCTCAGCCCTGCCTGCCGGCGCATCACCGAGCGCAACAATTCCTTGTCGTTCATGCCTGGCAGGTTCACCGGGACAGGCCAAAATTCCTGCCCCGGCGGGAAATCCCCCCTAGCGCAGGTCGAGTGCGGAGGCTGCTTGGCGCAGGGCGGCGAGCCGTTTCTCCAGAGCGGGCTTACCACTCAGCGGTATCGGGGCCTCCTCCAGATAGGGCATGGGCGAGTTAGCGGCCAACGCGGTGAGCGCTCCCTCGGCGGCACGTAGGTTCCGGGTCTGTGCCAGCGTGAGCCGATCGGCCTCCAGGAGCTTCTTGCGCTGGACCTGCGGCAGGACAAAGAAGAGTGCCCCAAGCGCGAGAAAGGGCACGGTAGAGACTACCGTCCTCCACGGCTCGACGGTGCTCCCCAGCCCAAATAGGCGGAGCTGGAAGGGCAGTACCACCAGAAAGGAGATGGGAAGGACCAGCAAGAGCATCCGGGCGGGAGGACTGCTCTTTTGGGCGACCGCCTCGCGCAAGACAATAAAATCAAGCTGCTCGGCCGTGAGGATATCGCGCAGCCGCTGTGAGACCGTCAGTTTCCCAGAGAGGAGCGTGACGGTGGGAGTCGTACGGCCGGTAGCACTCTGGTCCACCAGAACCTCGCGAACGGGCACTCCCCCCGCCGAGGTGAGCCGCAGGAGGCGCTCACTCAGGACGCCGTCTTCCACAGGCGGAGTGGTCACCGACTTGAGCTGATCGCGGTGCAGGTACTGGATAAGCAACGAGCCGCCCTTGAGAATCACGAGCCCGATCATCGGCAGATAGCGCGCTACGGAGCGGGGCATGGGGATAAACTGAGAGCTCAGGATGATCGCGAGCCCCAGTACCATCGGGATCAGCGAGAGCCGAAAGATTCGCATCCGGACTTCTTTGACCCGCTCCGCCTCGGCCACGACCTCGGGGGGGAGCTCTGCCTTGATGTCGTCGTTGCCAAAGAGCTGCTTCTCCCGCTTGTTGGCGAAGGGCAGGATAAACATCATGCTCAGCGGTCCGATCATGAGAAGCGGTCCCAGTGTTCCCGAGAGGCTATTCGTACCAAACCAGAGGTCGATGAGCTGCTGTATCTGGGTTGTGCGTATGAACCAGAGGGCAAAGGGAACATGGAGGGCGATGCCCCCAACGGTCGGGTACACCGCGAACTTCATGTAGAGCGAGCGGCGGCGCTCTAGAGGGATATGGCTTGCCTGCCCTACCCAGAGCGCCGAGAGGAGTCCCAGGATGCCGATAACGGGCACAAACAAGAGAAACCCTGCCACGAGCGCGGGTGCCAAGGGATCGAGCGCCACTGTGACACGCGCCTCACGCTCCAGAGGCTCCTGCGAGATATCCCACCAAAGGAACTTCTCCCCCGTAATATCTGGCTTGCGCTCCGTGCCCCCGAGGCGTAGCTGAGCGTAGCGGGGCACGGCGAGCAGGGCGTGTGGCTTATAGCCCGCCTGCTCCAGCCCTCGAACCAGCACTCCTACCGAAACGGTGCTCTCCGCTGTTGTTGCTCCCAGCTTTCCTTGGGTGCTATGGAGCTGTGCCGCATGGAACTCGTCGTCATCGGCATAGGTTACCTGCCCCTGGTCAAGCCCCTCGTTTTTGGTCGTGTGGGCAACCTGGCTGAGGGCCTCGGCGAGCTTCTTTGCAGGGACACTGGTTCTTCCCAGCACGCGTACATCGGTGTAGGCACCTCCCTGGCGCACCAACACATAGACATCCTGATCGGTTGCTAGCGTGTCCGGGAGGCGAAGGCCACGCTCTCCCAGCCGCTCAAAAGCACCCCGCGTCTTTCGATCTGCAATTGTCTGCTGAGACTCCACCACAGCATGGGTCTGTGCATGCACTACCGAGGCAACCCACCAGAGACAAAGGACGATACCAAGAGCTCGTCGCAACATTCTGCTACCTCCTACAAGAGGTACTGTACTACAGCGGCGACGATTTTTGCAAGAGGTCCTTGGTGGCACGCTCCGCGAGGGTGAGCGCCTCACCGACGGGCACACTGGTGCGCAGGCGCGTTGCGACTCCGGTTAGCGTCAGGTGGAGCGTGAAGAGGTAGAGGAACCGGTCGCTGGCAAGAGCGATAGCCGTGGTCAAGGGGCTGGGGTTGAGGCGGCGGAACTGCCACTCACAGACCAGCTCACGACGGGCGGGGAAGTGGTCGCAGGCTTCATTCACACGTGCACAGCTCTCCAGATCGTCCTTGCGGCAGAGCACCACGGTTCCCCCCTGGCCAATCGCTGGCATAAACAGCTCCGGCGCAAAGATCTCCGTCGCCGCTTCTGCCAGCCCGAGACGCGAGAGATCGGCGTAGCCTGTGACCAGCGCAACCACATCGCCTTGATCTAGCGCGGTGAGCTGAGCCTCCAGCGGGCCATCCAGAACGACACACTGTAAATCGGGGCGCAGTAGCGTGAGCTGTGTCAGCTGGAGAAGCGTGCTCAATCCCACACGCGCCCCCTCTGGCAGGTGCTCGATTCCCCCGATTCCGGGTGCAACCAGTGCCTCACGGATATCGCCGCGCTCACAGAATGCGGCGGGCTCTAGATCGTCGGGGAGGTGCTCCGCTGAGAGTGCGGCGGCCTCGGCCTCGCCGGCCCGGACGGCGGCGGCAGGATCGGGGCAGGCGAGCACGCGTGCTCCTCCCAAGAGCTCCCCGATCCAGGCCCCGCGCCACGCCCCAAGGGCATCATCGTGTACGGCTATCGTCATTTGGTTTTCGGTCGTGCCCGCCAGCGCTCGTAGAGGCCGGACTGCTTGCTGGAGAGACTCACGGGCTTTCCTGCCACAAAGGCCTGGCGCACCTGGGTCATGACCTCCAGGATATCACCATTGGTCACCACCAAGTTGGCATCTTTCCCAGGCTCGATACTCCCCAAGCGGTCTCCCGCCCCGAGAATCTGCGCCGCGCCCAGGGTGATGGACTTGAGCGCCTCGTCGCGGGTGAGGCCAAAGGCGGCCGCCATCGCGGCGTGCTGGGCGAGGTTGCGGCTCTTGTCGCCCTCACTGGCCGGCGGTGTTGTGATGGCAAAGCGCACCCCGGCCTTGGCAAGGCGCGCCGGCAGGGTGAAGGCATCGTCGTAGGGCGCATCTAAGCGGCGCGGCAGGGAGAGCGTGGGTCCGAGGATCACGGGGACATTCTCTTTGACGAGTAGTTCGGCGCACTCATCGGCCTCGCCCGCGCCCACAATCACGAGCTTAAAGCCCTCTTTCTTTGCCCAGCGAACCGCGGTCTCGATCTCCTTCTTGCGGTCGGCGCGGATATAGGCCGGCACGGCCCCTTCCAGGACGGGGAGCATCGCCTCGAACTTCGGGTCGCGGTCGTGGCGGGGTGCGCCGGTCTTCTCAGCATCGCGGGCCACCTTGTAGCGCCGTGCCTGCTCCAGAAAATCGGTGACCGGCTGTAGGGGGTCGGCCGTCCCCGCTCCTCCGCTCGCGGGGGTCAGGGGGCCACCCGGACCACGCCGCCCCGGGCCGGGGACAGCAGGCGGCTGGGCTGAGCCCGCACGGTCGGCATCGTCGAGGTGCTCCTCCTCGCCAAAGCGCCGCCCACCGCCGCCGCCACCGGGCAGTGTCGCGAGCAAGCCCGCCAGAGGATTGAGGGTCAGCTCCTCCCAGGTCCAGCCATCGAGGTTGATGAGCGCCCCCATCCCGGAGAGTGTCCCCCCCTGCGGCGCGACCAAGGCGCTCAGAATCCCCTCGGCACGGGCCACCTTGATCGCCTCAGAGTCCGGGTTGATGACGTGGGCGATAAAGAGCTCGGGCTGGTAGGTGCCCTGCTCCTGGTTGTCCTGGGTCTCTCGCCGCGAGTCGATCTCGTAGGTTCCCAGGCTGGTATTCGCATCGATCAGACCGGGGTAGATATGCATCCCCGTTACATTGATCACGTTCCAGAGACCACCGGGGACGCTGACCCCCTTCCGCGGCCCCACTTGGACAATCTGGCCCTTGTCTATCAAGATAAAGCCATCCTCAATATCTGCACCACTTACCGTATGGATCGTCCCTCCCAGCAGTGCGATTGGCTTATCCGTCTCTGCCGAAAGCTGCGCAACCGGCGTCCCCTGCACCCGCGCTCGGGCAGGAAGCTGTGGGAGTGCGTTGGGTCTCGCCGGCGTGGCCTTCTCCGGCTCGCTCGTGGGGCGGGGGCTTGCGGGCGGCGTTGTGGTGCCAGCCAGCTCCTTGGTGAGCCGCGCTTTCTCTTCTTCCAGCTCCTTGCGGGCGGCGAGGTCGGCCTGGCGGTCGAAGAGGAGCTTGCCATCCACGAAGGTCTTCTCGGGCATCGAGAGCGGGGAGAGCGGGTCGCCGGACCATAGCACAAGGTCGGCGTCTTTTCCGATCTCTAGGGAGCCGGTTAGCTTGTCGATATGGAGCTGCTTGGCGGGGTTGATGGTCACCAGCTTGAGCGCCTCCGCGGGTGACAGGCTCCCCCAACGGACGGCCTTGGCAGCCTCGGTGTTGAGGCGACGAGCCAGCTCGTTGGAGTCGGAGTTCAAGGAGACATTCACGCCGCGCTCGGTCATGAGGGCAGCGTTCCAGGGGATGGCATCGTAGGCCTCGAGCTTGTAGCCCCACCAGTCGGTGAAGGTCGAGCCGCCCGCGCCGTGCTTGGCGATCTCATCGGCGACCTTGTAGCCCTCCAGGACATGCTGGAAGGTGGCGATCTTAATGCCAAACTCATCCGCGAGACGGATCAGCATCAGGATCTCGCTGGCGACATAGCTATGGCAGTGGACCAGGCGCTTGCCCTCTAGGATCTCCACAATCGCATCGAGCTGGAGGTCGCGGCGGGTGTGCTCGGGGTCGGCCTTGCGCTTGGCGGCGTAGTCGCGCGCCTCGATAAACTTGGCACGAATCACCCGCTCGACCCCCATGCGGCTGCTTGGGTAGCGCGGGCTGCCATCGCGGGGGAAGCCGCCGTTGGAGCGAGTCGGGTTCTCCCCGAGCGCGAACTTGATTCCCTGCGGCGCGCTGTCGATCAGCAGATCGTCGGCGCTGTCCACGCCCCAGCGCCACTTCACGACCGCGTTCTGCCCCCCAATCGCATTGGCCGAGCCGTGCAGAATATTGGCCGCTGTGGTCCCCCCCGCGAGCTGCCGGTAGATATTGACATCGTCGGGGTTGAGCACATCGGCGATCCGCACCTCCGCCGTGACAATGTTGCTGCCCTCATTGACACTTCCCGCAACAGCCGTGTGCGAGTGGGCATCGATCATGCCGGGCGTGACATGTTTACCACGCCCCTCGACCTCAACCGTCCCACTGGGAACCTTCAGGTCCTTGCCAATCGCTGCGAGCTTGCCGTCGCGCACCAGCACATCGGTCTCCTTGAGAATCCCGGCGGCGGCGCTGGTCCAGACAGTCGCGTTGCGGAGCACGAAGCTCTTCGATGCCAGAGCGGGAGGCGTGGGAGGAACCTGCCCCGCCCCCACTTTGGAGAGCACAAACGGCTTCTCTTCCTGCGCGGCTCCCGCACCGGTCGGGGCCGCAGGCGCTTGGGCGGGCTTGCCTTCCAGGGCCGCGATTGCCTGCTCAACCGTCACGCCGGCGGGCAGGAACGGCTTGGCAGCCTCCGGGTCGGCTTTGAGAAACTGGAGTGCCATCTCGGGTGTCACCCCAGGCGGCAGGCTCTTCTTGATATCCACAGCAGGCGCTGCAGCCGCCGCAACGCGCGCTCCCCCCGCCGTCGCGGCACCGGGAGCAGAGAGCACGACCGGCTTGCCGTCGATAAAGACATGCGCCAGCTTGGCCTTGGGGGCAAAGAGCGAGTCCCCCTCCACCACGACCACATTCGCCAGCTTGCCCGGCTCCAGGGTTCCGGTCTGCTTCTCGATTCCAAGCAGCTTGGCGGGCGAGAGCGTGAGCGCGGTGAGTGCCTGCTCCTCGGTGAGCCCGGCGGCGATTAGCTTGCGGGTGTTCTTGAGCAGGTCGGCGGGAGTATTGGTGGTCAGCGCAAAGGGCACCCCGAGCCTCGCCAGCGCGGTGGCGGCGGTCGGGGCGAGGGCACGGGCACGCAGGCTCTGGAGGGTCTCGGTCGACGGCTCTCCGGGAGTGGTTGTCGGCGCGGCGGGCAGGTCGGCAGAGAGAAAGACACTCGCGTGGGCATCCTTGAGCTTCTGCGCCACCGCATAGGCCTCCGTGCCACCATCGATGATAGGTGTCAGTCCAAACTCCTTGCAGAGCTTCAGGGCGCGCTCGATCTCTCGGGCACCGGTGGCCTTGATGATCAGTGGGAGCTTCTTCTCCACCACGGGCTGGAGCGCCTGCATCGTGCGGGTCGGGGTTCCCTTGCCGCCCTTGAACTGGGCATCGTAGAGCGCCTGGCGGGTCGCGGCGAGCTGGCCCATGAGCGAGCCGGGGTACTCCCCAAAGCTCCCGCGCTCAAAGGAGAGGTGCATCCCGGTCGCCGATTTTAGGATCAGCTCATTGACCTTGTCGGACTCGCTGAGGCTAATCGCCGCACTGGTTCCCTGGATCAGCCCCGTCATCGGAGCCGTCAGGGCGATTCCAAACCCGGCTTGGCGGTACGGTTTGATCGCCTCCAGATCGGGCTTGAAGAGCAGGGCGGCGGTGTTCTCCGCCTGGATCGCGGCGATAGGATAGCGGTCGCCCCGGTCGGACTTTACCGCCTCCGTGGGCATTCCCAGGCGGGTCGAGGCATTGATCAGCCCCGGATAGAGAGTTAGCCCCTTCCCCGAGATCACCTTGGCATCGCTGGGAACCTTGACCCTCTCCCCCACCGACTCGATCCGCCCATCGCGCAGCACGAGAGTGCCGGAGGCGATCACCTTCCCGGGAGCGGTGACAATCTTGGCATCGGTGATCGCGTAGACACTGGGCGCTCCGGGGTCGTTGCCCTGGGCGTGGGCGGCGGCGGCAAGGCTGACAGTCAGGATAAGTGCAGTGGATTTTCGCATGAGAGGGCTTCCCAAATAAAAAAGGGGCTGGCGGTGTCTCCGCCAGCCCCGGCATTTCTGCCCGGTATTCTACCTGATCTTGGCGCTATTTGATGGGGCCAACCACAAAAGCCCCCACATGGCCGCCCTTGATCCCGGTGCCCACGACATAGCCCTTGTTGTTGATTCCACGGGCCTGCACCAGGGTCCAGCCCTCACCGCCGTCGATCACGTCGTTGAGGTCGATCACCTTACCGCCGCTCCAGACCGCCGCGTGCGCCTGACCGTCGGCCGTCTCGATGATCCCAGCGACCTGGTTGCTGTCGTTGATTCCCAGCGCAAGACCCTGGCGGTCACCGGGAACGGCGAGGAAGCCCGTCTTGCCACTGATCCAGCCCACGGGCTTGACCAGCTTGTCCTCAGTCACGCCCGCCCCGACAAAGACATCCTTGGCATTGGCCGACATCGGAATCGCCATCTGGAGGCCCTCCGGTGACGGTAGCGCCCCGATTCGTCCGTTCTTAAACGCAGCGGGAACCGGCCCATTCTTGCCGACCGTCAGCCCAACCAGGGTTCCTGCGGCATTGCCGGACTGGGGAACAAACTCCCCGATCGACTTGCCATCCCCTGGCTTGGCCCACTGCATCCCTGAGAAGCCATTGTCGAGGGGGCCAAAGAGACCGGTCTCGGCAAGGGCAGACTGGGCACCGGCTGTGAAGCCACCGCGCATCGCGCTTACCGTGGCATTGGCGCGGCGCTGGCGCTGGAGGAGAAACGCGCTCTGCTGGTTGTCAAAGGCAAGCCCTGCGGCGACACTACTGCCACTGATCGTGGTCGCCATGGTCTCCCGCTTACCACTGGTCAGGACGCCCGGCTTATTGCCCGACCAGACCGTCCCCCGAATATGCTCCTCGTTGCCGATAATGCCCACGGCCTCGCCCTTGGCATTGATCCCCGCGGCGGCGCTGAAGGGAACTCCCTTGGGCAGGGGCAAGAGCTCCCCACGACGGCCACGGACAATAAATGCCCGCACTTCATTGTCACCAAACGCCGTACCCACCACCTCGTTCTTATCGTTGATGGCGATACCCATGCTTCCGGTCAGCTCTAGGGGACCGACTTGCTGCACCTCTAGCTTCTCGTCACCGGGGGGCGGAAGGGTGCGCTGGGAGCGGCTCACGAGCTGCGCCGGCAAGAGTAGGGCCGCGGTCACCGCCGCAGTCATGAGCCCGGTTCGCGCGAGCTCAGAAACAACACGCTTATTCATGGAAAGATTCCTCCTAAGAACTCAAGACAGAGAAAATTCACTATTGGTTGCAAGAATGCGAGTGTGCCGCTTTTTGCGGGTCGAGCCGGGTCTCGGCACCTTTGAGTCGCGCCAGAATCAGCACCGTACCCGCGCCCTCCAGCGTGGAACTCCAGGTAAAACCCGTGCGCTTGACGAGCTGTGGTTTCCCGGCAACTGTCACGCTGACTGTCGCCCCTTTGGTCGCCTCGCCCCGCAGCTCGGTCTTGGTTCGGGCCGTCACCGCAACAAAGGGCTCGTGCTTGATAATGGCCCGGTGGTAGGCGGTCTGGGCCTCAAGCTCTACCGTGGTCAGCTCGACCTGTCCCTGGTTATCGGCCATGTCCTGGACGGCTTTATAGAGCTGGGCATCGGTCTTGCCCTTGCCCAGGTCCGGGCCGTAGAAGCTCCCGTTAGGGCCGTGGCAGCGTGCACACGCCTGCTCGTAGACCGTGATCGGGCCACGCGCCAGGGGCTTTACACCTCCCCCCTGCCCCCCTCCGGCAAGCGAAGGGGGAAGTGCCACCAGCGCCAGAGCAAGCCAGGCGCTACTTCTTGCCCACATAGCGAATCCGGTAGACCTTGCCACCCGCATCGTCGGAGAAGAGGATCGAGCCATCGGGTGCCTCGACACAGTCCACCGGGCGCGCCAGTGCCTTGCCATCGGCTCCCATGGTCTTGACAATGGGCAGGATGCCGTAGGGTAGGCCTGTCTCTTTGTCGAAGCAGACACGGTCCACGGAGTAGCCCACCTTCAGGGTTGCGTTCGACGAGCCATGGTGCGCCACAAAGAGATCGCCGGTGTGGTCCACGGGGAACTGCTTTTTCGTGTTGGTCACGAAGCAAAACGAGTTGCTCGCGGCGTGGGCGGGGAAGTTCCAGGCCGGCGGTGTGGTCTTGGCGGCGAGAGCCAGAATATCGGGGCGGTCCTTGAACTCCAGGCGGGGAAAGCCGTAGCCGGGGATAAACGGGTGGCCGTAGAACTTGCCCTGGTCGTAGCGGTTGAGCTCATCGGGCGGGTTGAGGTTGGTGATGGGCAGGTTTCCCTTGCTCTCCCCAAACGGTGCCCCCATGTTGTCCGAGCCATGGTCCACGCCCCAGACCTCCTGGGTGCCGGGCCGCAGGCGCAGCTTCTCGGTGTTGCGAATTCCCCCGCTCCAGAGGGTCTTGCCGGAGCCGTCTTTGTTGAACTTGAAGACCTTCTCGCGCTCGCTGCCCTCCATCAGGTCCGATGCGTTCTCTTTGTCACCAATCGACGTAAAGATCGCGTCCGCAGTCACGAGAAGCGAGCGCCACCAGTGACCGCCCCCCAGCGGTAGCTTTCCCTCTTCGATCACGGTGATATCTTCGTCGGCCTTGCCATCACCGTCTTTGTCGCGGGCCTTGGAGATCGCCCCGGACTCGGAATACCAGAGCCAGCCGCCCTCAAAGCAGAGCCCGTGCACCGTGGGCTTATCGGTCAGAAACGTCGTCTTGGTCTCGTAGAAGCCGTCCTTGTTCTTGTCCTTGAAGGCATAGACCTCGCCCGCACGGGGCTCGGAGATATAGAGCGTGCCATCGTCGCCGAACTCCATAAAGCGCGCCGACGGCAGCACCGCCGCAACCGTGACCTGATAGCCGGGGCGCACCCAGAACGCGGGCGCCGCAGGAGGCGCTTGTCCGATCAGGAGCGCCAGAGAGAGCAGAGAAGTTACCATGCCCTCTCCTTCGCTTTCAGCCGGGTAAACTCCTGCGTGGAGGAAGAGAAACTTGGAGTGGACCCGTACTATCGCAGCCGACGGCACCTGGCTCTGTGAGCACATCGACTCGCAGGGCAACCCCGCCCCCGCATCGGTGCTCAACATCGCCGCGCTGGAGAATGTCTACCACTCCCCCTCCAACTCCCGCGGCGAGCTCGTCTGCCCCGGCTGCGGCACGCTCTGGCGCGGCTGGCCCAAGCAGCGCCAGGTCAAGTTCTATATCGAATCGCCCCTCGGCAACGTCTCCCCCTACCAGCGTGCCCATCGCACCGATATCGACACACTGATCGCCCAGGTCTGGAAGCGTTTTGCCGGGCTCCAGGTCACCCAGTATCAGTATGTCTGGCCCGCCGATGACGATGGGATCTGGTGGTTTCGCTTGCCCGGGATCACCCGACAGAAGGATGTCCAGCTGGAAACCGCCGATGGAATGCTCCCGTTCTATGTAGACCAGCGTAAGCTAACGACCATGGAAGAAGCGGTCGGACGGGTCTGCAACCTGCTAAAAAAGATTCAGGCAACCTCGCAACCTCACGCTGGGCAAAGCGGATAAGCTGCGCGAGAGCGTCTTTTTCTAGCCCGAGTGCTTCGCTGAGGCCCGGCGAGAGCGCGATCATCCCCAGAAGTGCCTGCGCGGCAAAGGGAATCAGCTTATCGACTGTTGCTTTTTCCGGGACGGGGCCGCCCGGCTTTGTCGCGAGCATCGTGGCGAGGAAGCGGACGTGCCCACCGAGGAGCGTGGGAATCCCCTCCGGGCGCGGCGTGCTAGACGGCAGGTACTGGGCCTGCCGGAGCGCGACAACCTGCTCCCGCGCGACAGCATACGAGAGGGGCAACAGCTCCCGGTCCAGCCCCATGCCATAGCCCAGCACCGACCAGTAGTGGAGCCAGGCATCTAGGTCTTTTTCGTCTTTGGCGGGATCGACGAGTTTCCGGGTGATCAGTGCCTCAACCGGCCACCACGCAAAGGTGTAGAGGACAAAGGCAAAGGCTTGCTGGTTCATCGGCAGGCGCTCGCGCGGGTCCCACCGCACCGCCCCGCGTACAGACTCTCCAACTTGCCGATGAAGCTCGCCTAAAGAAACCGCCTCACGGTAGTTGTTCTTCAGAAACTCGTCGCGGCTGGTGAAGCGGGCCATGACACGGTTCATCAGCGCCACGGTCTCTTGCATCCGCGCGGTGAAGTCCTTGGGAAGGCGCTCGGTCTGCATCAAGATCGGGGCGATATCCCGCGCGGCAAAGGTGGCAGCCAGCGACGAGGTCCCGAGCACTTGCTGGATAAAGGCACTGTGCCGCTTCTGAAAGTCACCGGCCCGCTGGAGCTGCTCGAAGTCGAGCCACGATGGCGGCGTTTTTCGGGGCGTGATGGGACGCGTCCTTGCCTGCGCGAGGGCGGCTTGTTTGGGTGTCATGGTAGGGATTCTACCTAAAAAAACAAAGCCGCCCGCTGCCTTGCGGCAACGGACGGCGTAGAGTGGAGCGCCTAGGACTAGCCCTTGACGACCTTGATGATCGCGTGGGAGTCGATTCCGTAGGCGGCCAAGAGCTCGTCGGGCTTTCCGGAGCGCGGCATCTGCGGGATCGCCAGGTGCGAGAACTTCTTAGGCGCCACACAGTTCTTGGTGAGGGTTGCGGCAACCACATCGCCCAAGCCGCCCTCCGGCCAGTGGTCCTCGACCACGATCAGGTGCTCGGTCTCGGTGGCGGCCTTGAGGATCGCGGCCTCATCCACGGGCTTGATCGAGTAGAGGTCGATCACACGGATGTTGATCCCCTCTGAGGCGAGCGTGTCGGCGGCCTGGAGCGCTTCGATCAGGGTGATTCCCGCAGCGATCACGGTAGCCGTGGTGCCCTCGCGCAGGGTCTTGCTCCCGCCGATCTCGAAGGTCTCGGTGGCGGGGTAGATCACGGCGGTGGCCTCGCGGGTGGCGCGGAGATAGGCGATCCCATCGTAGTCGGCCATGAGGCTCATCAGGTGGGCGCAGCTGACCGCATCCGACGGATAGAGCACGGTCGAGCCGTGGATCGAGCGCATCATCGCCAGGTCCTCCAGCGCCATCTGGCTCGCGCCGTCCTCGCCAATCGAGACACCGGCGTGGGTTCCGACCAGGCGGAGCTTGGCACCCGAGATCGCGCCCATGCGGATCTGGTCGTAGGCGCGGCAGAAGAACGCGGCAAAGGTCGCGGCGAAGGTGTTCTTGTTCTGGACATCGAGCCCCTGCGCCACCCCGACCATCACCTGCTCGGCGATATAGACCTGGAACAGGCGCTCCGGGGCGACCTTCCCCAGGCTCTCGGTGTAGGTGGAGTTGCCGACCTCGGCATCGACCGCGAACAGATTGCCACGGGACTTGCCCAGCGCGGCCAGCGTGTCGCCATAGGCCTTGCGGACGGCCACTTTCGTGCCCACTTCATAGCTCGGGAGCACAAGAGGCGCATCGCCGGTGAACGGGGCGGGCGTCAGGTCCTCAGGGAGCTGCGGCTTGACGGTGTAGCCCGCGATGGGACCAGCCTGTGCCAGCTCCGCAAGCGCCTTCTCGGCCTCGTCAGGCTTGAGCGCCTTGCCGTGCCAGCCGGGCGCACCCGCTAGCCAGCTGACGCCGCCGCCCTTCTCGGTCTTGGCCAGGATACAGACGGGCGAGCCGGTGTGCTTCACTGCCTCGGCATACGCTTCGTCGATCTCAGCGACATTGTGGCCATCGACAATCAGCACCTTCCAGCCAAACGCGGAGACGCGCGCGGCGTAGGTTGCCATGTCATGCCCCAGAGCGGTCTCCCCGCGCTGGCCGAGCTTGTTGACATCGACAATGGCGATCAGGTTGTCGAGCCCCTGCTCGCTGGCGACCATGAGCGCCTCGTAGTTGGAGCCCTCGGCCATCTCGGAGTCGCCCAGCAGACACCAGACCTTGTAGGGGAGCTTCTCGATGTGCTTGCCGGCAATGGCAACCCCCACCGCGATCGCCAGCCCCTGCCCCAGCGAGCCGGTGGCGGCGTCGATATGGGGAATGATCGGGGTCGGGTGGCCTTCGTAGATCGAGCCAAACTTGCGCAGGGAGAGCAGGTCCTCATCGGTGATCGCCTCGGCAGCGCGGTACATGGCGTAGAGCACCGGGCAGGCGTGGCCCTTGGAGAAGATCAGGTGGTCGTTGTTGGGGTGCTCGGGGTTGTTGTAGTCGTAGCGCTGGTACTTGGCTTGGAGCACGGCCATCAGGTCGGCGGCACTCATCCCGGAGGTCGGGTGACCGCTCCCGGCGGCGGTGGTACAGCGGATAGAGTCCGCACGGAGCTGGCGGGCAAGGTCGTTGAAGAGCTGAAGTTCGTTGGCGTCGGCCATGTCGTTTTTTAAGTGTCCTTTAGATTTCGGAAATATCCTGGGCTATTGTATCGCATTGTGCCCATGGGAAGGTTATGGAATTCGCGCGGGACGGGCGCACGGCGCACGAGCCGGGCATGAGCCAGGATGGTAAACGTCCGGCTATGGGGCGCATTCGCGTGGACGGAGATCGTCCCGCTATGGGGCGCGTTCGCGCCGCCTCCTCGTTCCTCGTCGGTACGGGGTGGGTGTTCGTGGCGTCGGGGCCTCCCGTCAAACGAACCTGCGAAGCGCGGCGGCTTGCCCGCCCTATAGCCGGACGTTCACCGTCCCGGACATGGCGACGCCCACACGAAACGCCGTACCCGGTATAATTCCCTCATGCACATTCGCCGCATTGAGATCGAGAATATCCGCGCCATCAAGCACCTAATTTGGGAGTTGCCCGAAGAACAAAACGGCGCAGGATGGCATGTTATTCTCGGCGATAATGGCAGTGGAAAGACAAGTTTTATTAGAAGCATCGCATATTCTTTGTTAAGTCCCTCGGAGCGAAGCCGCCTCCCCATGTCAGGATTTCAACTGCGCAACAAAAAGTCTGCACAATCAAAGTTAGTTGTCCGCGTTGAAGCTGACCCCCAAAATGATTTCTATGAGAACTTTACGGACGAAGGATACTTTTTCGAATCACAGACATCAATTTTAGACGGATCAGAGGTATTCCTATTTTTCCATGACGCACATAACTCTCAAACAATACCTATATAGAAGGAAAACCACGACACCAAAAGAATTCAAGGATGGTTTTCAATATCTTTTGGCCCTGAGAGGGGGTTTTCCGGATCACAAAATTTTCAAAGTACCGTTATTGAAGATTATCCTCAGGTATATCGTCATGCACAGGCGTATTCAGAACTAATAGGACTAACCAAGCCTTTGCCTTGGCTCCAGAAACTCCGCTTTGAGCAATTTGAAAACCATAAAGACTCTGGCAAAACTTTAGAAAAAGTCCTTGAATTTGTCAATCAAACCGAATTTCTAGCTCATGACACAAAAATAATTGATGTGACCTCAAAAGAGGTGGTTATAGAAGACGCTAATAACAATCAAATCAATGTTGAGGAGATGTCAGATGGGTATCGGTCGGTGTTGTCTTTGACGTTTGAGCTGATCCGGCAGTTGGTGGATTGCTTTGGGGTGGACAAGGTCTTCGACCCGGAGGATGCGACGAAGATTATTGCGCCGGGGGTGGTACAGATTGATGAAGTGGACGCGCACCTGCACCCGACTTGGCAACATCGGATTGGGGAGTGGTTTACGACCCATTTTCCTAATATCCAATTCATCGTGACTACCCACTCGCCGATTATTTGTCAGGCAGCGGATACGGTCTTCAAGCTCCCGACTCCAGGGACGGATGAGGTTGGGGAGTTTGTGACGGGGAACAATCTCCTGCGGCTGAAGTACGGAAGCGTGTCTGAGGCGTACGGAACCGGGGTGTTTGGGGTTGGCGTCGAGCGCTCCGAGGAGGCGAAGGGGCTCCTTGAGGAGCTGGCGGCGCTGAATATCAAGGAGCTGGACGACGATCTGACAGATGAGGAGATCGAGCGTCAGGAGTTTCTCCGGGGACTCTTCCCCAGTAGCGCGAGTGTCGGACTGTCTCGGAGACGTGCCCGATGATCCGGCTGGACGAGGGAATCGCGCCGGATAGAGCGACCCTGGATGCGCTCAACCGCTACCAACAAGAAGTGACCGATTCAGGGGAATACCCGGAGCAGGTTGCCAAGGCAAAAGAGCGCTTCTCGGCCTACAACAAGAAAAGCAATGCAGTCTTTAGTGCGGTAAAGGCCGCGCTCACGGCGATGTGTAGCGGGGCGCGGCGCTGTTGCTACTGCGAAGATGCCCCCGCCGATGAGGTCGAGCATATCTGGCCGAAGGACCTCTACCCCGAGCGCGTGTTTCTCTGGGAAAACTACCTCTATGCCTGCGGCCCCTGCAATGGACCCAAGAGCAATGGCTTCGCTGTCTTCCACCAAGGGGTACTCCAGAGTGTGGCGCGGAAAAAAGACGATCCCCTTGAGCCGCCTGTCTTCGGTGACCCCGCGCTGATCGACCCACGACAGGAAGACCCGCTGGAGTATCTGATTCTCGATCTGCGAACGTGGCAGTTTGGCGCACCCCACCCCACCGGAACACGAGAAGAGCAGCGTGCACGCTACACCTGGGAGCTACTCCACCTCAATGACCGTGACTATCTCCTCCAAGCCCGTGAGGAAGCTTACGAGAGCTATCTTGCGCTACTGGAGAAGTATATTATCCGGCGAGACACAGGTGGAGAGATAAAAGCAACCCTTCGCGCACTTCGCCGTCGGAGCCACCCAACGGTATGGCGAGAGATGCAGCGACAGTGGGATAAATACGACGAACTACGGGCACTATTCGAGCAAGCACCAGAAGCACGGGATATTAACTTCCTAAGAACAACAGACACGGCTTGATTATTGACAGACAGAATTCAATTTTTCACAGACACCTCTTGAAATCTACAGACTGGCTATGTTAAAATAATGACATCATCTACGGGAGATTTTAACATGGCAGTTTCTGATCTTGAGAACATCATCTCACTCTTGAATCGCTGGGAGACACACTGGAGCGATGTCAATGCGGCTTTAGGGGCTTCGGAGCTGATCTTAGCGCCGGGGTTCACCGTGGCGAGCCTTGCGGAGGAGCGCGCCGCCTTTATCGCCGATGAGCAGCAGATACAGGCCGCCGAGAACCCGGCCCAAGGCGCTGCAACCGAGCGAGACGCGCTCAAAAAAGCACTCCGTACCCGGATTTCTCAGCTACGCGCGGCGGTACAGGGCATGTTGCCGGGGACGCGCTATGTCGGGATGCTCCCCCTCCTACCTGCCACCAACGCGGGGGAAGGTATCTTCCTCAAGGCACTCGAAGACAGCAGCCAGCTCTGGGCCACCATCAACAGCGACACGAGCCTGAGTGAGTTTGTCCCGCTCACCCTGCCAGTGGGCTACTCCCAGGCGCAGTTTGCCACGGACACCGCGACCCTTCGGGGGTACTACCAGAGCGCGACACAGAACCGGGAGCATGCTCGCACGCTCCGAGGAGCACGGGCGGCGCGGCGCAAAGCATTGCTTGCGCGTCTGACACAGTACCGCAAGGTGCTGGTGGCCCGACTGCCCGCAGGCCACCCGCTCCTGGGGACGATGCCCCAGGGCTAGCCCAGAACCCACCCGCTTCGTTCCTCGGCACCCTCCCTTGCGGCAAGGGAGGGATGGGGTGGGTTCAGCCGGGTGGGTTCGAGCGGGACAGGCTCAGAGAAACTCAAACAGCCCAGCGGCCCCCATTCCCAGCGCGGCGCACATCGTCACCATGCCGTAGCGAGCGCCACGTCGGGGGGCTTCGTGGAGGAGCGTGACCGTCTGGCGGGCACCCGTGGCCCCGAGGGGGTGGCCCAGCGCAATTGCGCCCCCGTTCACATTGACCTTGTTCCAGTCGAGGGGAAAATGCCGCTGGCTGGCGAGCGCTTGGGCGGCGAAGGCCTCGTTGAACTCAATCAGGTCGATCTGGTCAAGGGTAATGCCTGTGCGCTCTAGGAGCTTGGGGATCGCGGCGGCGGGGGCGATTCCGAAGTGCACCGGGTCCACGGCGGCGGTGGCGTAGCCGACAAAGCGAGCGAGAGGTGTTAGGCCATGCTCACGGGCGAGCGCCTCGGTGGTGAGCAAGACGGCGGCGGCACCATCGCTGCGCTGGCTGGCATTGCCGGCGGTGATGACTCCGCCAAAGGGTGTTTTTAGGCCCGCGAGTCCTTCCAGCGTGGTCTCGGCGCGGATGCCTTCGTCACGGTTAACGAGGGGGCCATCGGGAAGGGTGATCGGGATAATCTCGGTGTCGAACTTTCCGGCGGCCTGGGCGGCGGCGGCGCGCTGCTGGCTCTGGAGAGCGAGGGAGTCGCACTGGGCGCGGGTGATCCCCTCCTCTACCGCCACACGCTCCACCGCCTCCCCCATTCCCAGCCAGGTCTCGGCAGGGAGGGACTCGTTGGGGCGCAGCGACTCGCTCATAAACGGCGCACGGGTCATGCTCTCGACACCGCCTGCGAGGATAAAGCTAGCCTGGCCCGTGGCGAGCTTGGCTGCTGCCGTGGCAATCGCCTCCAGCCCCGACGCGCAGAACCGATTGAGGGTCAGACCGGCGACACTCTCCGGGAGCCCGGCACGGAGCGCGGCGACGCGGGCAACGTCCATCCCCTGCTCCAGCTCCGGGGTCGCACAGCCCAAGATCACATCGTCGATGAGGGCAAGCGAAAACTGAGGGACGCGCTCCAAGACGCCCCGGAGCACGGCGGCGGCGAGATCGTCGGGGCGTAGGTCTCGAAAGCTGCCTTTGGGGGACTTGGCGATAGCGGAGCGTCCCGCCGCAACAATCACAACACTGTTCATATTTCGGATTGTACCTCGGTACAATGACGTTTATGCCGACAAATCGCTTTCACGCCGCCGCCGCCCTCGTTGAGGAGGCCGTAGAGAAAAAAGGGGTCCCGGGTGCCGTCTTGGTGATCCTCCACAAAGGCGAGGTTGCTCACCGCCAGTGCTGGGGCTACGCAGGCCTGCGCCCCGAGAAGCGCCCCCTGACCTGCGAGACGCTCTTCGACCTGGCATCGCTCACCAAGCCCATCGCCACCGGCAGTGCGCTGGCGCTGCTCTTGGAGGAGGGAAAGGTCACGCTCGACGATCCCATGGAGCGCTATCTGCCGGCGTTTGCGGCTCGTCCGGGGATCACCGTGCGGCACCTGGCGACCCACTGCGCGGGGATTCCGGCGGGCGGGGCCTATGCCAACCGTAATGTCACCCTCTCGGAGATCGTCGAGGAGATCGCCCGCTCGCGTAAGATGGCCGAGATTGGCACGAAGTTTATTTACTCCGACTACTCCGCGATCTCGCTGGGAGCGCTGGTCGAGCGTGTGACGGGGCAGCGCCTCGATCTCTTCTGCCGGGAGCGTGTCTTTGCCCCCCTCGGCATGAACGACACCACCTACCGTCCCGGCGTCCGCCTCGCGCCGCGCTGCGCCTCAACCGCGGCGGGCGACGATACCCCAGGGAGCCGTGGCTGGGTCCATGACCCGACCGCCTCCTCGCTCCAGCACACGGGCTGTGTCAGTGGAAACGCGGGACTATTCTCCAATGGGGACGATCTGGCACGCTACGCCCAGCTGATGCTCCGTAGGGGCAAGGGACTGCTTCGCCCCGAGACGGTTCAGCTCATGACAACGCCCCAGTCTCCGCTCAGCGGCCCCGATGGCCAGCGGGGAGTGCTTTGGGATATCGGCAGTGCCTATGCTATCCGTGGTGAGTTCCTAGAGGGTTCCTATGGGCATACAGGATTTACAGGTACGTCCATTTGGATCGTCCCACAAGCCGCCACAGCCGTCATATTACTAACGAATGCCGTTCATTCTTCCAATATCACACCGAAAAATGCCGTGATAGCCCTTCGACGGGAACTTTCCACTCAAGTTTGGCATTCTATTCAGTGATGTGCAATGCACTCTTGCCTCTTTAGAAAAGCAGGTCTGGTATACTAAATAGGTAACTGCTTAAGGCAGACTAAAGTGTCTGAGATACAACCTGACACGACGTGACATACCATGAGTCCTACATAGAGCTCTCCAAGGTAGCACGAAGAAAGAAGACGAAACTAAAATGGGACGAAGACCAAAAATAACGACGGACCCCGTCGCAGAAACACCCGAGGTAGCAGCAGCTGCACCCGTTGTTCGCCGCCGCCGCCGCCGCACGGGGGCAATTGACCATGTGGCACAGACCGCTCTGCTTGTCGAGTCGCTCCTCAAGACTCGTGGCGCTCAGGGAGCTTCCCAAGAGGAGCTCCAGAGTGTGATCGCTTGGGCACGTGGTGTCCATGGGGAAGCCGAAGAGCTCAAGACCCTCGTGGGCCGCCCTCGCCGGCAGAAGGCACTCGCCTCTCCAGAGCGCATGGCCGCCTTTGAGCTGAACAAAGCGCTTCTCGACAGCGTCCTTGCCGGGACGATCGGAGTCAATGTCAGCTCCAGCGGAGCGATTGTCTTTATCGACCCTGTCACCGAGTAGCCACACGACAAGGCCCAGCACGATGCTGGGCCTTAATTCTCTTTACGAGCGCTCCATCGGAGGAATGGGAGAGAACACCCCAACACGCTGTGCGGGCTTCCCGCGCCAGGCATCCCGTGTCTTGGCAATCGCCACCATCATCTCCTGGCCAGCTACCTCACGATCCGCGTTCTTCGGGATCGTATAGGGCTCTCCAAAGACAACGGTGATCTTTCCTCGCCGGAGCCCTCCTTTTTTGCTCAGCACCCCTTGTGCTCCCTTCACAAAGACCGGGACAACAGGGCAGCCCGTCTTCATGGCAAAGGTCGCGGCGCCCGCCTCAGGCTCCCCGAGCTCTTCCTCCGAGTCCTGCCGCGTCCCTTCCGGGAAGATACAGACCACCCGGCCCGTCTTTAGGAAGCCCAGTGCCGCCTTTACCGCCGACATATCCGCCTCTCCCCGCTTGACCGGGAAGCCATCGACTCCTCGAAGCAACCAGTTCAGGACTTTATTCTTAAAGAGCTCCGCCTTCCCCATAAAGACCACACGACGCGGGCTGACATTGCCGATCGCGACGGGATCAAGGTACGACGTGTGGTTGCTGACATAGAGGACAGGGCCTTCTTTTGGGACATTCTCTGCGCCTTGGATATAGAAGGTCGCCCATGGCCGCAAAAGTACCAGAGTTCCACGTTTTAAGATCCAATAGGTATCGGTAGGTGGCTTCGTCGCTTTTTCTTCACTCATGACATTACTTTACCCGCAAGCTCCACAACAATCTCCTCAATCGTCCTGCCATCGGTCAGGAGCGTAATCGCATCGGCGGCCGCCTTGAGCGGCGAGGTCTCCCGTGTCTGGTCCCGCTCATCGCGCTCACGCTGCTCGGCGAGAACGGTCTCAAAATCAATGATCTCCCCTCGTGCCTCGAGCTCGGCAAAGCGCCGCCGGGCCCGCTCCTCCGGGGACGCCGTCAAGAACACCTTGAGCTCAGCGTGTGGAAAGACCACCGTTCCGATATCCCGCCCCTCCATCACCACACCGCCGCCCGCCCCAAGTGCCTGCTGGAGCCGAACCAGTGCGGCCCGCACTCCGGGAACCGCAGCCACCTTCGAGGCAAGCTGTGAAACCTCAGGAGTACGAATGGCACGTGTCACGTCTTCCCCTGCCAGCAGGACCTTCTGAGGCTCCCCGATACCAGCGGGATCAAAGAGAATCTCCGCCGTCTCTGCCAGCGGTGTCGCAAGCTCCGGCTCAACCGCCCCACGCAGCGCGAGCAGTGCCACACAGCGGTACATCGCCCCAGAGTCCAGGTAGATATAGCCCAAGCGATCTGCCAGCAAGCGTGCGACAGTCGACTTACCTGCCCCGGCTGGCCCATCAATAGCGACTACCCAGCGGCGCATAGCTCCTCCAGTCGGGTAAAAAACGCCGGGAATGTCTTGGCGACACAGCCAGGATTTTCAATAACGACACCCGGGGACCGCAGTCCCGTAATGGCAAACGCCATCGCCATCCGGTGGTCATCGTAGGTTTGAATTGTCGCCGGGAGCAGATCGGTAGCCGGATAGACTGTCAGACCATCAGGCCTCTCCTCCACCCTAACCCCTAGGCGCTGTAGCTCGGTCGTCACAGCGGCCAGACGATCTGTCTCCTTGTGGCGAATATGTGCCACGTTCTCAATAACGGTTGGAGAGTCGGCAAATGGTGCGATCGCAGCCAGAGTCATGACAGTATCCGAGATGGCATTCATATCCACAACAACGCCACGGAGCTGTTGAGGCCCTCGGAGTTCAAGGAAACCATCACCTTCAAGAACGTCGCACCCCATCTGCTCAAGCACCTTCACAAAGGCCACATCGCCTTGCAATGCCGCCAGCGACAGATGGGGAACGCGCACACAGCCACCAGTAACCGCGGCAGCGGCAAAGAAATACGATGCCGCAGACGCATCGGGCTCAATAGAGTACTGACCCGGCGACTGAAGAGTCTGCCCACCTGGGATCCGGTAGGTCCGTCCTGTTTCATCTACCTCGATCTCCCCCCCAAACTGGCGAACCATCGCGACTGTCATCTCAATATAGGGTGCCGAGAGAATGGGTCCCTCAAGATGAACGATGGTCTCCCCAGATGCACAGGGCGCTGCCAGGAGAAGTCCTGAGAGAAACTGACTAGACGCATCGGCTCGAATCGTGGTACAGCCACCATGCAGTCCACGCGCATGAATAGTCAGCGGGGGGCACCCTGTTGGGCAAACGACCTCGACCCCTAGCATCGTCAGAGCTTGAACAAGATCCTGAATCGGTCGCTCCCGCATTCGGGCCACTCCATCCAGGTGGTACTCCCCCTGCCCAAGGGCAGCAAGAGGGCTAATAAACCGCGCCGTTGTCCCTGAATTTCCCACAAAGAGCTCCGCAGACTTTGAAGGAACCTCACCGCCTTGCCCTAAAACCTCAATAGTCTCCCGAGCGGCATCGATTTCCAGCTGAAAGCCAAGCGCGGTCAAACAGTCCTCCATCCGTTGGGTATCGTCCGCAAAAAGCGCCCCCTGCAACGTCGTTGTTCCCTCAGCAAGAGCCGCCAACGCAAGGGCGCGATTTGTAATACTCTTGCTACCAGGCAACAAAACACTCGCGGTGAACGGTTTAGAGAGAGGCGAAATAGGGAGAAACGGAGGGTAGATCACGTACTCCAGAATACCATAAAATCCCAATCAGACAAAATCAAAAAGGGCCTCGCCTCTCCCTACGATATTCGTAGAGAAAGACAAGGCCCTCACATAAATTCTGGCGTCGCGCTATTTTCCCAAAGGCTTATGCCCC
>NZ_JACHGW010000006.1 GCF_014202505.1 Armatimonas rosea | reverse complement strand
CCCGCGGGTGGGTTGTGGGCCCCCCCCACCCACACCCCCCAAAAAAAACAAAACCCACCCGGGGCGGGGGCCGCCGCCCCCGCGGCGGCCGGCCCCCCCCCCCCCACGCCCTACAGCCCGGAGGTTTACCGTCCTGGGCCCACAGGCCTATCCCCAATCACACAGCGTTTCTATATGCGCAGCGCTACCGTCGCGGAGCCAGCCGTCGAGCTGGGCGGGGTCTTTGAGCTGCTGGCCGCGGAAGCGTGGGACCGCCACAAAGCTCGCCTGCCAGTCCGGGAGAGCGGTGATGTCGCCCCAGAGCTTCTCGAACTGCGCCACGGGGAAGATGTCCTCCTGCCCCGCGCCCCAGCGCTTCTTGACATCCTTGAGGGTAACGTAGGTCGGCATCCGGGCCGCGACACGGCGGACGCTCTCCTGTACCTTCTCCGCATCGGCGAGGGTCTCGCGGGTTAGGCCAAAGAGGGAGAGGAGCGAGTCGATCCGTACCCACGTGGTCGCGGAGTTGTAGTAGGTCAGGCCGAACTCCGCCTCCTCACGCGGCATGGCAAGTCCCTCGACCAGGCGCAGGCGGCCGTCCACGCGGGCGAGGCCACCGCCCCGGTCCTCCAGGCGGCGTGGGATCACCTCTACCATGATGCCATCGGTGCGCGACGCGAAAAGCCCCAGGACATTGGGATCGACATCGGCGCCGAGCGTGTCGATATTGTGCACCATCAGGTACCTCAGGGCGGGGCGCTCGGTGAGGAGCTTGAGGAGCAGGCCGTTCTTCAGCAGGTTGGGAACCTCGTACCAGTGCCCGACTGGGTGGAGGCACTGCCCCGGCAGGTTGTCGGTGTAGTCCGAGCCCTCGCCCTTGCTCTGCGCCCAGCCGATCAGCGCCGCCCGCACGGAGTCGCGCACTTTTTGTTGCTGGACATCGAGCACCTGCTGCATGGTCTCTTCCCAGTGGAAGCGCAGGTCACGGACAGTCGGGACAAGGCGCAGACCAATCGACTGTCCGGGCGAGAGCGCCACGGGGCCTTCGTAGCCGTAGTTCTGCTCACTCTTTAGGAAGGCATCGGTCGCCGCGTGAGTGAGGAAGCTCGTGGTGAAGACATGGGGGATCGCCGCACCGTGGGCCCGGCTGATCTTGCGGCTCTTGGCGAGGTGAATCTCGATAAACGTGCGGTGCTTCTCCCCCAGCTGAGCAAAGGGATGGAGCGCCTTGACGACACCCGCGCCCTGGGTCCAGCGGCTCCCGACCCCTGCGGCCAGGGTCACGACGGCCACCTCACCGCGGGCGAGCGCCTGGCTCCCGAGCTCGGCGTGGTTGGCCAGCTCCAGTACATCGCCGGGCTCGACATCCCGGATCGTGGCGTGGACCGGCAGGCGATTCTGGGAGAGCCCGATACGGCCATGGGTGAGGTCGTGGCGAATTTGCTCGTGCTCGACCGCATCGAAGCCGTTCTGCGCGAGCAGGTCCGTGAGGGTAGTCGCCTTGTCCTCTGCCGCCACCGACGGCAGCAGCTGGTCGAAGAGAGTCGCGGGGAGCGAGGCGAGCTCGGGACGGGTCTGGGCAGCCTGGCGGATGGCGAGCAGCTCGCCGCGCAGGGCAGGGGTCAGCGAGCGCGAGTCCCGCCGCACCAGATTGGGAAGCATCTGCTCGTAGTAGGAAGCCGGAAGCGGAGCGCTCTCGCCGTCGAGGAGGTCACCGGCAGTCCCCTGGTCGTTGATCGCAAAGTCGTAGACCACCGGCTCCATGGCAAAGGGCAGGGCGCTCTGCAGGCGCTTCTTCTGCTCGGACATCAGGGTCTGCAGGAAGCCCTGCGCCTCGGTCTTACGCTCGGGCGCGACCATGAAGCCCATGCCCCCGCCGGCCATTCCTCCGAGCATCCAGAAGCCCCAGAACTGGTCGCCGAACTTCTCGCGCATTCCCTGGATCAGGCTCTCGGTGTAGAGGTTGCTCGCCCAGGGGATGATGGTCTGGATCGGGCCGTAGAAGTTCTCGGTGGTCAGCTTGCCTATGGCGCGGATATCGCCCGTCCCAAGGTGCCCGACAATGGCATCGAGGAAGCGCTGGGCCTCTAGGCGTGCCTCCCACTCGGCGGCACCGCGCAGCAGATACTTCTCGGTCACCATCTCCAGGATCGGGCCGACATTCTGGGCGAGCCCCCCGTGCACCAGCACCAGCGAGTCCTGGAGCGCCTGCCGGGTCTCTGAGCTCGCGGGCAGGAGCGTGTGACTGGGGAGCAGACGCCCGCGGCTGATCCCAAACTCCGGGTCGCCCGTGTCGGCGAGCTGGCCCATGATCACTTTAATTCCCGGCCAGACTCCCCCACTGTCCTGCCAGCCGCCGCCCGAGCCCCCGAGCCACTCCCCAAGAATGGCGCGGGCCGCAACCAGCCGCCGCTCCTCTTCCAAGAGCTCGCCGGTGAGGGTCCGGGTCTGGCCCGTGGCGCGCATACAGACCGCGATCAGGGCGGCCAGCAGGTTGGTCGAGACCGCAAGTCGGCTCCCCTTGGGAATCCCATTGACACTGGAGACGAGCTCGATCCCCTGCCCCGGCCCCACCAGGCGCTCCAGCAGGTCGGTCAGCTTGGTCCCCGACCCCTCCATCCCCGGCGGCACGACCCCAGACGCGATCAGGCCCGCCTTGAGCAGCCCGAGGTAGTCCTTTCCAAAGTTAAAGACATCGTTTAGGTCCGTGATCTCGACACTGGCCCCCAGATCGACACTGGCGAGGCGCAGGACGGGCTCGTCTAGGACGCGGAAGTAGGCCTCCACCGGCGGGCGCGGGGAGTCATCGCGGCCGTGCACCGCCAGATCAATCGAGACATTGAGGACACGCGCGCCCTCGGGGTAGTCCATGCCCAGAAAGAAGATATCGCTCCAGCCTGAGTGGGTCAGGTCCATGCGCACGGGAGTCCGCTCACGCAGGATCGGCAGGGCTCCCTCGCTTCCTGCGGTTGTGAGCTCCGGGCGGACGCGCAGGAGCAGCTCGGCGGGATGGTTGGCCTGGAACATCCACTGATTCCCCCGTACCGAGCGCACGGAGTGGCGCACCTGGTCGGCCAGAATCTGAAACGCGAGCCGGTGGTAGGCCGCCGCCAGTGCGCTGGAGAGCGCATCGCTGGCCCCCTGCGCCGCCTCGGCCCCGCGAAACGCTGAGATCGCCTCCTCAAAGCGCCGCTCCAGTAGGCTGACATAGCCCGAGTACGGCAGGTGCCCCCCCACTGCAAAGCCCTCGCGGGTCGGCAGGTGGAAGCGATGAATTGCGTAGAGAAAGAAGCAGGCACGAACCCGCTCGTAGAGGCTCTGGCTCTCGTGGCGGAAGCGCTCCAGGGCGGTGCACTCGGCTTGCAGGCCGGTGATATCGAGAGAGGCACAGAGGGTATCGAGCGACGTATTACGAACAGCGGGATCGTCGGAGGTAATTAGGGGGAGAAGTAGGCTCACAGCCCCGATTGTACCGCACGATCCGAAATTATAAACCTGTTGGCCACGCCGTTTATGGGGAGGCGCGCCGTCCCTTCCAGAGCCCAAACCCCGTGCAGCCCAGCGCTCCAAACAAACAGAGCGGCCCAAAGACCCAGCCACCAAGGCCATACAGCGTCCGGTGGGTCGTGCGGCCGACACGCACCATGAGGGTCTGCGGCTCGCCGTTTTTGACGTGGCCGACCTCAACCCCATTGGGTGCCACGGCGCTCGTGCCGCCGTCTACATCCGCACGGGCGAGCCAGCGGCCATTCTCCATCGCCCGCATCGCAAAGAGCAGGCTGTGCTGGGCGTGCTGAACCGGCCCCCACTCATCCGGGTCCATGTTGGGCACGAGAAAGACCTCCGCGCCATCCTGCACCATGCGCCGATCGACCTCGGGGTAGTCGTTGTCGAAGCAGATGGGGGTTCCGATCCGCCCCAGAGTGGTCGGGATCGCCTTCGCCACTGTGCTGGCGACGCCATCAGTGAGGAAGTGCACGGGGTGGTTCTTCACATGGATTCCGGCGAGCTCGCCTGTCGGTGTGAGAACCAGTGCTGCGTTGTCAAAGATCTTCTCAGGGTCCTCCCCCTGCCGTGCAACATGGGCCCCCAGCACGAGATGCGCTCCCGAGCTCTTGGCGAGCGCCTGGAGCCGGGGCCAGAAGTTGTTGAAGCGAAACCGTCCCGGCTGCCGCGGGTCGCTGTGGAAGGCATGCTCCGGCCAGACAATCACGTCGGCCTTTGCACCTGCACTCTGCTCAAACAGCGCCTCTTCGTCGCCGGAGCGTGCCTGGACTAGTAGCACGGTGAGAGGGCGCTCCGGCACCGGCGCGGGAAGCCGAATCAGGCACGCCACCGCCCAGAGCGCAGTGGTGATCGCCAGTGCCCGCCCTCGGAGCGTCCCTAGTGCCACGACTAGAGAGCTGATCCCATAGACTCCCAAGGTAGCTGTCAGCGGGGCAAACACGGGCCGTCCCGCCACAGCGTAGCCCAGGGTCGGCCAGCCAAAGTTAAGGACAAACGGCTCCGCCCGAAAGAACTCTAGCCCCACCCAGAGTACCGCCGTGGCGACCCGCGGGAGCACAGACTGACACCGTGCCCAGAGCATGCAGAACAAAATCGGGAATAGCGAGAGGATCACGCAGAGCGGCAGCACCGCTGCGGCAAAGAGATTCGAGAGCCAAAAGAGGGTGGCTCCCGTGTGAATCCCCGCCGAGAGCAAGCCCACAAAAAAGCCCTGGCGCGGGGTCGCGCCGTCGAGGGCCTTGAGGAGCGCCGCGAGGGCCAGTGGCAAGAAATACGGAAAGTGGTAGGGCGGAAAGGCCGCCGCCAGCAAGACGCCCGAGAGGGTAGCAAGTAGCAAACGTCGCGACAGGGCCATGCCCTATTCTACCGCTTCGACGAAACGTGAACTCCCCGTGAACTCCCGAGGAACAAGTCCTTGGGCTTAAAAGGGCGACGGGCACCTCCGTGCCCACTGGATTCGTTTGGCTGCGAAGGCAGCCGTAGCCCTTTCAAGCCCGGACCCTCGTGGTCCGGGACTTTGTTGTCCGGGCGAATATATCCGGGCTAACTAGTTGCCGCGTGTCAGGGTGATGGCCGCGAGCTCGACCCAACCCGCGCGGAAGCCGGTCTGGAAGGCCATGCTCCCCTCTTTGGGCTGGAACGCCTCCGTGGTGAACTTGTAGGTGTACTGCTTCCACTCGGTGGTGAGCTGCTCCTCCTTGAACCAGCACTCGTGGTAGCCGTGGGTGGGAAACTGCATGGCGATGCGGACGTGCTGGGGCTCGTGGGCACGTGCCCAGAAAGAAAGGGTCACGGGCTCTTTGTCCTTGAAGGCAGCTATCATAGACTGGGTATAGCCCACGGACCAGGGCTGGTTGGTGAACTTCTTGGTCTCGATTCGAATTCCCGCGGCACCGGTCACACCGGGCGGGAGAGACTCGAGGGGGCTCGATACTTGCTCGCCGCCCTCCGCGCCGTAGGCCTGCCAGCCCCCCGGGTCGAGGAGATTTCCAGAAGCGGAGGGCACAGCACTTGTAGTAGTCGAGGTAGTCGTGGCTTGGCTCTGGGGTTGGAGAAAGCGAGGAAGGGCGATTCCGGCAACCGCGGCGAGACCGAGAATAGCGAGCCCAAGGGGTTTGATAATAATGCGCATAGGGCTATTTTCGGGCGTCAGAACTTTTTTTTGAAGGAGCCCGATGTTGCGCTGGCTGTTGCGATCTTGTTGCGTTGTCACGGGAAAATGCGTCATCGGTTACCTCAAGGAGCTTACTCAATGAAAACAACTCTCTTCTTCCCGGCTGTCCTGGCAGCGATCTCGGTGGCGGCACCCGTGCGTGCCGAGGCGGATATTCGGATCGATGATGCGGCACTCCAGCGCATGATGGGCGAGACCCTGCGCTCGGTGTCGATCAATGTGAGCAGTGGCGGCGGTGCGATCTCGCTACGGCTGCCCAATGGAACCAATGTGAACTCGCCGGTGCGCATCCCCGTGGTGACCATTGGGATGCCCGATCCCTGGCCCGGGATTGTCGCCAGCACGAACACGATCCGCAACGACGGCGCCCCGACCCTGAACTACCGCGACGGTCGCCTGCGCTTTGCGCTCTCACTACGACCGCAGGACACGGCCCACACGATCAACACGAGCTGGACCAGTGGTGGGTTCTGGCTTCCCGATGTTCCCGGCGTGGGCGTCTCCCGCATTCAGGTGCAGGGGAGCTTTCGGCTGGTGCGCCAAGGCAATGTTGTGGCCCTCGACGATTTCCAGCTACAAGCGGCGGGCGACTGGCAGATTCGTGGCCTCCTGAACCGAATCTCAGGGCTCTTCCACAACCAGATCAACACCGCAGTGGGCAATGCACTGGCGGCGGAGCTCCGTCCCCGGCTGAATCTTGTGGTTCAGCTGAGTGTGGTGCCCTACCTCCAGCAGACCACGGGCTACGGCAACACGCTGATGGTGGGAAATATCGCCCACAATTCAGACCACATCGCGATTACGGTGACGGGGCGTAGCCAGCGCCCGGCGATCACGATCCCGACCTTGGATGGGACGCAGATCAACCCCGATGCGCTCAATGCGGTGCTTCTCCAGAGCAGTAGCCACGATAGTGCCGCTAAGAAGAAAGAGCAGCAGGTCGATGCGGAGAACCAGAAAGCCCTCGACTCGGCCAAGGCCAATGCGAAGGTGGAGCTGACCCCGAAGCAAAAAGCGGCCTTAGAGGAGTACAACAAAGCCGCGGGTGCCGGCGGTGGTGCCGGAAAGTCCGGGAAGGGCTAGAGCTTCCAGACCACACCGACGGTCTCGTGCCAGGAGCGCAGGGGGGTGGAGAGGAACCCATTCTCCGCCGTGCGCACCTCGCCGGGACCGTCGGTGTAGCTCACCGCGGCTTGGAGGGAGAGTGTGGTGCTTAGGCGGTAGCGAAAGCCCGTGCGGCCCAGCCAGCCCCAGCCCGCTTTACGGTAGTCGGTCGCGCTCTCGATTCCGTCTACGTAGTTGCGCGACCACAGAATATAGTACGACGGCCCTCCTGTGACAAAGGGCTGGAATCGCGCGTCGGGGCCAGCGCCTCGGTAGGTGCCCAGCGCGGAGAGGATATTGATCCCATTGGTGTAGCGCAGCTTCTGGACATAGTTCGTCATCGGCACCGTCCCCGAGACCGGGCTCCCCTTCCAAGTCCCCGTCACGCCCACCGCGTCTCGCACGTGCGCAATCGCCTTATTGTGCGTGAGATCCAGCGAGACGCCCAGTCGTGGGGATTTTGGCAGGAACTGCCCCACCTCCAGCGCGTAGTAGATGGTCGGCTCGAACGTCCGAATCCCCCACCGAACCCGCTGGAGCGTCAAGTCCGTCCCCTTCTCCGGCTGCCGAACCCGCACATCGCTGGTATGGGTCTGGGACGTGCCCAGAGAGAAGACAAAGAAGCGCTCAGGTGGGGGCTCAGGTAAGGGAATCAACATACTGCTTCCATTCCGCGAAGTCCTCGGGGTAGCGTGGGCTATTCTTTGTAAACCAGGGATTGAGCTTGCCGGCGACATAGCCGAGGCCACTCGGGTCCATAAACCTCTCCTCGAACTGCGCGAAGGACATTCCTTCCCGAACCGCAAGGAGGTAGAACGACGCGCCAAGGTTGTCGTCGGGGCAGAGCTCAAGAAGCGTCTTAAAGAGAAAGACTGCGTTCTCCGTGCTTTGGTCTTCCCAGCAGGCGATTGCCTCGTTCAGGATTGTACGAAGGAGGTGACGGTTCTCCAGATATCCCCAGGGCACGTGGCGAACAAAGGAGTTGGAGCGGATTCGCCCAAGGGCGCGGGTACAGGCATCGCGCTGAAGCTCCCGGCCCTCGTCGCCACCCAGAATATTACCAAGCGCGACATAGGTGTCGTAGAAATCGGGGTCTTGGGCAATCAGCTGACGCAGAGCGGGAACCTGCGCCTCGGTGGGCTCTTCCCCTACGTCGTCCACTTCCGCCATGAGATCGTAAAAGGCATGCATCACCGAGCGCTCGGCGTCGTAGAAGTTGCCGTCGCTGTCCACCGACGCAACCCCATCCAGCTCCCCGAGGTTCTGGAGCCCCTGTGCCATACCCATCATCTCGGCATAGAGGCTCTCGATGCTCTCCCGTTGCTCCTTACCGCGCTTGGTGAGGTACTTCTCCACGGGGACACCGCTGGCTTGCATGGTCTGCTTGAGGGCATTGACCCGTGTATTGACCCCACCGACACTCACCCCAAAGCCCGCCGCGATCTCCGTTGCCGAGACCGACGGTCGCGAGTCTCGGTAGAAGAGCCCATTGAGGCTCGCGATCGTATGCACCACGGCGGCGGCACTGACCGCAAGCTTGCCGCGCAGGAGCGCGTCGGGGTCGTGCTTGGTCCAGGTCGCCAGGAGCTTGAGGCACAGCTTCTGGCACTCCTGGTTGAGGTGGACCCGGCAAAAATCGACGATCATCGCCGAGAGTGTCTCTTGCGCCACCGCCACCCGCGGATCGACGACGCCAGCTTTTCGTCCCATGGGATGCTCCTAGCCGAGCGTAACCGTCGCGCGCACCACGCCCGCCCGCTCGTGGCGAGCCGTGACCGTCAGCTCCGTCCCTGCCGCGGCCTTGACAATCCACTCGGCGCGGGCACGGTCCTCGGTGGTGTCGGCGGTGTAGCCACCGTTGGCGGGCGGCTTGTAGCAGAAGCCCTCCACCTGCCCCACCTCCAGGCGCTCTTTCCCGGTCACAAGGCTCGCGCCCTCGGGCAGGGTCAGCTCCGCCACCACGGCGCGGGCGTACTTGCGCTCCAGGGCTTTCTTGGTCACATAGCTCGGGAGCCAGCCGGTGTTCTTCACCACCAGCCGCACGTGCCAGGTGTCCTCGCCAAGAAACGCGACATCGAGCTGGTGGAGCGCCAGGCGCGGCGTGGTCAATGCCTGCCAGAGCAGCCAGTCCGAGAACGGGGCGATCTCCTTCTCCAAAAACTGCGGCGGAGGGTTGCGGAAGCTGTAGAGCATGTCCCAGCCCCCGATCTCCACCGGCCCGAGATCCGGGTGCTCAAACGGCGTCCAGTCGTAGTAGCCCTTGCCTTCGAGCTGCGAATCGGCCCACTCCAGGAGCTTTCGGTCGTCCTCTAGATCGTGGTTGCGGCCCCAGGTGGTGAACTTAAACGCCCCCTGCTTGGTCTTATCGTCGAAGCCCTCCGTGATCCCCGCTTGGCGCTGCGGGCTCCAGATCTCCGTGGTCCAGGCAAAGATGCCCAGGTGCTCGTAGCACCAGTCGTCGAAGACCCCGGTGATCACTTCCTTCGGGTGGTACTTAAAGTCGTGGTAGACCGAGACAGCCGGGTAGCCCGTGAGCTCCGTCCCCTTCTTCCCAATCGTCTGGTAGGTCCAGAGGTCCTCGGCGGGAAAGCTCTCGTCTGCCTGCGTGCCGTAGGGCCGCAGCAGGACGCCCGAGTAGGTATGGAAAGTCACTGCGTGGCAGATATTCTTGTGGCCGGTGATAAAGGCAACCAGTGCCCGTGCCTCAGGCTCGCTGGTGGGATAGGGGCCTGCGCCGTACTGCTCGCTCTCCGTGCGCCAGTGGCCGGGGAAGTTACGGTTGAGATCGAGCCCCTCTTTGTTGCCCTGCATCTTGAGCGAGATGCCATCGTAGTTCTTGTAGAAGCCCTCGGGCAGGATGCGGTAGTACTCGCCGCCGGTCTCGGTCGGGTCGCGGCGCACCATGAGGCGCGGGTCTACGGAGTCTTTCTTCCAGGGGCCATCGGGATCGAGAAGACGCATCTGCAAGGCGAGGCCATCCCCGTTCACGTCCTCCCGCTTGACCCCCTCCAGCGCCTCTTCGTCGTAGGGATAGGGCCGGGTCGACGAGCGAATCGAGCGCCCGGTCGTGAGATAGAGCTCCGCACCATCGGGGTTGACACGCGGCACCAGATAGAACGCGCGGGTGTCCAGCGCCCGCGTGATCTCCGGGTCGGTGCCGTAGCCCGTGACGAGCTTCTCCAGTAAGTAGGTCAGCGCGGTGGTCGGGGAGACCTCGGTGGCATGGATATTGGCATCGCCCCACACCGCAGGCTTCTCGGTATCCGGCCCCGTTTCGAAGTTGGTGACCGTGGCGCACCAGATGTCGCGCCCCTCAAAGCTCTTGCCAATACTCTCGATCTTAACGAGATTGGGGAACGCCGCGGCGACGGCTTGTAGGCCAGCAGTTAGCTCGTCGTGCTTGATGTAGCGATCAAAGGGGAAAAAACTCATAGTCCGAAAGCCTCCTTCAAGAGCGCGATGCTCTTGGGAACCGCGGTGGCGGGGTCTTCCTTGCCCTCCATCTCCAGCGAGATGTAGCCGCTGTAGTTCACAGCCTTGAGGATGCCCGCGATTCGCTTGTAGTCCATCTCCTGTGTGTACCACTCGCCGCCGCCAAAGTAGGTCTTTGCCTGGACAAAGCGGACGTACTCGGCCATCTTCTCCAGGTTCTCATAGAGGTCCTCGCGGAAGTTACCCGTATCCATGAGCCCGACCAGCCACGGCGAGTTCACGGCCTCGATCACGCGCAAGACGCCCTCCGGCGTGCGCGTGAGGCCCCAGTGGTTCTCCAGCGCCAGCGTCACACCGCACTCGGCGCACTTGTCCAGACACTTCTGGATGCTGTCGATACACCAGCCAAAGGCATCGTCTTCGGTGTAGCCCGGAATCGGGGGCTCGTCGCCGCGGGCGTCCATGAGGTCATTGAAGTCCGGGATGGTCTTCCAGCGGCCTGAGTTGAGGCGGATGCAGGGAATGCCCAGCTTGTAGGCCAGCTCGATGCACCGCAGCGTGTGGTCGATGTGCTCCTGACGAAGCTCGGCCTCGGGGTGGACAAAGTCCTGGTGGATCGAGAGGCAGATCAGATCGAGGCCATTGAGAAACGCTCGCCGCTTGAGGCTCTGGAGGTAGCCATTGTCCTCGCTCTCCATCTGGCGGTGCAGGATCTCGACTCCGCTGACCTCAAGCCGCGCCGCTTCGTCGATGACATGCTCAATGGCGATCTTTGGCTCTTTGAAGTGCCAGTAGGAATACGACGAGATACCCAGTTGAATGCTCATGGGGCCTATTGTACCCGGACAGGGTGCCCTAAGAACAAGTGTGCCCGAACCCTGGTGGTTCCGGCACGACTCGTTCCTGGGGTGACGTGGGACGCCGCTCTAATCGCCCGTGGTAGGCGGGACGGGCTTGGCATTGAGGACATAGACACGCTGAGGGGTACTTGCGAGCACCGCGCCGCTGGCGTCGAGCGCCTCGATCTCGATAAAGTACTCGCCGTCCAAGAGCCGTGTCGTGTCCCAGTTGAGCTGGAAGGGCGCGAAGTTCTTAAGGGCCTTTACTTTACCGTCCACACTCAGCCGAATAAACGAGACGCGGCTTGGGTCGGTGAGGCTGGGGTTGATGGTGACAGTCCCCCCGACGAACTTGGTCTTGTTGCGCCGTGCCTCGGCGAGGCGGAGCTGGCGGTAGCGCTCGGAGGACGCGACGGCGACCGCACGCATGTTGTTTGGTGAGGGCTGCGCGAAGCGGAAACGAAACGCGGTGACGCCTTGGGTGCAGGTGCGCACCTTACCGCTCCCCTTCCAGACCTCGTTGAGACCATCGGCGGTGAAGGCAGTGAGGCGGACGCCCAGCACGGTCGGGAGGGGCTCCCACTCCCCGCCGTCGATCTGGCAGTCCACCGTGGCTCCCTCGCCAAAGAGCCCGACGTGCTCCAGAAACAGCGGAGCGGTCCCCTCCAGCTCGCGGCGGCGCTTGGCAGGCTTGCCGTCGGGGTCGAGCGCCCCCAGGAGCAGCATCATCGGCGCGTCGTGCTCCTCGGTCCGGGCGTTGTGCCAGACGGGCGAGATCTGAAATCCGCCGCGGCGCTCCTTGCCCTCGCCCTCAGGCAGGCGGGTATCGACCGGAGCCGTCGAGACCGTGATGACGCCGGTATGGGCGGTGTTGATCTGCCCGACCCCGGTGTAGCTCGTGCCATCAAACCGACCAATCCCCTGAACGGGCTTGACAACATGGGTGAGCACCTTGCTCTCGCCCCCAGAGAAAGTCGCGGTCACTGCCCCGGCGACCTTGTTCTCAATCTTCAGCTCCTGGATACGCTTGAGCGGCGCACGCACCAGAATCACCAGCGCCTCACCCTGGCCCGTGGGCTTGAAATCGTCGGGGAGGGGAAGCAGGCGGCCCGTTCGGCTCTCCACATAGACCATGTTGCCCGGCAGAGGAGCAAGCTCACGGAATATCGACGTGCCCGCAGGGATATCGGTCTTCATCCCGACATTGCCCGCACGGTGCCCACCGTAGCCGTAGTTTGCTTTGTCGCCGGAGAACTCCAGGGGCGCGATCCCCATGACCAAGGGCGCGTGGAGCTGGGGGTCCTCCCCGGACACACGGATCCGAAGCCCATGCACCGCCACGGCCGCGACCGAGCCACGGGGAGCGTACTCGGCGGCGATATAGCCCTCGCTCGCGCCGGTACAGGGCTGGGTCACGCGCCCGACAAGGTGCCAGGTATCGCCCTCGTCCGAGGAGACAGAGATCGTGCCTAGGCGGCGGTTGACGATGCGCAGACGAAATAGCTCGGTCTTTCCATCGGGCGCGGGCTCGTGCTCTTGTGAGAAGGCCGCGGGGGTAAGGGCACTGGCAGCAAGCGTGCCAAGGAAACGTTTTCGTGTGAGCATAACAGCCTGCATTATATCGCCCCACGGAGGCGCATTCGTTGTTGTATACTGCACTCATGTGGCCCGTTGCTCCCCCCCCACCTGCTCTGCTCGCCCCCCAAACCGACCTCGCGGAGCTCAAAAAGCTGCTCGCGGAGGCGCCCAAGGCCAGTGAGTACCCCAACGCCGCCAAGGCAACCCTGCTCGATCTCGCCGACATCACGGTCAAGAGCGACGGCTCCGCAAGAATCGTCACGCGCCAAGCAATCAAGATCCTCAACCAGCGAGGACGTGAGCAAGAGGCGGAGGTCAAGGTGCCCTACAACGGGAGCTACGAGACCGTCAAGCTGATCCGTGCCCGAACCCTCCGGCCCAATGGCGAGGTTGTCGAGGTCAAGCCGACCGAGGTGCGCAACGGTGCCGCCAGCGAGGGCTACGACGATGCCCGGGTGCTCTCGTTCTCGATGCCCGCGGTCGAGCCCGGCTGCGTGATCGACTACGAGTATGTCACGGAGCAGAAGACCTCGCCTCTCCCGGGCAACTTCTGGTTTCACTGGTACTTCCAGGGCGGCTTCGATCCCGTCCAGCTCACGCGGCTCCGGGTGACCGTCCCCAAGTCGCTGAATCTGGCCCGCAAGCTCCGCAATAGCGCGATCGAGCCGACTATCCGGGCGGCGGCGGATGGAAAAAGCGTCACCTATACCTGGGAAGACAAAAATGTCGCCCCGCTCTCCACCGAGCCACTCATGCCCCCCATCGAGCGCCAGCTCCCCAAGCTGACGGTCTCCACGGTCCCGAGCTGGCAGAGTGTCGCCGACTGGTACACCAAGCTTGCCCAGTCCGCGATGCAGAGCGATGCCGCGGTTACGAGCCTGGCCCGCGAGCTTACCAAGGACTGCCGCACTGACGAAGACAAGGCGCGGGCGATCTTCTACTATGTTCAGGAGAAGACACGCTATGTCGCCATCGAGCTGGGTATCTCCGCCTACCAGCCCCGCCCTGCGAGCCGGACACTGACCGTGCAGTACGGCGACTGCAAGGACATGGCGACTCTCCTCGTCTCGCTCCTGCGCGCCGCGGGGCTCACCGCCTACCCGGTCCTGCTCCAGGCCAACGAGCCCTTCCCCCAGCAGACCGAGCTGCCGTCGCCCCATGCCTTCAACCACGCCCTCTGCCAGGTGCAGCTCGGGGGTAAGACCTACTGGCTCGATGCGACAGCGCAGGTCTGCCGCTTTGGCGATATCCCCCAGGCAGACCGCGGGGTCGAGGTGCTGGTGATTAAAGATGGCAAGGCGGTCTTTGAGACGATCCCCGTGGGCACGCCCCAAGATGAGCTTAGTGAGCAGCGGGTCTTGCTGACTCTGGACACTGAGGGAGCCGCCAAGGGCCAGGTCGCGCTCTCCGGAAGCGGCGATACCGAGCTGGCGCTGCGGGCGAACTTTCGGGTTAAGAGCCCGGATGAGTCGCGGCAGTATGTCGAGTCGCTGCTGGGGACGATTGGAGTCAACCCCAAGGTGAGCCGCTACGAGCTCTCTGATGTCGCCAACCGAGACACGCCTCTCGTGCTCAAGTCCGAGGCGAGCTTTCCCTCGTGGGCCAATGTCAGCGGTGAGCTCCTGATCTTCAAGGCCCGCCCGGATCAAGCGACCTCCGCCTTTGCCTCGCCCTTCACCGAGGAGAACCGGCTCTACCCGATCTACCAGTCCCAGTCCCGCCTGACCCGCGCTATTCTCGAGGTGACCCTTCCGCAAGGCTATAGCTTTCTCTATGTCCCCAAGCCCACCGAGGGTGAGAGCGCTCTGGGGAGCTTCAAGCGCACGGTCATCCAAGAAGGGCGCAAGCTCGCCATCACCATCGAGGTCACCGACCGCCGCGCCCTCGTTCCCGCAACCGACTACGCTGCACAGCGCCAGTACATCGAGCGCTACCTGCGGATGTACAGCGAGTCGGTGATCGCTAAGAAGGACTGAGCCAAGCCCAAGGAGGCCCCGTGATAAAATTGTTTCCATATGTTTGCTCGGCTCCGTGAGGATGTTGCGACCATTTTCCAGAAAGACCCGGCGGCGCGAAACTTGCTGGAGGTCTTCACGTACGCCGGGCTCTGGGCCGTTCTCTACCACCGCCTCGCGCACCGGCTCTGGCTCTCGAACCTCAAGACTGCGGCACGCTGGGTCTCCCAGTGGTCGCGCTTCATGACGGGAGTCGAGATCCATCCGGGCGCGACAATCGGACGGCGCTTCTTTATCGACCATGGGATGGGGGTTGTGATCGGGGAGACGGCAGTGATTGGGGACGATGTCCTGATGTACCACAATGTCACTCTGGGAGGGACCAGCCTGGAGAAGACCAAGCGCCATCCCACGATCGAAGACGGTGTCTTAATTGGTATGGGAGCGAAGATTCTGGGTAACATCACGGTGGGAGCGAAGGCGAGGATCGGAGCCAACGCGGTCGTGATCCGGGATGTCCCGCCCGACTCCACCGCCGTGGGAATCCCCGCACGCATTGTCGGGCAGCCCACGGTCACGGAGACAACTCCGGTGATGAACGCCAGCCTCAACTCCCCCGATCCCAATGCAGAGGCACTTCGCGTCCTGAGGGACGAGGTACAATCGCTCCGGCAGAGGCTGATCGTGTTAGAAGGGCAAAAAGAGGACGAAACCCAAACCCTTTCGTCGCCGTCTAACGACACTGAAGAACTAAGATGACAAGCGTGGAACCTACTCCTGAACCGCCGCGGCGCTCCCGTGGCTTTATTATAGGGCTAACCTCAACCCTGATCGGCCTCGGGCTCCTTGGGACGGGCGCGACCGTGACCTACTCCCGTACCCTCCCCGATGCCACCCGCATTGCCCCTGGTGTCAAGATCGGCGAGACCCCGGTCGGAGGCCTCACCCGCGAGGAGGCGCAAGAGAAGACCGTAGCCTGGGCACGGGAGCAGCTCGCAAAGGCCGTGGTGCTGACCGCCCCGGTCTCTGGCAAGAAGTGGGCGATCACGACTGGGGAGCTGGGAGGGCGCTTTGAGCTAGAGTCCGCGCTCGATGCCGCCTGGCAGGTGGGAAAGGACGACAACTTCTTTGAGCGACTCTACCACGGCAACAAAGAGCGCGGGGTGACCCTCTATCCGGAGTTCAAGTTCGACCCCGCCAAGCTCGATGCCCACCTGGCAAAGGTCGCGAAGGCCGTCCACAAGACCCCCAAAAATGCGCGCGCCAAGATGGAAGGTACCGGTGGCTTGGTCCTCGCCGAGCGCGAGCAAAAGGGAATCGAGCTCGACCTTGCCGCGACCAAGGCTGCTCTTCTCAAGGGAGGCAATGCTGCCCTCGCCGATGGAGAGACCGCGGAGATCGTGGTTAAGGAAGAGGATCCCAAGGTAACCGCAGAGGACCTGGGGAAGATGGGGACCCTCCTGAGCGCCTTCACGACCGACTACGGCGGCTCGCCCAGCAACCGCAAGGCCAATGTCGCGCTGGCGGCGGCAAAGATCAATGGGCTGCTCCTCGGCCCCGGCGAGACCTTCTCCTACAACAACACGGTCGGGCCGCGTGAGACGGAGTTCGGCTGGAAGATGGCACACCAGTACCAGGACGGGCTCGTGGTAGACGGAGTCGGGGGCGGTGTCTGCCAGGTCTCGACCACGCTTTATAACGCTGTTCTGCTTGCCGACCTAAAGGTAGTCTCGCGCTCCAACCACTCGATGCCGGTCGCCTATGTCCGCCCCGGCCGGGACGCGACGGTCTCCTACGACTCCACCGACTTCAAGTTCCAGAACAACACCGACGGCCCCATCTTTGTCGGTGCGAAGGCCAACGGCGAGACCCTGACCTTCCGCATCTACGGCACCAAGGCCCCGGAGCGCAAGGTTCTCTCGATCTACACCGGCGAGCGGCGCTTCAACGCCTCGGGTGGCTCCTCCGTGACGAGCTACCGCAAGGTCCAGCTCCCCGACGGCACGACCAAGACCGAGGTGATCGATAGCTCGTCGTACCGTGCGCCCGCGACACCGTCCAAGCCACGGAGATAGCCCATGAAAAAGCCCTCACTCGTTCCCTCCCTTGCGTTGGTGTGCCTGGGGATGCTCCTTGGGCAAGCCCCTGCAGTCCGTGCCCAGCTCGACAAGACCATCAAGGCCAGCCTGATCCTGCTCGCGGTGGACCGCTACGGCAAGGACATCAATAAGTTTGTCAACGATGTCACCCGTACCCAGGATATCGGCGATGAGGCGGTCACCAAGGTCGTCCCGATCCTCACGGTCGGCAACGGCACCTACGCCGGTGCGGCCCAGGTAAACGGCCCACGCCGCTTGGTAGATACGGTTCGTGCGGTCGCGCAGATGGAGGGCGAGAAGCGCATCATCCAGCCCACGGTACGCGTCCGCGGCCTCATCCCCGTCTCCGACCGCGCCGTCAAGAGCCTCGAAACCCTCAAGCGCGTCTCCGGCGTCGGTGTCACCGCAACTCTTGAAGTAAAACTTTGACCGGCCCCCTAACCCCCGCCCGGCGGGGGAATCCAACATGACCTTCGAAGAGCTTGCGTCCAAAGAGTGGCTCCTCACCAATGGTATCGGCGGCTTTGCCTCCGGCACGCTCGCCGGTTGCGCCACCCGCCGCTACCATAGCCTTCTCACCATCGCACTTGATCCGCCGTCGGGTCGCAGAATGTCGCTGCTTGGCGGCTTAGATGAAACCGTAATTATCGACGGTGTCGAGTATCCGCTCTCTACACATATTTATGCAGACGGTACCATCTTTCCCAACGGTTGGAAGTCTATTCAATCCTTTGGGGAGTACAGTTTTTTTACGATTCAGTACGAACATGCAACCAAAAACTTCTGCATGGAGCCTGGCAAGAATACCATCTATTTCGAGTACGGTCTTCCTAATGAGGATCCCTTTGTTGATGTAAAACTTCGCCTGGCACCACTGGTATGCTGGAAAGAGATTCACAGCCAGATGCGGCCTTGGGACGGCTTTCCCTTCCGGTCTGAGCCCACAGAAGAAGGCTGGCTCTTTCAGGCAACTGAAGATGCCCCAGTTCTTCGTCTGATTGGTAAGGGCGAGTGGCAGAGAGCAGGCTGGTGGAATGAGAAACTCGCGCAACCACGGGAGCGTGACCGGGGATTTGACTGGATGGAATCTCTCTACTGCCCTGCCATTCTGACGTCTTCAGAGACGCATCCAAAGCTGACTGTAACAACCGAATTATCTCCCATCACCTCACTGGAACAGGCAGAGCTAGAAGTCGTTGAACATATTTGGGAAGGTATTGGCGAAGACACACGTGGTCGCCATGTCTGGCCCATCCGTCACTTTCTGCTGGGCGGAAACGACTGTCGCACCACGATTCTGGCAGGCTATCCGTGGTTTACGGACTGGGGGCGCGATACGTTTATCTCGCTGCCCGGGCTTTGTTTGACCACAGGGCGCGAGGAAATCGCAAGGCAAATCATCCGGGACTTTGTGCCGTGGGTGCGCAACGGGCGGATTCCCAATCGCTTCCCAGACAACCTCGATGAGCCTGCCTACAACAATGTGGATGGGACGCTGTGGTTTCTGCACTGCATCGGGCTGTGCGGGCTGACCGAGGAGCTCTCGGAGGTCGTTCAGCAGATCATCGCGGCGCATCTTGAGGGTACGGTGGGCGATGGGATTTTCTGCGACTCCGATGGCCTCCTGCGCTGCGGCGACGACCACACCAACTTAACCTGGATGGACGCGAAGGTAGACGGGGTGGCGATCACGCCGCGCTACGACCGACCCGTTGAGGTGCAGGCGCTCTGGATCAACGCACTGAGAGTGGCAGGGCGCGTAGAGCTTGCCGAGAGAGCCACAGCGACGTTCCTAGCACGGTTTGTGCGCGCCGATGGCCTCGGGCTCTACGACTGCCTGCTCCCTGACGGCACGCCGGACGCATCCATTCGTCCCAATCAAGTGATCGCCGCGGCCCTGCTCGACCTGCCAGCTTCGGTAAACCAGGCGATACTTGCCGTCGCCACGGAGCACTTGCTCACGCCGTTTGGCCTGCGCACGCTCTCCCCCGCCGACTCCCGCTTCTGCCCACGCTACGAAGGCGGCCCACACCAGCGCGACGCGGCCTACCACCAGGGGACGGTCTGGCCGTGGCTGATCGGGAGCTTCTGCGAGCTGTATAAAAAAGTCCACGGAGCCGATGCCGATCTCTCGGTCTTTCTCTCTGCGCTAGAGCGGCACCTCACCGAGGACTACGGCCTGGGCGGGATTGCGGAGGTATTTGACGGTGCCGCGCCGCACCGCCCCAACGGCTGCCCCTGGCAAGCCTGGAGCCTCGCCGAGGTGCTTCGGTCAAAAGCGGCTCATGCCGACGGGATCGCCGCGCCAATCGCGGGCGATCTCTAGGGGTTTTCCCTTTTCTAAAGCGGCAACGGCCCTTCGTGCCATCTCCTGCGCTCCGCGAGAGCCGTGTCCAGGCACTTGCTTGCTGTTCTGCGCCGTGACGGCTTTCTTCAGTGCCGGAAGCGCTTTGGTATCACCAATGGCGGCCAGTGCCCACGCCGCGTCACGGCGAACCGCAGAATAGCCGTCGGTGAGCGCGAGGATAAGCGCGGGAACGGACGACTGATCTTTCACTCGCCCCAAGGCAAGTGCAGCATGACTACGCGTTCCTTGGTAGGGATTTTTCAGAAGCTCTCGAAGAAGAATCACAGACTTTGGATCCGCCATCATGGCAAGTACATCCGCGAGGTTGCGTTGCTCAGCATTGTCGAGACGTGCGATCAACTTATGGATGCCTGGATAGCTTGCTGTGTCTTTAAAGCGAGCGAGGAAAAACCCGGCTTGGACGGCTTTGGGACTTTGCAGGGGGTTACCAGGGTCAGATGAGCTCAGCATTGTCTGCAGAATAGGAATAGAACGCTTATCGTTGCGCTGCCCCAGTACAAGAGCAGCTTTCTCTCGAACGCTCAAGTTCGTCTTTGGAGTTAAGCACATCGCCAAAGCTTGATCTGTGCCCCTGTGATCCCATCCCTCTTTCCAGCGTCGTTGAGACTCACTCATCGCTGCAAGGGCCATATTAGGTTCGTGGCTCAGGATCAGCGTGCTCAAGAGTTCCGCGTTTGCTGTCCAGACCTCAATCAGCGTCTCACGTTCCGTGGGACTGATGCGGCGCGACATTCCCTGGATCCGAGCTTCGGCTTCCGCACGCGTGAGAGGACGATTTTTTGGACGTTGCATGTGCCTGATTACGGGAACTTCCCGACGCAAAGTTCCCGCACGGCTGTATTTTGTGTCGCGGAGCGACTTGGTGGCCGGAGGCCAGGAGCGAAGCGTGCCCCCGACCTCCGACGTCGGGGGCTACCGGTCGGCGTAGAGCTCGGCCACTTTGTCCCAGTTGATGATTCCCCAGATCGCCTCTAGGTACTTGGGGCGGGCGTTGCGGTAGTCGATGTAGTAGGCGTGCTCCCAGACATCGATTCCCAGGATCGGGGTGCCGGTGCAGCCCGCGATGGCGCTTCCCATCAGGGGGGTGTCCTGGTTGGCGGTCGAGACCACCGAGAGCTTACCGTCGCCATCGGTGACGATCCAAGCCCAGCCGGAGCCGAAGCGGGTCGCGCCGGCCTTGGCAACCGCCTCTTTCAGGGCATCGAGCGAGCCAAATGCCGCCGTGATGGCCTCGGCAAGCTCACCGGAGGGGGCAGTAGCGCCACCGGGGGTGAGAATATCCCAGAACAGCGTGTGGTTGACATGGCCGCCCGCGTTGTTGCGGACCGCGCCACGGATTCCCTCGGGCACGGCGGAGAGATTGTTGATCAGCGAGTCCACACTCCAGTCGGCGACCTCGGTGTCTTTGATGGCGTTGTTGAGGTTGGTGACATACGCGGCGTGGTGCTTGTCGTGGTGAAACTCCATGGTCTCCTGGGAGATCACGGGAGCGAGCGCATCGTAGGCGTAGGGCAGTGCGGGTAGTTCAATGGACATAGTGTTGGTTTCCTTCTACAAAAATATACCCCAATTGGCAACGGAAGTTCGCGGTTTTTCGTAGAGGTCTCGTCTATGAGTGTGATGACGGAAATCGAGCTGCTGGAGCGAGCCCGCAACGGAGACACCGACGCCTTTGCACAGCTGTGTGAGGCCCACCGCGGCCGCATCTGGCGCACGGTTTCCAGTGTCACCCGCCGCAGAGCCGATGCCGAGGACCTCGCCCAAGAGACCCTCATCAAGGCCTGGCAGGCGCTGGGGAGCTATCGCGGCGAGGCGTCGCTGGGCTCGTGGCTGACCCGTATTGCACTCAATGCGGCCCACGACCACCAGAAGTCCGCCTGGATGCGTCGGGTATGTTTCTGGAGAGACGACCGCCCCGACGAGCCCGATGATGCTCTCTCGCTCCCTGAGCAGACCGCTCGGCGGGAGCAGCAGCGCCTAGTCCGTGCGGCGGTCGCTGGTTTAGGAGAGAAAGAGAGAACACCGATCCACCTGATCTACTTCGAGGAGTACAGCCTCGCCGAGGTGGCCCGGCTGGAGGGCGTGCCCGAGAGCACGATCCGCAGCCGGGTCAAGGTCGGGCTGAAGCGACTTGCGGGCAAGCTCAGCGAACTAGAGACGGAGGGTTGTCCCCCTCTTCGCTTGGAAGAGGGGGCAAGGTAGGAGGACAGATGCAAGACCAAGAATTTCCCGAGATCGAAGCAAAACTCAAGAAGGCCGCGGACTGGCGCCCTCAGAGCGAGATGCCCGCGGGCCTAGAGCGACGCGCCCTCCTCCCACAGCGTCGCCCCCCACTGCGCCCCATTGGGATGACACGCCCCCGAAGTGTGCTCCTCACCACGGCACTGGCGGGCGCGGTCTGTATGGTGGTCATGGCGCGGCTGGACCGCCCCGTGGTGACGCCGTCTTCCGTGGTCTCCGCTGGTCCAACGCCTACGGCAAACCCATCTACTCAGACGGAGCGCCAAGGCATGGAGAGCTCTGAGCCAGTGCCTATGAATCAGGCGAGCCCGCCTCAGAGTCCCCCAAAGGTGAGGCGCGAGTCACCGAAGCAGCCGGAGCCGCCGGCGCGCCAGCGCCCCGTGCTCACGCGCCAGAGACGGGAGTCGCCCGTCACACGCCGCCTGCCCGTGGCGGTCGATACAGCCACTGACTCCGTTCGTAGCGGCATCCGTGTCGCAGTGGAGTCGCCCGCCTACACCCCGGCCTACTACGCCCAGCCCAGCGAAGACGGCCAAAGCGTCACCTATACCCCCGTCGCGGTCGCTCTCGACGACCCCGATGTGATCTATTCTGAAACAAAACAGGAGAACTAACTCATGAGAAGCACACTCTTTGCCGCCCTTGCGCTCGCCGCAGCACTTCCCGCCGCTGCCCAGGACACCAATCTCATTGTCCAAGGCTCCGCAGGCCGCTCTCGACTCACCACCATCAGCAGCGACCCGGAGTGGTTTAACAAGACCATCGACGTTGACTTCAAAAACGCAACCCTTGAAGACGCCATCAAGAAGATTTTAGATGCCGCCAAGGTCAAGCTAGATAAGATCGACGACCAGACCAAGGGCAACAAGAACAAGCTCACCCTCAAGCTGGATGCCGTCAACGTGCGCGATGCCCTCGCATCGGTCTCCCGCCTCTACGGTGCCCAGGCCTATGTTCTCAGCGAGGACGGCAAGACCACGGTCGAGCTCCGCAAGCGCACGGCAGACACGGTCAATATAGGAGGCTCTTTCTCGACCTTTCCCGGCATGACGGGGTTTGGAGGGAGCCTTGGGGGGAACTCTAGTGGAAGCACAACCTCGATTATTGTCCCTGGCAGCGCTTCGTCCTCCGTGCGCTTCAAGGACCTTCCGGAGAAAACACTCGATATTGAGGTCAAGGACGGCAGTGCTCGTGATGTCATTAAGCAGATCTGCGAGAAGGCAGGAATCGACTACGAGATCGAGGACGGCCTCAAGAGCGACTCCAAGCTCAGTATCAAGATGAGAGGTGTCTCGGTCGGCAATGCGCTCGACAATGCAGCAAGCTGGCTGGGCGGCGGCTGGAAGGCGGAGAAGAAAGGCGACAAGGTCAAGGTCGTCTTCAGCAAGAGATACCCGGTGCCTGGCCCCCGCTGGTTGACCAATCCTGGCGGGCGTGGGCAGGTCTTTACCGCACCTGGCCCCAATATCCCTATCCTCTCCGACCTCCCGATCATCGGCAACCTCTTCCGCTCCACGCCCACCCTCAGCAAGCGTGTCTCTCTCGACAAGAAAAACACCGACGTGCGAGAGTGCTTTAAGGAGCTCCTTAAGGATGCGGATCTCAGCTACGCGCTCGCTGATGACCTCCCGAGCGATACAAAGTCCTTTACATTCTCCAATGTCCCGCTCTCCACGGCGCTAGACATGATCTGTGAGAGCATCGAAGTCGGTTGGACTGCGGAACAAGGCCCCGATGGCAAGCCTATCGTCCGTATTGGCAAGCGCTACAAGAATCGAATCCGACAGAGTAGCCAAGCACCGCTCTTCAACAACCTCAGTATTGCGCCGTCGTACTCGCGTACCTCTCGTCGGGGCTTTGATAATCCAAGAATCCCTATCGACTTTTTCCTGCTTTAATGATTTTTTAAGGATTTCGATTCTCTATTTCGTTACCCTGTGGGCGAACAAGGAGTCCACAGTGTGGTAACCACACCGTTTCTACTCTAGACCTCTCTTTCCGGGGAGGTCACCACACTCTGTCAGCGTCATGCACCCGGGTTTTCGGGCGACGGCGCTGACAGCTCTTTTTTTGTCTAGACCCGCTACAATAGCTCGTGGACCTAGAAGTACTTCAGCAGGAGATTCGCTCCTGCACGCGGTGTGTGGACAGCGGTTTTATTCCCCACGCCAATCCGCTCGTGCTCGGCCAGCCCGGCGCGACCATCTTCCTGATCGGCCAGGCTCCCTCCCGCACCGACCACGAGTCCGGGCGGTTCTACGAGGGCCCCGCAGGCCGAAAGCTCCGCGGCTGGTTTCTCGACGCAGGCTTCGAGGAAGCCGACTTTGGGACCCGCATCTACGCCGCCGCGATCACCAAGTGCTTCCCGGGGCGCAACCCGGGAAGCTCCAAGGACCGTGTGCCCTCGCCCACCGAGCAGAAGCTCTGCCGTCACTGGCTCGATGCGGAGCTAGCGGCGGTTCAGCCCAAGGCACTCGTGCTCTTTGGTGGCCTGGCGATCAAGACCTTTCTGTCCAAAGCCCCGCTGGAGGAGCTGATCGGGCAGGTGTTTGAGAAAGACGGGCGGCTCTACTTGCCCCTGCCACACTCGTCGGGGGCGAGTACCTGGCTCAACTCTGCCCACAACCAGGCCCTGCTTGCTCAGGCTCTCGTGCAGCTTGAAAAACTGCGAGAGTGCGTCTGAGTTCACGAATCGTTCACGCACTGGGGGCTAAAACCGGGTTCATGAAAGTAAATTCTCTCTGGACACCGACACGGCGTGAGCTTTTTATCGCGAGTGGCGCAAGCCTCCTTGCAGGTTGTGGAGGGAGCTCCCCGAGCCCTAACCCCACTCCCACCCCGACTCCCGCACCAACCCCCACACCGTCACCGACCCCAGGCCCGACTCCAAGTCCTACCCCCAGCCCGACAACGCGCAAGGAGCGCTTTGGGTATGTCGAGTACCTGGGCAATGGCTACCGTCTTGCGAGCGTCCGCACGGATGGCACCGACCACCAGCCGGTCGCGATGGCACTGGAGCCCAATATTGTTTACGCACACTGGTCCGCCGATGGAAAAAAAATCGCCTATGTGGTTCAAGACCTGACAAAGCCTTTCAGCTCTTGGTATTCCCTCTACACGATCAACGCAGACGGCACGGGGCGCACGCTCTTTGGAAATGGCGTTGATCCGCGCTGGAGCCCGAGTGGCAAGAAGCTGGCCTATATCGCGGTCGAGCCCAACTTTGGCCATCTCGCCGCCTGGAACTTCGAGACCAACGCACCTGCCTTCCCCAACGACGACTCCCGGCCCCACGCAACGAGTCTTGGCGCTGCGCCCGATAGTACGGATGTTCGCATGCCGCGCTGGCGGAGCGAGGCGGAGGTCTGGGTCAGCTACTCGGCACAGAGGCTCGCAACGCCTCTCTTACCCGGTAAGGCGCTCTATGGCCTGCTTCGCTACTTTACCAACTCGGGGAGCCTGTATTTAGAGAGTTCTGACCGGAGCTCTAACCTCAGCGATCTGGCACTGAATGATGGAATGGGCCTGGTAAGTCGGGGGAACCTTGGCTATAGCTCCAGCGAGTCGGATATCTTCTGGCTCTATCCCAACAACAACACGCTTGCGCTGCTTACCCGAACCACAGGCGGAAGTGGGATGTTCTCCCCCGACGGCGAGCGGCTCTGGATCAACCTCAACAACGGGAAGGGGATACGCCTCTACGACCGCAATCTCAACGACCTGGGAGCCTTGGTTCCCCCAAATGGCACGAAGATCACCTGGTTTTCCGAGTGATACCATGAGGGCATGCAGACGCAACCAGCACTCTGGCGCGAGCGTGCCCTCGCCACCACACAATTCTGTCTTGATCGCTTCTGGGATGAAAAGGCGCGGAAATTCCACCCCGCCACTCCCCCCGATCCCAAGGCGCTCCCCTGGGAGTTCATGTGGGGCAACGGGGTCGCCTTCTCCATGCTGGTCGGGGCCGGTGATAGCGAGAAAATCGCGGCGTTCTTCGACGGCCTCCAGGGCTACTGGGACACCCGCGCCCTCATTCCGGGCTACGATGCCTATCTGTCGTCGCCGGGCAGCTCCGACAAGTACTACGACGACAACGCGTGGATGGTGCTGACCTTTGTCGAGGCCTACGAAAAGACCGGTGAGCGCAGGTATCTGCTCCGCGCGGTCGAGGCGCTTCGTTTTGTCCTCTCCGGCTGGGACGAGAAGCTCGGCGGGGGAATCTACTGGCGCGAGAACCGGCAGTCCAAGAACACCTGCTCCAACGGCCCCAGCGCGATGGCGGCGCTCGTGGTCGCGCGGCACCTGAATGCTCCGTACTATGTCGGCTGGGCAAGACGCATTGTCGCCTGGACCAATGCCAAGCTCCAAGACAGCGACGGCCTCTTTCTGGACAACTGCGACCTAAACGGCAAGCAGGAGCGCACGAAGTGGACCTACAACGCCGCGCTCATGCTCCGCTCCAATCTGGCGCTCTGGAAAGCCACCGGCAAGCGCACCTATCTGACCGAAGCCAACCGCATCGCGCTGGCGTCGGAGAAAGAGTTTGTCGAGCCCAGCACCAAGGCCTTCCGCGACGAAGCCAACTTCACGCACCTGCTGGTCGAGGCGTTTCTGGAGCTGCACCGTGAGACCAGCGCCCCCTACCTCCGCGCCCGCGCCGAGGCCTGCGGCAACTTCGCCTGGAACACCCTCCGCGACCAACAAGAGGGCGGCCACTGGACCAAGTGGCGCATCGAGCCCAATCGCAAGCAAACTCGGAAAACGCTGATGGACAACGCGTCCGTCGCGCGGCTCTACTGGCTACTCAGCCAATAACCAAGGAAACCACGATGCGGGAGATCGAGCCTAAAGTCCCAAACGGAATGCGTCTCCTGCCCGCCCTTCCGACTCTCCACGATGTTCTCCGGTGCTTTGGGGAGACGAAATGGGTTCGCTTCTCAAGGGCGTTTGTTCAGGCGCTGGACATCCCCGATGCCCAAAAAGACTTTCTGTTCTGGCCAGGCCTGCCGGGGCAAATTGACTCTTACAGCCTGAGTCTTAACTGGCAAGCAGAAATCCAGTTCTGCATGGAGGACGGACAATTACGTTTCGCCGAACTCTATTGTATTTTTGAGAGCAGCTATAAAACGATCTTTATTGAACGGTTCACTGGCTTCCTATGGAGCATTTACGACAACGAGTCAGTGTATTTTGTCGCAAGCGGACTTGAGCCGTTCTTTCTTCTCAATGTCTTGAGCCAACGATTTGGTTCATTTTACGACGCTTCTCAACTTGACCAGGAAGAATATGTACTTTTTGGTGATGAAGATGATGACATTGATAACGACGATTTTTTTACCCTAGTTCTCTCCATCGAACCTCGGATTTACCAATCTAGTGTCTTTGGAGGCTTTCTAATCGGATAAAGTCCATCTTCTTATTGATGTAACAAGGTGAAAAACGCTGTCAGTGGGCCGCTCTGGTGCTTGTCTCCTCGACGCAGGACGACGATATGGCGCTCGGGGAGGGGGACGCCGGTGAGGGTGAGGGCGACGAGGCGGCCAGCGTCCACTTCGGTGGCGACGGCAACCCGTGGGAGGAGTGAGACGCCTAGGCCGGCCTCGACCATGCGCTTGATGGCCTCGACCGAGTCTAGCTCCATCGTGACACTCACCACGACCCCGGCATCGGCGAGGACGTGCTCGGCGTAGGTGCGGAGGTTGGTGCCCTCAGTCATGGCCAGCAGCGACTCCCCCGCCAGCTCGTCCACGGTGACACGGGTGCGCCCCGCGAGGGTGTGGCCTGGCGGGACGGCCAAGACGGTCTCGTAGACCCCGAGCGACTCCGAGAGCAGGGCACCGTCGGTGCGGGTTGGCTCGCCCTCGCTGGTCACTAGCCCGATATCGACGACCCCACTGAGCACCAGCTCCCGCACCCGCGCCGAGAGGCCGGTGCGTAGCGAGAGCTCGATACCGGGGTAGGCCTGGCGAAAGCGGGTGAGCAGGGGCGGCAGGACATAGGTCGCCAGCGTACTCGCCGCCCCGATCGCGATCCGCCCCGCACGCCCCGCCGCCAGCTCCGAGAGCGCCTCGTGGGCTTCATCAGTGAGGCGCTGGATATGCTCGGCGTAGCCCAAAAGCGTCTCCCCCGCCCCCGTGAGCTGGATGCTCTTGCCCAGCCGGTCGAAGAGGAGCACGCCCAGCTCGCTCTCCAGCGCCGCGATCTGCCGCGTGACGGCGGGCTGGGTCAGGTGTAGCTCCTCCGCCGCACGGGTGAAGCTCGCCCGCCGCGCGACCGTCACAAACGCCCCTAGTTGTCGTAGCTCCATCTTTTCTCCTCGCTCGCTTTCCGGTATAACAGGCCGTGCCTCGAATCGCCTTTATAGTCGCCAATGCCCAGGGCGCTCCCAGTAGCCCCAGCGCCACCGCCGCCGCGCAGGGTTTTTCTCACTTCGGCTACGAGATCAGCCTCGTCACACGCGAGGCGCTCAAGACCGCACCCCTCTCCGCCGAGACCGTCGTTGTGGGCGGTGTCGATACCGTCCTGGATGCACTCGCCCGCCTCGGGATCGCTCCGCAGCACATCACGCTCCCAGTTCCCTTGCGCGGCTTTGCCTGCCGCCGGGTCTGGGAGTCCACGGTCGGGGAGGTGCTGGAGTCGTCTGACTTTCCCGTCTTTGTCAAGCCCCTACTCGACAACAAGACCTTCACGGGGCAGGTTGTGACCAGCCCCGATGCGCTGGAGGCGCTGATTCTCTCCCGCCCGAACCAGCCCACGCTCCCGAGCGACTTTCCGCTGCTGTGCCAAGAGCCCGTGCACTTTCTCTCCGAGTGGCGCTGCTTTGTGATCCGCGGCGCGGTAGTCGGCACCTTCCACTACCGTGGTCATCCCCTAACCTTCCCCGATCCTGCGACCATCACCGCCTGCCTGAGCGCCTACCCCGATGCCCCCGCGGGCTACAGCGCCGACTTCGGGGTGCTAGAGTCCGGCCAGACCGCGCTGGTGGAGCTCAACGACGGCTACGCGCTGGGCCACGGCGGGCTGATCGGCAGCGCCTACGCCGAGCTGCTCCGTGCCCGCTGGGAAGAGCTTACTCATGCAAAAAATGCATTCATTCCATGAAATCAATTCATTGGGAGCATAACACAGAAGAAGGTACAATACAACTAGACAACCGGTCACGTGACGGACGCGCCCGGAAAAATGAGGACAAGATCAATGTTTGATGTGATTCGTGAGTTCACGTATGCCGGCGGTAAGACCGGCAAGTATTGCTCGTTGCCGGAGCTGGAGAAGCTCGGGATTGGCCCCGTGTCGAAGCTGCCGGTCTCGATCCGCATCGTGCTGGAGTCGGTGCTGCGTAACTGCGACGGTATGCGGGTCGCGGATTCCGATGTCAAGACCCTGGCGAACTGGGCCGCGACCGGCGAGCGTACGGCGGAGATTCCGTTTGTGGTCGCCCGTGTCGTGCTTCAGGACTTCACCGGGGTGCCGCTTCTGGTCGATCTGGCCGCGATGCGCGATGCCGCCGCCAAGCTGGGCAAGAACCCCAAGATTATCGAGCCGCTCGTGCCGGTGGACCTAGTCGTGGACCACTCCGTTCAGGTCGATGTGAGCGAGAGCGCCGATGCCCTTCAGAAGAACATGGAGATCGAGTTCGCCCGCAACGAGCAGCGCTACCAGTTCCTGAAGTGGGGCATGCAGGCCTTTGAGACGTTCTCGGTGGTGCCACCCGGAATCGGGATCGTGCACCAGGTGAACCTGGAGTATCTCGCCAAGGGCGTCTTGGTCGATGGCGAGGGCGTCTTCTACCCCGATACTCTCGTGGGCACGGACTCGCACACGACCATGATCAACGGCCTCGGCATTGTCGGCTGGGGTGTCGGGGGGATCGAGGCCGAGGCGGGCATGCTGGGCCAGCCGGTCTACTTCCTGACGCCCGATGTGGTCGGCGTGACGCTCACCGGCTCGCTCAACCCCGGTGTGACGGCAACGGACCTGGTGCTGACCCTCACCGAGCTGCTCCGTGCGGCCAAGGTGGTCGGCAAGTTTGTGGAGTTCCACGGCGAGGGCGCGGCGTCGCTGAGCCTCACCGACCGCGCGACGATCGCGAACATGGCCCCCGAGTACGGCGCGACCATGGGCTTCTTCCCCGTGGACGAGGAGTCGTGCCGCTACCTGACCAACACCGGCCGCACGGAAGAGCAAGTGGATGCATTCCGCCAGTACTTCAAGGCGCAAGGGCTCTTTGGGATGCCCGCCGCCGGTGCACTGGAGTACAGCCAGCTACTCACGCTGGACCTCAGCACGGTTGTTCCCAGTGTCGCCGGGCCGAAGCGTCCCCAGGACCGCATCGCCCTCACCGATGTCAAGGAGAAGTTCGGCGAGCTGGTCGCCGAGAACACCAAGTACACAATCCTCCCCATGGCCGGCTCCCCCGCCTCCGACCGCAAGCTGGAGATGGAGTCGCTCTCCAATGGCGATGTGGTGATCGCGGCGATCACGAGCTGTACCAATACCTCCAACCCGAGCGTCATGCTGGCCGCGGGCCTGGTGGCCAAGAAGGCGGTCGAGAAGGGCCTGACGGTTCGCGAGACCGTGAAAACCTCGCTTGGGCCGGGCTCACGCGTCGTGACCGACTACCTCAACAAGACCGGGCTCCAGAGCTACTTGGACACGCTGGGTTTCCAGACGGTGGGCTACGGCTGTACGACCTGTATCGGCAACTCCGGCCCGCTCGATGCGGCGATTGAGAAGACGATTGTCGAGAACAACCTGACCGTGGCCGCGGTGCTCTCGGGGAACCGCAACTTCGAGGCGCGTGTGCACCAGAATGTCAAGGCGAACTTCCTGATGTCCCCGCCGCTTGTCGTGGCCTACGCACTGGCAGGCTCGGTGAGCATCGACCTGACCACGGCTCCTATCGGCACGGGCAGCGATGGCAACTCGGTCTATCTGAAGGACATCTGGCCGACTCCCGCCGAAGTGGCCGCGCTGATTGGCTCCGCGGAGGACCCGGCGGTGTTCCAGACCCTCTACTCCGGCTTTGCGGAGCAGAACCCGCTCTGGCAGGAGATCTCGTCGAGCACCGGCGACCTCTACGCCTGGGACGAGAACTCGACCTATATCCAGCACCCGCCGTACTTCGAGAACTTCGGGCCGGATGCCGGTGTGGCCGCCGATGTGCTGGGCGCACGTCCCCTCGCGATTCTCGGCGACTCGGTGACCACGGACCATATCTCCCCCGCCGGTGCGATCAAGGCCAGCTCCCCTGCCGGCCGCTACCTGGTGGAGCACGGGGTCGAGGCGGCGGACTTCAATAGCTACGGCTCGCGCCGTGGCAACGACCGGGTGATGGTGCGCGGAACTTTTGCCAATGTCCGCATCAAGAACCAGATGGTGCCTGGTGTGGAGGGTGGCATCACCAAGATCAATGGCGCGGGCGAGCCCGTGGCGATCTACGATGCGGCGATGGAGTACAAGGCCGCGGGCGTTCCGCTCGTCATTCTGGCGGGTCAGGAATACGGCACCGGCTCCAGCCGCGACTGGGCGGCCAAGGGCACGGCGCTCCAGGGTGTCAAGGCCGTGATCGCGCAGAGCTTCGAGCGCATCCACCGCAGCAACCTGGTGGGAATGGGCGTCCTCCCCTGCCAGTTCCCCGAGGGCGTCAGCGCCGCGACGCTGGGCCTCGACGGCACGGAGACCTTCGACCTGACGGGAGTCGCCGGGGGAATCACCCCGCGCATGGGCCTGACCCTGACGATCACCAAGGCCGATGGCACCAAGATCGAGCAGCCCGTCACGCTGCGGATCGACACGCCCATCGAGGTGGAGTACTACCTCCACGGCGGGATTCTTCCCTACGTCCTGCGCCAATTGGTGGCACGGGCGTAATCGGGTTGCCGTTGCCGGGGATTTCAATCCCCGGCACAAGGTAAGGAGCGTCCCGAGGACGGGTAAGATTGGGAGATGAGCCGGAGGGATTTCCCTCCGGCTCATTGCATTTTCCGGTACCATGAGCGATGCAAAACCAGCAGGAGAAAGGGGCAATGAACCGACTGGGCAACCGTGGCTCCCATCGCTCCGTGATACAATTGATCGCAGGTTGGGTGCTTGTGCTATGGGGCGTGTTCTCCTGCTTACTGGCATCGTATAAGGAAGAAGATACTTTCACCCAAGCCTTTGACCTTTACTATGTTCGTGGTATTGCAACAGTCCTCTATGCTCTTTGTTGCCTAGCGAGTGGTTTCACTACTTTGTTGCGTCTGTCCTTACTAACGCGAGTTCTACTGACAGTAGCGGCGTCTTGTGTATTGATAATTGCGGGTGCTAATATCCCTATTGAGCTCAGCATTCGCCCCGATATCAAGCAAGCTATGCTTGTTGGTTGGACATTAGATTATGTCGCTGGTGCTGCCGTGCTATTTGTCTTGGGGTACTGGCTAGGTCGGATGGAAGAGACTAACTCAAGACAGTAATCGTTAAGTGACGTATCGTGTAGGCATCGCTACCATCGCGGCCTTTCTCTTCTTTCTCGGACGCTGGCTGGGTAGCCGAGAAGCGAGCGAAGAGGTGGGGTAGAATGGCGGCAGCTCCATGTTGTATTCCGCAGTGCTTCACGCAATTCAGCGTCATCCGCGACGTCTCGCGCTGCGGGATGCCCACCTCGCACTTACCTTTGCGGAGCTGAGAGACGCCATCGCGATCGTGGCGAGTGCACTCCCTGACCTTGCGCCGGGGTCACCTGTCGCAATTCTCTCCCCAACGGATACCCTATCGATTGTCGGGGCGCTTGCGGTCCTGAGCCGGGGGTACTACTATGTCCCTCTCTCGCCCACGTCGCCGCCAGCCTATCTGGCGCAGCTCCAGCAGCAGGTTGGGTTTGAGGTTGCGCTAGTCGGGGACGGCGTAACAGCGAGTCTGCCGGTAGATATCCCGGCCATCCCTCTTGCGCTCACGGGCGGGGCCACCGTCCTGCCAATAAACACGCGGGAGCCTAGCTCGGGTGCCGCGCTGTTTTTCACCTCGGGGACCACGGGCACTCCCAAGGGGGTTCTCTACACCGACAGCCAGCTCTGCTTTGACGCCGCCCGGCAGCAGCGAGCCCTCTCTCTCTACGAGCACGATGCCTTTGATCTCCAGTTTGCAGGCTGGTTCAGTGCCTCGGTCGCCTGTGTCTACCCCGCGCTCCTGAGCGGTGCCAGCCTCCACCTCTACGATATTGCAGCGGAGGGTGTAACTGCGCTTCCCGACTGGCTTAGACAGAGACAGATCACTATCTCCAACATGGTGACCAGTGTCTTTCGTCAGCTTACCCAGCAGCTCAGCCCCGAAGAGACATTCCCGACGCTACGACTCCTCAGCCTCAGCGCCGAGCTAGTCACCCCACAAGATATCGTCCTCTTCGACCAGTTTTTCCCCGCACCGACCACCCTCCAAGTGGCGTACGCCAGCTCCGAGGCGCGCACGATCACGCAGTGGCTCTTTCGCCACGGCGAGCCGATCCCACCCACCATGGTCCCGCTGGGCACCGCCGTTGAAGGCAAGCGCGTACTAATTGTCGATCCCGGGGGCAAGACCATTGCTCCCCGTGCGCTCGGGGAGATCTGTGTCCAGAGCGCCCATATCCCAGAGGGCTACTTTGGCCACGAGCACTCCCCTGTGCACCGAGTCTCTACAGAGGGGGTCCAGTTTGCGACGGGCGACCTTGGTTTTGTCGATGACGACGGAACACTCTGGCTTACGGGCCGCAAAGACAGGCTCCTCAAGATTAATGGCGTGCGCATCCAGCCCGAGGTCATCGAGCAAGCCGCAAATGCACTCGCTGGGATTCAGGAGGGCTATGCTATCGAGCACGAGCAAGCAGGGCTCGTCCTGTTCTATACCCACGCCAAGTCCGCGCTAGAAAGGATTCCGCCTGACGAGGTGCTCTCCCAGCTACAAGCCGTCCTGCCCGACTATCTCGTTCCCAAGACGGCGATCTTACTAAACGAGATCCCCCGAACCCCAAATGGCAAGGCTGATCTGCTCGCCCTGCGGACCCTCGCCCTGCCCTCGGAGCCGTCTGATCCTCCCCAGACGCCCGACGAGCGACAGCTGGCGGAGCTCTGGGAGCGGGTCTTGGGCTGTCCCGTGCCCTCACGCAACGTCTCGTTCTTTGCGCTTGGTGGGACATCGTTGCAGGCGGCGCACGTCATGAGCCTCATCCAGAAGCAGTGGGGGATGGTGCTTCCTGTCCAGGTTTTGATTGGTGCACCGACTCTCCAGGCTCTTGCGCTTTTTGTCTCGACACCGACAAGCTGGTCTTGTTTAGTGCCCCTCCAGCCGGAGGGAAGCCTCCCCCCTCTGTTCTGTGTCCATGCACTTGGTGCCAATGTGCTCAACTACCGACTCTTGGCGCTGGCATTAGGCAAGGACCAACCACTCTACGGCCTTCAGGCGAGCGGTCTCAATCCAACAGAGGCCCCCCACCGGAGTGTGGAAGTGATGGCTGCGGCCTATATCTCGGAGATTCGGGGTGTCCAGCCGAAGGGGCCGTATTACTTGGCGGGGGGATCGTCGGGGGGGATTATCGCCTACGAGATGGCCCAGCAGCTCCTGCAGTCGGGAGAAGAGGTCGCCGTCGTGGTCTTGATCGATACCTACCACCTTCAGCGCTCTTGGCTCTCCCGGTGGGGCTATTTTCTTCGGCTCGTGGGCAGGCTCACTCACGAGCCTACCACGCGACGGACCAAGTACATCACGTGCCGGAACTGGCTGGCGCTAAGCCGCTACCGCCCTTGCCCGCTCGCCGCGCGGGTTGTCCAGCTCCTTGCTTGCCCCGTCGATGCCCCAGGCTCCGCAAGCGACTCACGCCTCGCGTGGGGACAGCTCGTCACCAGTGGCTTTCAGGTCGTTCCTTTTGTGGGCACGCACGCAGAGATGCTGAACCTGCCGACGGTCGACACTGTCGCCGAGCAGCTCCGTGCCTGCCTCGCTGAGGCGCACCAGCACGCTAGCCCATAAAGCGAGGGGGCTTGGCGTGCTGCCCCAGCACGCGCCGTAGCTCCCCGACTTCGGCTCGCAGTGCCGCGAGCTCCGATGCTTGAGCACGTAGGAGCGCTAGCACCTCGTCGAGCTGGCTCTCACCGGTCCGTCGTCGGACGCGTGCCTGGGGCGTGTTGCGCCGGGCCAGCTCGCCCCGAATCTGCTCGGCGGGCATCCCCACTTTTTTCCACGCCACGAGCTGCCGTAGGAGCTCCTGGCTCGCCTCGGAGTAGCGCCGCCGCTTCCCTTCACCCACCGCGGGTAAAAACGCCTCAAACTCATCCCGCCAGACGCGCAGCGTGCTTTCTGGGATATCACATTCTCTTGCGATTTCGCGCATTGTCATGTTGTGATTATACACATATCTTGCGATACTGCGCAAGATGCACGAATATCAACAATGTGTCCTTAAATTTATCTTTACGGACACAATTCTCTCGCCCAAAAATGAGGAGCGTTTGGTACAATTGGCCATGCGACAAACCGAGCCCCGTATCGTCGATCCCGGTCCCCTTGGTGGGCCACCCTCCGATGCCATCGTCCTCTTTGACGGCAAGAACATGAGCGCCTTTCGTGGCGAGCGTAGCCCCGAGCCGCGCTGGAAGCTAGAAAACGGAGTGCTGGAGACCACCAACTTTGGGGGGATTTTCTCCAAGCAAGAGTTTGGCGACTGCCAGCTCCATGTCGAGTGGGCCTCCCCTAGCACGGTCAAGGGCGACGGCCAAGGGCGCGGCAACAGTGGGGTCTACCTCATGGGCCGCTACGAGATCCAGGTGCTCGACTCCTACAACAACAAGACCTACTTCAACGGCCAAGCCGGCGCGTTCTACGGCCACAATGCCCCGCTCGTCAATGCCTGCCGCAAGCCCGGCGAGTGGCAAGCCTACGACATTATCTTCCACGCCCCCAAGCAGCTCCCCGATGGGAAGGTTCAGCCCGGCTCGTTTACCGTGCTCCACAACGGGGTCTTGATCCAAGACAACATTCCGGTCACTGGCGAGCCCACGACCTCGGCGCCGCTCAAGGGGATCGCCGCCAAAGGACCGCTCTACCTACAGGACCACGGCAACCCCGTGCGCTTCCGTAATATCTGGGTCCGCCCCCTCTAGAGCATGTTCGACTACGCCGTTATTGGGGGGGGCATTGTCGGGCTGGCGACTCTGGTCGAGCTGGGTAAGCGCCACCCAACGGCACGCCTGCTCCTCGTCGAGAAAGAAGACCGCTGGGCGGCGCACCAGACCGGGCACAACTCTGGGGTGATCCACTCGGGAATCTACTACAAGCCCGGCAGTGCCAAGGCGCGGATGGCGGTCGCCGGGGCCAGGCGGATGGTGGAGTTCTGCCAGCAACACGGAGTCGCCCACGAGCGCTGTGGCAAGCTCATTGTCGCCTCCCACCCCGACGAGCTCCCCCGGCTAGAGACCCTGGCTGAGCGCGCTCTCGCCAATGGTGTCCCAGTCGAGCGGCTTGGCCCAGAGCGCCTCACCGACTACGAGCCTGCCGTGCGTGGGGTCGGGGGGCTCTGGGTTGCCCAGACCGGGATTATCGACTACCGCCAGGTCACCGAGGCCCTGGCCGACCAAGCACGCGAACAGGGAGCGGAGCTCTGCCGAAGCACCAAGGTCACGGGGCTCACCCGAACCACCGACTCGGTCGTGCTAGAGACAACCCGAGGGAGCTTTGAGAGCCGCTTCGTGATCAACTGCGCAGGACTCTATAGCGATAAAGTGGCGGAGCTTGCCGGCGCACAGCCCGGAGCAAAGATCGTTCCCTTTCGAGGAGAGTACTACGAGCTCGTCCCCGAGCGCCGTGGGCTCGTCCGCGGGCTAATCTACCCTGTCCCGAACCCCAGCTTCCCCTTCCTCGGGGTGCATTTTACGCGGATGATCGACGGCAGCGTCCACGCGGGGCCCAATGCTGTGCTGGCGCTGGCGCGGGAGGGCTACAAAAAATCCGATCTCCAGCTCGGCGAGCTCTGGGAGACCCTGACCTACCCCGCGTTCTGGCGGCTCGCGGTGCGGCACGGCGACGAAGGCCTGCGGGAGATCGCTCGCTCGCTCAGCAAGGCTCTCTTTGTGCGCTCAATGCAGACTCTGATCCCGGAGATTCGACCCGAGGACGTTATCCCGGCGGGGGCAGGGGTGCGTGCCCAAGCCCTCCGCGACGACGGCCAATTGGTCGATGACTTTCTCTTTGTGCGGGGGGAGCGCCAGCTTCATGTCTGCAACGCCCCCTCACCCGCCGCGACTGCCTCTCTGGAGATCGCCCGAGAGATTGTCGCGCAGCTCGCAAACTAACGCAGCTACTTGCCGCCTAGCAGGCCCTTGGCGGAGTCGCCGGCCCCCTTGAGCGCATCCGTTGCCCCCTTGGCAGCATCGCCTGCCGCCTTGGTTGCGCCTTCGACCTTCTCCATCCCACCCTTGACGGCATCCGCTCCAGCCTTGACCTTGTCCGCGCCCGCCTTGACTCCCTCGGCAGCCGCCTTGGCGGTCTCACCGGCGGCACCGGGCAGGCTCGCAGCGGCCTCACCCGCCTTGCCGGCCATCGCGCCTACTTTGTCGGCACCCGCTTTGGTCTTGTCCGCCCCCTCCTTGACGGTCTCCGTGACGCCCTTATCCCCGGCCATTTTGGGAGTCTCAGGCTTGGCCTCAGGCGCTGCCGCATCGGCTCCCGGCTTCACTGCGGCTGCTTCGGGCTTGGCAGTGGTGGCAGAGACAGCACCAGGCTCCGCGGGCGCTGCTGAGGTCCCCGCGGGGGGAGTGGTGGCCTCGTCTGCGGGCTTGTTCTCACAGCCGGTCAGCGCACCTAGAACGACAAAGCCCATCAGGGGCAGAAAAACACGTTTCACTTGCATAGAACTCTCCGTAGGTTGGATCTCACGATTCCGCGTATTCTACCGATTTTGCATTGACGATAGTGCCGGAATAGGGGATAATTTTATTGGTATTTTTCAAGGGAGAGTTTTTCATATGACCAACACTCAGCTTCGTGCGGGGCTCCTGCTCACGCTGACAGCACTCGTGGTAGGAGCGGCGCAGCTCGGGCCTCGTGCACGGGCTAGTACCAAGGCGGCGGTGCCTCAGTTCCTACGCGATGTGTCCCCGATCCTCGACAAAAAAGGCTGCTCGGTCGCGGCCTGCCACGGTAAGTTCGGCGGACGTGGTGGTCTCCAGCTCTCCCTGCTCACGCTGACCCCCGCCGATGACTTCGAGCCTCTCGTGCGCGGCGGGCGCGGACGGCGTGTCAATCTTTTAGAGCCCGAGAAGAGCCTGCTTCTCATGAAGGCTACCAACAAGACCCCTCACTCGGGCGGTGAGCGCTTCGCGGTGGGCTCGCCGGAGTACCGCACGATCCGGGACTGGATCGCGGCGGGCGCTCCGTTCAATGAAGCAAACGATGCCAGCCTCACCAAGCTCACGGTGAGCCCGGCTCAGGTAACCCTTTCCAAGGTAGGCCAAAAGGTGCCGCTCAAGGTGGTCGCCAGCTTCTCCGATGGCACGACCCGCGATGTGACCGCCCAAGCGAACTACGAGACCAGCGATCCGGCGGTGGTCGCGGTCGACGATAAGGGCGTGATGACCGGCAAGCGCTGGGGCGGTGCTGCCGTGGTGGTGCGCTACCTGGGGACGGTCCACTCGGCATCGCTGACCCTTCCCCGTGAGGACAAGACTCCCTACCCCAAGCTCGCACAAGGCAACCTGATCGATGATCTGGTCTATGCCAACCTCAAGCGGCTCAATGTCCAGCCGTCGCGCCTCACCAACGACTCCGAGTTTCTGCGCCGCGTCTCACTGGACCTGCGCGGAATCCTCCCGTCGGTGCAAGAGAGCACGGCCTTCCTCGCCGACAAGACCCCGGACAAGCGCGCAAAGCTGATCGACACGTTCCTGGACTCCCCCGAGTTTGTGGACATGCGTGTCCTGCGGCTCGGAGACATGCTGCGTGTCCATCCGCGCAACCTGGGAAACAACATCAGCGGCGAGCGGAGCGCGGCGATCTTCACCGAGTGGCTCAAGGACTGTGTCAGCCAGAACCTCCCCTACGACCAGTTTGTCAAGCAGCTCCTGATGGCGCGTGGCTCCAGCTACACCAACGGCCCCACCAACTTCTACAAGATCGACCGCAACCCCGACGAGCGCATGGAGACGACGGCGCAGGCGTTTCTGGGCCAGCGCATGGCCTGTGCCCGCTGCCACAAGCACCCCTTTGACCGCTGGACCACCGACGACTACTGGAACTTTGCGGCCTTCATGGGGCGGGTGGGAACGCGCAATGGCAACCTCGACGGTGAGTCGGAGATCTTCTATAGCCCGGGTGGGCGGGTCACCAACCAGAGCGTGACCGGACGAAACCGGGGAAAAGACGCTCCCCCCACGCTGCTGGGAACAGGCGCCCCCCTCGACCCCGAGCTCCTGCGCCCCGGCCGTCGCGGCGATGGCCCTGATCTCGTCGCGCTTCTCTCCGACTGGGTGACCAGCCGCGAGAACCCCTACTTTGCCAAGGCGACCGTCAACCGCATCTGGAGCCATTATCTTGGACGCGGCGTGGTCCACCCGGTCGATGACATGCGCGCCACCACGCCCGCCTCCGTTCCTGGCCTGCTGGAGGCCCTCGCCAAGGACTTTGTCGACCACAAGTACGATACCAAGCACCTGATTCGCACGATCCTCAGCTCTCGAACCTACCAGACATCAAGCGAGGTCAATCCCACCAACGCGCTCGACAACCAGTTCTTCAGCCACTTCTACCCCCGTCCCATGCTCGGGCAGGTGCTCCTCGACAACCTGAACCTCGCCACGGGCAGCACCGAGCGCTTCGGCGACTTCCCCACCGACACCCGCGCCACCCAGCTCACCCTTCCCAGCAACTCGTTCTTCATGGACTGCTTCGGCCGCTCCCAGCGAGAGTTCCTCGCCGAGCTAGAGCCCAAGAATGAGCCAACCCTAGTGCAAGTGCTCCACGTGCTGAACTCGCCCTATGTTGATCAGAAGATCCGGGCGGGCAATGGGACAGTCGCAACCCTGGTCCGCGACAAGGCACTCTCCAACGAGGACATCATCAAGAAGCTCTACCAGTCCACCCTCAGCCGCCTCCCCAGCCCGACCGAGCTCGCCGCCGCCGTGAAGCACCTCACCAGCAGCCCCAAGCGCGACGAAGCCGTACAAGACCTGATGTGGGCCCTGATCTCCTCGCGTGAGTTCTACTTTGTCAGCTAGGAATTGAGGGCACGATGGCACCCGAGCTGGTCTGGGGGGATATCTGCGATCAGCCCGTAGAGGTGATCGTCAATGCCTGGAACCGAAATATCATTCCCTGGTGGCTCCTGCTGCCCCAGGGAGTCTCCGGCGCGATCAAGCGCCACGCCGGCTACGAGCCGTTTCAAGAGCTTGCACGTTCTAGGCCCATGCCCCTCGGCTCGGCCGTGCTCACCACGGCCGGACTCCTGCCCTACAAGGGGATTATCCATGTCGCCGGGATCAACCTCGCCTGGCGGGCGAGCGAGTTCTCAATCCGTGAGTCTGTGAAAAACGCGATGGTGGTGGTCAACGAGAAAGGCTTTGAGTCGGTTGCCTTCCCTGTGATCGGCGCAGGTTCTGGGAGCTTTAACACAGAACGGGCACTGGAGATTATGCTTGCCGCCCTTGCCGAGATCGATACAAATGCTCAGGTTTTGGTCGTGCGCTGGCCTAGGACCAGCGCTGCCGAAAAATAGGCCGAACTTCCCAGGAGCACCTCGCAGGGCAACGCTACACTACCAAGTGGAGGTACGCTTTAAAATGAAGCAGCAGCTTGCTTGGGGCGTGTTGACGCTCTGGATCGGATTCTGGACCTACTTCGTGGTCGCAGCGGGAATCACCGATGGGGGCGGCTTCCCCGCGCTGATTCGGGTCCTGGTGTTTTTAATTGTCTTTGGCTCCGGGGCGCTCACCGCGTGGCGCTGGCCGCAACAAGGCAGCCTCGTGCTCTTTCTGACCAGCATCGGCCTCACGCTGGCGATTCTGCTCGGTGCGAAAAAAAATCCCGCCCTGACCCAGCTCTTTTTGCTGGCAACCATGGCGCTTCCCCCCCTGATTGCGGCAAAATTGCTACAGCATGAACCCACGCGATGACTTTCGACTCCTGAGCGCGCAAGCCCTGACGCGCCGGCACTTTTTCGGCCGCCTAGGGCTGGGCTTTGGTGCCCTTGCGCTCGATGCGCTGACAGCCAATGCGAAGGCGGGGGGCAAGGCCAAGGCGGTGATCTACCTCCACATGGCCGGGTCACCGTCGCAGCTGGAGCTCTTTGAGCACAAGCCCGAGCTCAAGAAGCACACCGACCAAGACTGCCCCGAGGAGTTTCTCAAGGGCAAGCGCTTCGCCTTCATCCGCGGCGTCCCCAAGATGCTCGGCGGAATCTTCGAGTTTAAGCAACACGGCCAGAGCGGCCAGTGGCTCTCCGAGCAGCTCCCGCACCTGGCGACAGTCGCCGATGAGCTGTGCGTGATTCGCTCGGTGAACACGGAGCAGTTTAATCATGCCCCGGCGCAGCTCTTCATGCACACTGGCAATGCGCGCCTGGGCTACCCGAGCATGGGCTCGTGGGTGACCTACGGCCTCGGCACCACCAACAAGGACCTGCCAGGGTTTGTCGTGCTGAGCTCTGGCGGCAAGACCCCGGATGCGGGCAAGAGTGTCTGGGGGAGCGGGTTTCTGCCCAGTGTCTACCAGGGAGTCCAGTGCCGCACCGACGGCGACCCGGTCCTTTATCTTTCCAACCCCAGCGGAATGAGCCGCGAGCTGCGCCGCAAGACCCTCGATGCGCTCAAGGACCTCAACGACCAGCAGGTCAAGGCGGTCGGCGATCCCGAGACCCTCACCCGCATCCAGCAGTACGAGCTGGCGTTTCGAATGCAGGTCTCGGTGCCGGAGGTGATGGATATCTCCAAGGAGCCGCAGCATATCCTCGATCTCTATGGCGCGAAGCCGGGCTATGTCTCCCCGGTGGAGAGCCTCGACGATCCCCGGGCGAGCTACAAGGGCGACGATCCGACCTTCGCCAACAACTGCCTCCTTGCGCGGCGTCTGGTCGAAAAAGGCGTGCGCTTTGTCCAGCTCTACGACTGGGGCTGGGACCACCATGGCAGCTCCCCGGGCGAGTCGCTCGATGAGACTCTGCCCATCAAGTGCCGCTACAGCGACCGCGCGATCGCCGCGCTCATCAAGGACCTCAAGCAGCGCGGCCTCCTTGATTCCACGCTGATTATCTGGGGAGGCGAGTTTGGCCGCACCCCGATGATGCAGAACAATGTGAACAAAGAGCTTAAGAAGGGTTTTATCGGACGGGACCACCACCCGGTCGCCTACACGATGTGGATGGCGGGCGGCGGGATCAAGGGCGGCCTGAGCTACGGTGCCACCGACGAGCTAGGCTACAACATTGTCGAGAACAAGGTCAGTGTCCGCGACCTCCAGGCCACGATTCTCCACCAGCTCGGGCTCGATCCGTTCACGTTTAACTATCCGTACCAAGGCCTGAACAACCGTCTCATCGGCCCCACCGACGAAGCCCGCGTCTTGAAAGACATCCTTGCCTAAACAAGCGTGGCAAGTGCTCACTGCCGAGGACGAAAATCTCGTGTGGGAGCGGGTCGAGACCGTACTCCGTCCCGCGTTCAATTGGTACGACGACGTACCGGGAATCCTAGCGCCAGCTCCCTCACGAACCTACACGATCACTACCCATTATTCGCCGGAAGGACAGGCATTCTTCGCCGAGCTTCTCCGGCCAACGTTTTGCAGGATGGTTCCCTCGGGACAACGAATCCTTGTCTTGGACTGGCAGCACCCTTGCTACTCAGTTGGTCCCCACCTGCTTGTCACGGATACACACTGGCCGATACCTGTTCTCCCCGATGGAGATCATTATTTTTTCCTAGACGACAGCTTTCGCTGGGGCACCTACGGCCATCCAGGACAACAAAGCCTTTGTATCTTCGGGCCACTTCTCCCTCAAGTAGAGAACGAGCTCCGTGATTTCCCGGTTCTTTGGGAGTCCACAAAATAAAAACTCCGGGCAGAGTTCCTGTCCCGGAGTTTATTATTTGGAGAACTTAGTTGTTCTTCTTCTTGCCTTTTTTGCCCGCAGCCATCGTCTTCTTGATCTCGTCGAACTTGGTCTTCTGCTCGGGAGTGAGGACCTCCTCGATCGACTTCACAAGTTCCTTGGTCGCTGCCGCCATCTTCTCCGACTTCTCCTTGCGATCGGTGACCGTCGCTAGCTCCTTGCGGGTGTCGGCGAGCTTCTTGAAGGCGGGCTTGAGCTTCTCGACCTGCTCTGGCTTCAGCTCAAGGGCTTTCTCTAGGGCCTTGGCGCTCAGCGGATTGGCCTTGCGCTCGCCCTTGGCAGGCTTGGTGTCTTGACCGGGTGCTCCCGTACCAGGCTTGGTGTCCTGTGCAAAGGCGGTGGTTGCGACAAGGGCTAAGGCAGCGCTGCAGAGCAGGGAAAATCGTTTCAGGTTCATGGTGTTCAGTTCCTTTCGAAGCACCTTCGTGCGTTCTGCCTACAAAGACGCGGCCCCCAGTCCAAGGTTCAAAATGGCATGCTGTGAAAAATTTGGTACAATGCCCGCTATGGCAACGCGCCAACAATCGTCAAAATCCACTAAGTCCAAGGCAAACAATGGCCCAACCATTTTCGGGTTGATTGTCGTGATCGGGCTGATTGGTCTGGTGTTCTACTTCGGCTTTATCAAGGTGGACTGAGCACGACGTGCTTGATCGCCTCGCCGCCTGAGCTACTAAAACTATACGTGATATGCACCGAGCCATCCGATGCTTGCAGAAGCGACGGGTAGGACTTACTGGCCACCTCAGCCTCATCTAGGTGCTGTGTCTTCCCCCACGTCTTGCCTTCATCCTCTGAGACCGAGACCGCGAGCTGGTGGCGACCGTCCTCCGTGTCGTTGTAGCACAAGAGCCAGCGGGTGTCTTTGAGCTTGAGGATGTCCACACTCGAGCCGGGGTTGAGGAGCGCATTGTGGGTCGCGACGGTCCATGTCACGCCGTTGTCGCTGGACTCACTCACCAGCATGCGCTGCGGCGCGGGGCCGTTGTTGCGACAAAACGCGACAATCGTACCGTCTTTGCGGCGCACCAAGCTCGGCTGCACGGCTCCCGGCCCGATCAGCGGCTTCGAGCAGCGCCATGTCCCCCCTGCATCGTCGGTGATGGCGACCAGGGAGAAGTTGTAGCCATCGGAGTAGAGCGGCAGCAGCATCCGCTTGCCCTCGACCATCGGCTTGCAGCGCCCCATCCAGCCCATGCGCCGCTTGAGCTTGTTGTCGGCCATCGCCAGCAGCTCGCCGCGGTACCTCTCCAGCTCCGGATAGGCCGCCAGCACCGCGGGAAGCTTGGCGCGCACCTCGGCAGGGAACTCCTCGTCGCCGGGCTTCAGCGGCACCACCCCCATGTCGTCCCACTGCCCAACCTTGCGCCCCACTTTATACTTGAGCAGCGTGCTCTCCCAGTTGTTATCCAGCTGGGTCCCATAAAACAGCCAGAGCCGCCCGTCGCCATTGACCGCAAGCACACAGTTCGTATCGGGAAAGCCCGGCGTGTCGGCCAGGACAAAGGGCTTGGACCAAGTGCCTCCCTTGAGCGGCTTGGTCGCCCCCATGATGCGAACATCGTCGGCCTTGCGCTCGCCCGAGCCCATGTACCAGCAGACCAGCAGCTGGCCGCGGGGAAACTCGACGATACTACTGCTATGGCTATGCAGCTTGCCGAGGGGAAAGATCAGCTCAGAGGAATACAGCGTTGTCATGCCGGTAGGTTCGTGCGAGGAGTTGAAAATTCCTCGCTGGTGACGCTTCGCGCCGAACGCCCTCCGGGCGGGGCAACTTCCTCGGTAGTCGTTTCGAGGCTTGGCCACGTGGTTTCGTCTCCGTGGTGCTCTTTCTGATTCTTGATATAGGCCACGACACGGCTCATCAAGCCGATCTGGAAAGCGAAAGCTCCGTATCCCTCCTGCCAATGCCTCATTTGCCCATGGCAAAGCTCCGCTCGGAGCAGCGCCGAGCTGGCCCCTTTAACCTGTTTCATAAACACTGCCACTGAGATCGTCGCCGGAAACATCACCGCTAGATGAACGTGGTCTGGCATACTGTTGATCGCCGTCACACGCGCCTTCTGTTTTGTCGCTTCAGCGACGATAACCCGGTGGACCTGGCGCTCAATGTCTGATGTGATCCAGGGTTCACGGTGTTTTGTTGTCCATACCAGATGGAGCGGGATGAGGATTTTACTTCGCTTCATGCCCCTAAAACGGGTGAGATAGGCCATTTCTGATAAAATGCCCCAACAATTTTCTGTCCAGCAGGACATCCGGCAACGGGTTGCCTTCAGCGAGGAATTTTCAACTCCTCGCACGAACCTAAGCATATGGACGACCTTAAGGGCATTGCTGGCCCGCTCCCTCACGTATTTGTACCGGGCACCACCGCGGATCAGTGGCGGACGAAGCGGCGCCCGGAGCTCCTTAAGCAATTCACCGGGCTGATGTACGGCGAGGCACCTCCCGCGGAGGCTCCCAAAGCAACCGTGGTGAACGAGAAGCCCATGGACGGGTTTCTGCTCCGCAATATTCGCCTACACACCGGGATTCTTGGCCCGGTGGCGCTCCAGCTGACGCTTCCCCTTAAGCAGTCCAAGCCCGTCCCGACCTTTCTGGCGCTGAACTTCACGGGAAATGAGTCGCTGCACTCCGGGCCGACCGCGTGGAGCTTTGCGGAGGCGGCGCGGCGTGGGTTTGCGATTGCGACTGTCTGCTACGAGGAGCTGGCAGCGGACCGGAAAGAGTCGCCGCTCTACGAGTCCAAGTACCGGGCTGTCTCGCTCTGGGCGTGGGGATTCTCCCGCATGGTGGACTGGGCACTGACCGTCCCCGAGCTCGACAGCAAGAAGCTCATCGCGCTGGGGCACTCGCGCCTGGGGAAGGCGACACTGCTCGCGGGTGCGCGCGACGAGCGCCTGGCGGCGGTCATCCCCCACCAGTCCGGCACCGGAGGCGCGGCCCCGAGCCGCGGGACGATTGGAGAGTCCGTCCAGCGCATCAACACGGTCTTCCCCCACTGGTTCAACGATGCCTACAAGAAGTTCAATGAGCGTACCGCAGACCTGCCCTTCGACCAGCACTGCCTGCTCGCCTGTGTCGCGCCCCGCCCGATCCTGCTCTCCAACGCGCAAGAGGACACCTGGGCCAACTACGACGGTCAGTTCTCCCTCCTCGACGCCGCCCTGCCCACCTGGAAGCTACTGGGCGGCGACGAGAAGCTGGTGCAAAAGTTCATGCGCCCGGGCAAGCACGCCCTGACCCCTGAGGACTGGACCGCGTTTCTAGCCTTCGCGGAGAAGCTCTAGCCTTACTTCGATTTATTGACGCGCTTGAGCTCGCCCATCAGGAAGTCGAGGTTGGTGAACGGATCGCCACCCGTTCGCTTCCAGCGGACACGGCCCGCCTTGTCGATCAGGATGGTGGAGTGGAGCTCGATCTCCTCGAAGTCATCGTACGACGAGAACCGGCGGGCGTTTTCATGGGCGTTGTCCGAGAGGAACTTGATGCTTGCCTGGTCCAGCGCCTTCGATGCCTTCAGCTTCGCCGGAGTCTGGCTACACACCGCCAAGATCACTGTGTTCTGCTCTTCGAAGTCCGCGCTCTTGTCGTTGAGGGACTTGAGCTGCCCGACACAGTGGACACAGGCATCTCCGAGGAAGAACACCAGGATGACATTCTTACCCTTGTAGTCTTGGAGGCTGACCTTCTTGCCGCTCCGGTCCACGACCTGAAGACTCGGTGCCTGGAACGGCTGCCAGTTCATCGGACCAATGGTGTCTAGGGTCTTTGGCTGGTAGAGCCGCTCCGGCCGCGGTGTCTGCGCGATCGGCTTGGCATCCAGACCGAGCTTCTTCACGTCCTCAAGCCACTTCAGATTCGGATCAGCCTGGGACCAGACATAGGAGAGCCGGCCCGCGTAGACCGTCGCCTTCTCCCGATTTCCATTGTAGAAGTGCGCCAGCGCCAGCCCAGAGAGCGAGAAACCATCGTTGGGCTCGTTTTTGAGCGCCTGCTCGTAGCAGCTGATGGCGAGCTTGTTATCGCCGCTCTTGCGGTAGTGATCGCCCAGGATGCGCATGACTGGCCAGGCTTGCCCGGGCGGATCGTTCTGGTACTCGCCCTTGTCTCGGAATTTTTGCTCCATCTCGGCGGCATTGAGCAGCTTGCGCTGGCCATCGAGTACACTCCCCTCCCCGAGGCTCACGATCCCATCGGCGATATCGGCCATCAGGTCCAGCGGCGACGGTGACGGAATCGGCGTGCCGGGAGGCGCTGTGGCCTTGAGCTTCTCCAAGAGCGAGCGGAGAGTTGTCACCCGCTCCCGGGCCTCGAAGTTCTTGCCGGTACCGCTGAGGGCAAGCGCTTCCGCAAATGCCCGGACCAGCTTGCCATCGTCGTTTTTATCGTTCCACTCGATGCCGTTGGGGGCGAGGATCTGGTTCCAGCGCTCGAACTTGATCAGGGCGCGGATCCGTGCCTCAAGTCCCTGGCCCACGATCGCGCCTGTCTCCGCCGGGTTGTACTCCGGGTCGCGCGGGGCGGCTAGCATGTCGGCGGAGCCTTGGAGCGAGGCCTGTGCCATGCCGAGCTGCTCCTGGATGTAGCAGAGGTAGTTGCGGTTGTGCGGGTAGTTCCAGGTCTCGAAGGGCAGCGCCAAGCGGTCGTTCATGTACCGCAGCTCGGTGCGAGTCGCGGAGTCCATGGCGATGGCAGCCTCGTGCCACATGCCGATCTTGCTGTAGATATGGCCAGGCATGTGCATCGCGTGGCCGATATCGGGGGCGGACTTGCCGTAGAGCTCGCAGCTCCGAATCGCCTGATCCGACGAGACCCCGTCCCAGTTGTGGATGCTGGCGTGGTGCGCCCCCGGATGCATGGGGTTCTTGGCGAGCACCTGCTGGATCAGCAGCTCATTGGCAAACGCGCTCCCCTGCCCGATGTTGTAGAGGGCTAGAAGACTCTTGGCCTCAATATCATCGGGGAACCGAATCACGATCTGCTGGAGCGCCGCACACATGGTCTTGGCGCGATTCTTCTCCAGCGGCGCGTAGGTCTTCTCCCACGCCTCGATGTACATCCGCTCCCGCTCGCTCACCTTGCTCTTGCGGCGCACTGCCTCGCTCAGAAATGCTTTATACCGGTCGAAGTTTTTATCGTCGTAGTTGGGCACCCCCACCGTGAACCAGTTGAATCCGCAGCGCGCCAGGCTCCAGTAGGCCATGGGATTCTCGGGGTCCAGCTTGAGGCACCAGCGGAAGGAGCGCTCAGCCTCCTCGAACCAGAAGGAGTGGAGCAGGGCGTTGCCCTGGTCGAACCACTTCTGGACCTCGGGGCCCTTGGAGGTAATCGGAAACGGAGTATCGCCAATTCCCTTGATGACCCACGGCTTGGTCCGCATTCCCGAATCAAATGCAGATCCGTGGCTGGAGTGCCCCGGCGTGTCGTCGGCGAGGCAGAGGGAAGATAGCAGTAGGAACAGGGCCAGCAATAAGGGGCGCATGCTGGCCATTCTAACATATTCCCTAATCTATATTTTGAAAAATTTCCGACCTCAGCGCCGAGCGGGCAGGTCAAGCAGGGTGATCACCAGCGCATCTTGTAGGGAGCGGGCCACCGACGAGCCGCCTTCGCGGTCGTAGTGGTTCATGAGGATAGAAAACGCGAGCCGCTCGCCCGCTTTTGTCGTGACATAACCAGACAGCGACGATGCCCCGGTGAGCGTTCCGGTCTTGGCACGAACGTTGTTGGCCGCAGGGGTGTTCTTGAAGCGACTCTTCAGGGTACCGTCCACCCCACCAATGGGCAAGGCAGCGCGGAAATTTGCATCCCCTGCGCGGTCTCGCAAGATTCCCATCAGGAGCTGCGCGGTAACGAGGTTCATCCGGGAGAGCCCGGAGCCGTCGGCCTGGTAGAAGCCTGCGAGCGGGATGTTGCGGGACTTGAGCCACTCTCGGACCACTCTTGCGCCCTCGGAGGTCGAGCCTTTCTTGCCCTTGATCGCCCCGAGAGTCTTGAGGAAGCACTCACCAAAGAGGTTGTCGGAGGGCTTCATGAAGTCCGCGGCGAGCTGCGAGAGTGGCTTGGAGACCGAGCTCGCCACCGGCATCGCGCCGTCGGGAGTCTTACCGGGAGCCAGAACAACACTCTCGGAGACGGTGACCCCTGCCGCACGGAGCGCCTCGGCGAAGCGAAACGCCGCGAAGGGCGCGGGGTCCTCGACCGTGATCGCGGTGCGCTTGGGCTCAGCCTTCGCCCCCAGCGTGCCTGTGATGACCAGCGTATTGAGCCCCCGCTTACGGCTCACCGAGAGCGCTTGCTCCTTGCCGTCGCTGGTGGTCGCTTTGTTCTCCACCGTGAAGTACGGGCTGGCCTCGACGGTCGGGGCCTCGCCGACTGCGCCCGGTTTGACAATCACCAGCGCGACATTCTCGTCGCACGAGAGGCCGGAGACCTGCGCCGAGTAGTAAAACTCCTCGTCGTCCCACTGCCACCCCTCGCCTAGGACGTCGGTATCGAAGACCGACGCATCGTAGAGGAGCCGTCCCTTGAGCTCCGTCACTCCTGCTGCCTTCACCGCCGCGGCAAGTGTCTTGAGCCGCGCAAAGTCCAGCGAGGGATCGCCGCTTCCTTTTAAAATCAAGTCGTCGCCGCTGGCGTAGACCCCTGTGGTGTAGCTAAAACTGGGCCCTAATAGCGCAAGTGTGGCGGAGCAGGTGACGATCTTCATGTTGGATGCCGGCATTAGGGACTTATCCGAGTTGCGCTCAAAGAGTAGCTTGCCAGAGTCCAGCGAGACGACCCGCACCCCAACCGTCGCCGGTTTCAGGCTCGGAGCCGCAAGGGTTCTCTCCAGGCGGGCGGCAATCGGAGCGGGAGCTTGGAGCGGCACAAGGGTAGCGAGACAGAGGAGCGGAGCAAGCATGCCCTATTTTACCCTAGTGTCAGGAACGACACGGGCCCGCTTCGCTTCTGGCGCAAGCGCCACCAAGTCGCTCCGCGACATTAATACTGTGATGTGGAACTAATTTCTGAGGCGTGTGTATTGATAAACCTATGAGCACAAAACCTATCATTGCGGTTATTGGCGCAACCGGAGCCCAAGGTGGCAGTCTGGTTCGCGCGATCTTGAGCGATCCCGCGGGGACCTTTGCGGTTCGTGCGATCACGCGAAATGTTGAGTCGGAGAAGGCGCTGGCGCTGGCGGCGCTGGGTGCGGAGGTGGTTGCGGCTAACCTCGACGACCTAGCGAGCCTGGAGGCGGCCTTTGCGGGAGCACACGGCGCGTACTGTGTCACGAACTTCTGGGAGCACTTCTCGACCGAGACCGAGCTGGCGCAGGCGAAGAACCTGGCGACCGCGGCCAAGAACGCAGGAGTCGCCCATGTGATCTGGTCCACGCTGGAGGACACGCGCAAGTGGGTGCCTCTTACCGATGACCGGATGCCAACCCTTCAGGGCAAGTACAAGGTTCCCCACTTCGATGCTAAGGGCGAGGCCAATGCGTTCTTCGCCGATGTCCCCACGACGTTCTTGCTGACGTCGTTCTACTGGGATAACTTTATCTACTTTGGAATGGGCCCCCAGCGCGGCCCCGATGGCAAGCTGGCCATCACGCTCCCCATGGGCGACAAGCCCCTCTCGGGGATCGCGGCGGAGGATATCGGAAAGTGCGCCTACGGGATCTTCAAAGCGGGCGCGGAGTGGATCGGCAAGACTGTCGGTATCGCGGGCGATCACGTCACGGGCGCGGCAATGGCAACCGGGCTAAGTGGCGTCTTTGGTGAGGAAGTAGTCTACAACGCGGTTCCCGCAGCGGTCTACCGTACCTTTGGCTTCCCCGGCGCCGACGACCTGGGCAATATATTCCAGTTCTACCACGACTTCAACGACGACTTCTGCGCCGCACGGAGCACGGAGACCTCGAAAGCGCTCAACCCTGAGCTTCAGGACTTCACCGCCTGGCTCGCAAAAAACGGCGAGCGCATCCCGCGCAACTAAAATCCGCTCCGGGCCGTTCACGGCCCGGAGCCTCTTAGCGGCGCTCTTTTTCGGGGGGGAGTTTGCCTCGGAGGTGGGCGACAAAGGCATCGAACTCCTCTACGGAGCCCATGTCCTCGGAGGCAAACGCAGTACTGTTGGTTCCATTCGAGCTCAAGCCTGAGGTGAGCCACACGTCCAGCCGTCGGCCCTTCTTCGTCTCAACCACGCGAAATCTGTCCACTTTGGACAAGCGAAAGAGCTCCTGCTCCGAGCCGGGGCGCCCAAGGTCGAGCAGCACGACCGTGTCGTCCAGAAAGGCCAGCTTACACTGCTTTCCCTTCAGGGCACGGGCTTGGAGCACACTCCCCCAGCCAAACGCAAGACACCCTAGGCCACCTGCCGCTAAGAGTAGCGTACTGACGGGAGCGGGAACCAGCATCCCCCAGATCGTGAGAGGCTCTTGGCCATTGTAGAGGCTACCGATCAGGAGTGCGCCTGCGGTTAAGTACCAGGCGAGTGCCATGAGCTTCAGCGGGCGCTGCGGGGGCTGATAGCGATAAACGGGCCTCTGCGCCTGTTGCAGAGTCTCTTGCTGCTGCACTTCGTGGTGAGCGGCACGGCTTGCTCCTCGGGTAAGGTTTGTTGTTGCATCGCGCCCCCTTGATCTTGGCCCAGTATACCGGAAGGCAGGTAAAATACCTGCCATGAGCCAGTCACCGTTTCCCCGTCTCTTCTCGCCCTGGAGTGTCCGTGGCGTGACGATGAAAAACCGTGTCGTGATCAGCGGGCACTTTGCCGGCTGGTGGGTCGATGGCGGGCTACCGTCGGCGGCGTTTGAGGCCTATATCGAGGAGCGTGCCAAGGGTGGGGTCGGGCTGTTTGTGATCGGGGCGACCTCCCCGATGCCGGGCTCGGGCTGGATGCAGAATGTGTCGGAGGAGATCATCCCGCGCTACGCCGCGCTGGCGGCGGCGGGACACCGGCATGGGATGAAGGTCTTTGCCCAGCTCTGCCATCCGGGGTTCCATCCGCTTCCGGGGGTTCCGATCTTTGGCCCGATTCCCAGTACCCCACCGACCGGTCCGCGCGGCAAGAGTGCGCCAAAAAAAGTGCCCACAATCACCGAGCTCCAGGAGCTGATCGCGGCCCACGCGGCGGCGGCGCGGCGGGCGGCGGCGGGCGGGGTTGATGGGCTGGAGCTCCACGCCCACGAGTCGTTTCTCCACTCCCAGATGCTCAACCCCCACTGGAACACCCGCACCGACGAGTACGGGGGCTTTGTCGGCGGCGAGCGCTTCCTGCGAGAGACCCTGGTCGCGATGCGGCAAGCGATTGGCGAGGATCTGCCGCTGGGCGTGCGGGTAAAGCTCGATGACATGGAGCAGCGCGGCAACACGCCTGAGGTCTACCGCGGTTTGGTGCACCGGCTGGAGGCAGACGGCCTCGTAGACTACGTCATCACGACGGGCGGCGATGCGCGTTTTCACCATGGCCCCACCCCCAGGCCCGAGGGTGAGTGGCTGCCACTGGCGGCGGAGCTGAGAAAGGTGACCAAGCTTCCTCTACTCCATGCCGGGCGGATCGTCACCGCGCAGCAGGCAGAGGATGCGCTCGCAGCGGGCTGGCTCGATGCGGTCTGCATGACCAAGGCCCATATCTGCGACCCGCACCATGCCAAAAAAGCGCAGGAGGGCAGGCTCGACGACATCCGCTACTGCACGCGTTGCTTGCAGTCTTGCCACGGGGCGATGGACCGCATGACCTGTGTCTACAACCCGCTCACCAGCCGCGAGGCGATTCCCGGCTGGTCGGAGCTGGTTCCGGCGGAGAAGAGGAAGCGGGTTGTCGTCGTGGGTGCGGGACCCGCGGGCATGGAAGCCGCGCTCACCGCCCACGACCGCGGCCACGAGGTGATCGTCCTAGAGCGTAGCGGCCAGATCGGGGGGCAAGTGCTGCTTGCCGCCGCGTCCCCGCTCCGTAAGCCCTGGGCTCGCATCGCCGAGTACTACCAGCGCCAGGCGAAAAAGCTGGACGTGCGCCTTGGCACCAGCGCCACCCCCGAGAGTATCCTCGCCCTCCAGCCCGACTGCGTGATTGTCGCCACCGGCTCGCGCCCCGTGCGCTTCCCCGAGACCCTGACGGTCCACGAGGCGCTACAAGGGGCGGTCGGGAGTGCCAAGCGTGTGCTGATCTTCGACCGCGAGGGCTCCAATCGCGCCCTCACCGCGTGCGATGCCCTCTCGGCACAGGGAAAAGAGGTGGTCTTTGTGACCGCGCTCCCCGCCCTCCGCGGCACCGGCGACACCATGCTCCTGGATGAGTTTCTCCAGCACTTCCGCCAGCGCGGCGTCACGTTCCATCCTGGCTACGAGCTGGTCGAGCAGTGCCCGATCACCCTGCGCCATGTCGATACCGCGGAGGAGCTCGTGCTCGACGGCATCGAGGCGATTGTCGCCACCATCGGCTCGACCCCGGAGAGCTCCCTCACCCACGCCCTGCGCGAGAGTGGGGTAGAGCTCTATACGATCGGCGATGCGAATCTCCCGCAGACAGTCGAGGCTGCGACCTACCAAGGCGCACGAATCGGGCGTCGGGTGTAGTCCAGCCGATGGGAGCGGCGGGATTGGGTATAATCGCCGCATGATCCCCCTCGACGAGCTCCTTACCCCTTCCCAGGACCGAATGCCCGCCATCTTGGCGCGCTTTGCATCGGACCGCTCCGCTATCGAGCGCCGCTACCCCAATGCCTACTCGCCGCTGCGCTACGAAAAGCTCACCGCATACTTTGGTGCGTGGACCGAGGCACTAGAGAAGCTCCCCTTCGACGCGTTCACGCGGCCCGATCGCCTCGACTGGCTCCTCTTTCGTAACCTCCTCACCCGCGAGAGCGAGCGCCTCGGGCGGAGCAAGGCGGAGTTCGACGAGATCGCAAGCCTCGTGCCGTTTGTGCTCCCGCTCACCCAGCTCGACGATGCCCGGCGCGATCACTTGCCCATCGATGCAGAAGCAGCAGCAGACGTCCTTGATCGCGCACTCAGCGCCATCACCCTCTTCGCGAAGCCGCACCCAGAGGGTACCCGGGTCGCCGTCTCAGCGGCGGGGAGAGGTCGCGCCGCCAAAGCCACAGAGAGTGTTAAGGAGACGCTGAAAAACTGGTGGACGTTCTATGGCGGCTACGATCCTCTGGTCGGCTGGTGGTGCCGCGTGCCCTATGAGAAGCTGGACAAGGCGCTCACCGAGTACGCTGCCGCGCTCAAGCCATCGGATAACGACGCCATTGTCGGGGACCCGGTGGGGCGCGAGGCGCTGATCTCGGAGCTTCGGGCCAACTTTATCCCCTACACGCCGGAAGAATTGATTTCCAAGGCCGATGCCGATCGTCAGTGGTGCCTCGCAGAGCTAGAGCGAGCGGCGCAGGAGCTAGGGCTACCGGACGGACGCGCGGCGATCGAGGCGGCCAAGCAAGACCACTGCAAGCCGGGCGAGCAAGTGGGGCTGATCCGCGACCTCACGCGCGAGGCAATTGCCTTTGTGGAAGACAACGAGCTGCTGACCGTGCCCGAGCTCGCCCGCGACGGCTGGCGGATGATCATGATGTCGCCGGAGATGCAGCGGGTCAATCCCTTCTTCCTGGGCGGCGAGACGATCTGGGTCTCCTACCCGACAGACTCCATGGAGCACGACTTTAAGCAGATGAGCCAGCGCGGCAACAACAAAGCCTTCGCCCGCGCCACGGTCCACCACGAGCTCATTCCCGGCCACTACATGCAGTCGTTTTTTCAGGAGCGCTACCGGCCCTACCGGCGGCAGTTCTGGACGGCGTTCTGGGTGGAGGGCTGGACCCTGCACTGGGAGTTTCTCCTCTGGGAGCGCGGCTTCCCGCAGACGGCTCTCCAAAGAGTGGGGATGCTCTTCTGGCGCCTGCACCGCTGCGCCCGCGTGCTTTTCTCACTGAAGTTCCATCTTGGGGAGTGGACACCGCAGCAGTGTATCGACCTGCTGGTGGAGGAGGTGGGCCACGAGCCCAAGAACGCCGAGGCTGAGGTGCGCCGCAGCTTCGGGGGCAACTACGACCCGCTCTACCAGCTTGCCTACTTGATCGGGGGGATGCAGGTTCATGCGCTGCATACGGAGTGGCTCGCCTCCGGCAAGACCGACCGCGCCTTCCACGATGCCTTTCTGCGCGAGAACCTCATGCCCATCCCGGCGCTCCGTGCGTTTCTGCTGGACCACCCACTGGAGAAAAACACCGACCTGCTCTGGCACTTCTAGCCGGAGGCGCGACTCCAAATAACTGGGGATCACGGTCTCTGGGTGAGATTCAAAATTTTTCTACCCGGTTTCTTTCCACCTCTCGGCCCCGTTAGAAACGAGAAAAATTTCACCCCTTTCCCATCAAGAATTAATAGAATCTCTCCGTCGGGCACCCGAGTGGCATGCTATAATTTTCCTATGTGTCCGCCAACATCACAAGACTTGTCAAGAGTTTGTACAGACTTCCGTGCTAGAATGGCATTTAGGTAGGCACAAGACAGGTCCCCGTTTTTGAGAACCTCCGTGCTCTCACCACCGAACCCGGTTCATTCCCCATACCGTAAAAGAGGAGGCTCAGCTTGGTCAACCAGGCGAGACCTCCCGAAGATCGCTCCCAAGCATTCAGAGAAGACAAACGACCAGCCGCCTCATGGGAAAAAATGAAACCAGTAAACAATAAGATGTTAGCGACTGAAGAGGACAGCTCCCTCCTACAAGGAGCAACGACAGGTGAGTGGGCAGGTGTCTCCCGTAACACTCTGTTCTCAGAGTTTCGGCCCTTGGTCAACCGCCTGATCTGGAAGTACGGAAACAACCCTGAGATTCGCAAGGATCTTGAAGGGGAGATCTTCTGTATTTTCTGTGAGCTGCTGGATGCCTACGACCCACAGCGCGGGGTGCCACTCCGCGCCTACCTGGTACACCAGCTCACCACCTCGACCTTTACCTTTGCCCGTCGCGAGTGGCGCTACGAGCAGCGAGAGGTCTCCGTGGAGCTTCACGAAGAGAGCGCGGTCGAGCTCAACCCAACCGACCAGTGGGACGATAAGATCCTGATGGATAGAGTACGGCACCTGCTGCCTGGTGCTATCGCGCAGCTCCCGCTTCGACAGCGTCAGGTCTTGATCTGGCGCTACTACGAGCACAAAGAGTTCCACGAGATCGCCGCCCTCTTGAATGTGGAGACCTCGACCCCACGCTCTCTCCTTCGCCACGCCATGAACTCGCTCCGACGGTACTTCGACAAAGAGAACCTGGCGCTCTCCTGACGCTTCGACGAGCGGGGGTATACTGTGCGCACCATGGACCCTGAGCGCCCCCTCCCCGCCACCGTCAAGGCGCTCGGGCTTGTTAGCCTCCTCACCGACCTCTCCAGCGAGATGGTCTATCCCCTCAATGGGCGGCTCCTTCGCCTCCTCGGTGCTCCGGCGTGGGCACTGGGGCTGATTGAGGGGCTCGCGGAGGCGACCGCCAGTACCCTCAAGCTCTACTCAGGGACTGTCTCGGATCGGATGGGGCGGCGAAAACCCCTGGCTCTCTTGGGGTACGGCTTGGCAGCCCTTTCAAAGCCGCTGATCGGAGTCGCGGGTGGCTGGCCCCTCGTGCTCGGCGCACGGCTACTCGACCGCACCGGTAAGGGCCTGCGCGGAGCCCCACGCGATGCCCTCATCGCCGATATCTGCCCCAAAGAACAACGCGGCCGGGCCTATGGACTGCACCGCAGCCTCGATACCACGGGGGCAGTGCTTGGCCCCTTGGTCGGCTACTGGTATCTGCGCACTCACCCCGAGTCGCTCCGCACCCTCTATTGGCTCGCGTTTATCCCGGCCGTCCTTGGTGTTCTCCTCCTGTGGCTTGTCGTCAAAGAGCAACCCCGTCGCGAGGCAGCGAATAAGACCGTACCCCGCTTCTCCCTCAGCGGAATCTCCCCCACCTACCAGCGCTTTCTGCTCGCGGTGGGAATCTTTAGCCTCTCGAACTCGTCGGACCAGTTCCTGCTTCTGCGCGCACAGGAGGGAGCGGGCCTCTCGCCGCAAAATATACTACTGGTCTATGCCCTGTTTAATGTCGTCGAGGCAAGCTTAGGCTATATTGTGGGTAAGCGGTCGGACAAGATCGGGCGGGTGCCGCTGATCTTGGCGGGCTGGGGAGTCTTTGCTCTGGTCTATGCCGGGTTCGCCCTGCTTCCCGGTGGTCTAGGATTTTCGGGAGTGCTCGGGCTCTTTCTTCTCTACGGGCTCTACTACACCCTCACGCAAGGGGCACAGAAGGCACTCGCTGCGGATCTCTCGGACCCGAACGCACGCGGGCAGCAGCTTGGGGTCTTTCATCTGGTTGTCGGGCTCGGAGCGCTTCCGGCAAGCCTCTTGGCAGGGCTACTCTACGAGAGAGTCTCCCCGTCGGCACCGTTTTGGGTAGGAGCCGGTGGAGCACTAGTCGCCATGCTACTCCTACCCAGGGAAAAGAAATCATGAAAACGAGAGCGGTTGTCTTCCCCAGTCCGGGAGTGGTTGAGGTTCGCACGGTCGAGGTTCCCGAGCCAGAGCCCGACGAGGTGCTGATTAAGACATCGTTTACGTGCATCAGCCCTGGTGTTGAGATGCGCGTCCTCTCCGGGCAACACCCCGCCGCCTCGAAGTTCCCGCTTATCCCCGGCTACGCCCTCACCGGAATTGTCGTCGAGAGCGGTGAGGAGGCGGGGATTCTTCCGGGAACCCGTGTCTTTTGTAGCGGCACCAGCCGTGTCGCGGGCCAAGAGCGCTGCTGGGGCGGGCATATCGGGCACGCGGTTCGTCGGGCGTCAGAGACCATCCCCCTTCCTCTCGGGGTCCCCCTTCGCGACGCGCCCCTCGCGCGTCTGGCCGCAATCTCCAACCGAGGGATGCAGCTTGCGCGCCCGCAGGTGGGTGAGGTGGTGGTGGTGATCGGGCTGGGGCCGGTTGGCATTCTCACGGCGCGGCTCTATATCCAGCAAGGGGTCCGCGTGATTGGGGTGGACTACTTCGGGCTCGGGACGGATGCTCTCTCCAAGCTCGGGCTGGAGATCATCGCCGGCGACGACCTCTTCGAGCAGCTACTTACCCTCCTGCCCGACGGGGCCAGCATTATAGTGGACACCACAGGGGTGGCCAGTGTCCTCACCGAGGCACTGACTCTGGCCCGGAGTGTTGCCTGGGACGAGTTCGATATCCAGGGGACACGCTACCTGATCCAGGGAAGCTACCCCGGCGACCTGACCCTGCCCTACCAGTCTGCCTTCCAGAACGAGGTGACGTTTCTCATTCCTCGTGATGCCCGCCGCGACGATATCCGGCAGGCGCTGGAGCTGATCGAGCAGAAGAAGCTCGTGGTGCGCGATCTCGCCAGCCTGACCCTTCCCACCGAGGAAGCCCCCAAAGCCTACGAGCTCCTCCGCGACCGTCACTCAGGGATTCAGACCGTCATTTTTGAGTGGGCAGCTTTTTAGCAGGCTTCACAATCACGCTCTGGAAGCGCTTGAGCGGCGACGAAACCTTGACCTGGCGCGCGTCGGGGGCGGTCGCCGTGTCCCACTGAATTGTCACGCTCGCCACGCCTCTAGAGTCCGTGGACACCGGGTTTGACACGACGGTGCCACCGGTCACGGTGAGCTGAATCGCCTCGCTCCCTAGCTTGTCCCCCTCGCTATTGGCTATCGTGATTGTCAGCTGGGTCCCGTCGTCGTTGAACACCGCCTGCGGGACAAACGCGGCGTTGTCCAGCTTGGGCTCGGGCGTGGCCTTTGCACCGGACTTTACCACCACGAGCGGGATGCGGCTCGCCTGTGTACCGCGCCAGAGAACCAGTGCCCCCTTGCCTGCCCGAAGGGCGCGAAAGCTCCCCTCTTGATCGACAAAGCCAATCCCACCCGCGACTGTCCACGCAACACTTGCCGAGTCCACGCCCTCGGGGAGGGGAAAGGAGCGGGTCTCCCCGACCGTCAGCACCTGTGGCTGTGTGGGGAGGGCGACCTCGCTCTGCGGCATCGAGCTCTCTTCCGCAAAGACCAGCAGGCTATCGGCGACCGGGCGCTCGACTCCCTCCGACGGCGAGTTGGCAACCGCGCCACGAACCGCGCACGCCGACGAGCCCCCGCCATCGAGGTTCACGGCCTCCACTGCACCCAGAGCCAGCATAATCCCTGCCAGCTCGGTCAGGGAGGCACCTCGGGAGAGGCTCGCCTGGCGCCCATCTACCGTCACAAAGAGCAACTTTCCGTCGGCGGTCACCCCGACGGCGGTGCGTGGGTGGCGTGTTGTCGAGAAGCTCGCCCCGATCTTCTCCGCCTTCAGGTCCAGCGCAAACTTGCCGCCTGCCAGGAGCCGCCCTGAGCCAGTCACTGCCTGAAGGATCTTGCTTGGGTCCAGCTTTCGGTCCAGCGGCGTCGCTTTGAGCGCAATCGTCACCGCCTCGCCCGGCTTGGCCCAGCCCTTGAGCCAGTCCACCGAGTCGCCACCCGCCGAGAGCACGAGAGTCCCCGGTGCCAGCGGAGTCAGCCCGCCCTCACGCACCGCGGCAACTTTCCCCGTCACGATTGACCCGAGCTTGAGCGGCAGGGGCACGCCCTCGACAATCACTTCAACGCGCCCGTCTGTCTTGAGAGTCTTGTCCGCGAAGATCGGGGTAAAGAGCAGCAGCTCGTTGCCTTTTCCTGGCTTCCGGTTGAGGCCCTGGAGCGCCCCCCCGTTGACCGTCCCCTCAAATGAGAACCGTGGAAACGAGACCGTACCGTCATCAAGGAGCACAAATGCGGTGCGTGGCAGGCCCGGCTCGGTTACCAGCTCGCCGTTCTCCACGTGCAGCCCGATGGGATTGCCCGCGAAGGGAAAAAAGCCCGCATTGATCCCCGCGACCGCCTTGCGCCGCGCGACGGTCTTGGAGGGAATCTCTCGTCCCAGGGTCGCATCGTTGGCCCAGACCCCACCGCCGCCCAGCGCCGCCTCGACCCGCACCCCCTTTACCTTCGGGTCGATCCGCACCGTTGTCACCACCAGCGGCCCGTCTTTGTCGCCGCTTGGGGTCACCTCTTGCAGTAGCTCCACCCCCGGCGCGAGCTGTCGCACCACCACTTTCTTCTTGACAGCGGGAGCGGAGACACAGAAAAGTGCCACAAAGGCAACCAGAGGCGTAAACATAGCGCCCTCATTCTACCCGTTTTCGCCGATTGGAAATCGGCGAAAACGGGCGAAAAAGTCGCAATTCTGATAGAATATTCTGTTAGCCATTGACAGATTCAGACTAATTATTGAAAGGCTTTCACATGGAAGAAGTCACTCCAAAGATCAAGAAGATTGAAGCAGATTACACGGATGTCGTTCTGGTCAAACTCGTTGGACTGGAAGCCGTCCGCTACCGTCCCGCAATGTATATCGGCAACACAGGCATTCCAGGAATGCACCACCTCTTTAAGGAGTTAGTGGATAACGGTGTCAATGAGGCTGTTGCAGGGCACTGTAACCAGATCGAGGTGACTCTCCACACAGATGGCAGCCTGAGTGTTCGCGACAGTGGTCGGGGAATTCCCCTAGAGACGCTGAAAGCGGTGCTCATGGAGCTTCATTACCGAGGTAAGTTCTCCAAAGTAGAGACGACATTTCGTGTTGGTGGTGGCTTGCACGGCGTCGGAACCTGCTGTGTCTGCGCTCTGGCCGAATGGATGGAGACGACGGTCTGGCAGGCGGGGCGCGAGGTGGTGATTCGGACGGAGCGGGGCGAGCTGGTGTCGGAGCGCGAGAGCGCTTTTAATGGCCCCAGCGGGACGCAGATTCGCTTTAAACCCGACCCGGAGATTTTCTCCACGACAGAATGGTCTGTCGAGCGGCTGCTGGCGAACTTGCGCCAGCAGGCGTTCCTCTATCCCCAGCTCACGGTCACCTTCACCGATGAAGCCCTGGGCTGTGATCCGCAGGTGCTCCACTTCCCCGGCGGCATCTCGGAGTGGGCAATCGAGAACGTGGCGGGGCGACGGCCGGTGCACGAGACCGTGATCGCGGGCTCTGGCACCAAAGACGGCACCGAGGCCGAGGTGGCGTTTTTCTTCACCGAGGACGAGCCCGTGTGGCGCATCTTTGGCAATGGGGTCGAGCTCCCCGATGCGGGGACACCGCTCACGGGGTTTCGGCAGGCGGTCGCGCGAACCCTCGGGAGGTGGGCACGAGCGCATGGGCGGGAGTTCGAGCCGCGCAAGGCCGGGCTGGGAGTTGCCGTGGTGATCTCGGTTCGGGTGCGCAATCCGCAGTTTGAGGGGCCGACCAAGAACCGACTGGCTAACCCCGAGGCAGCAAGCGCGGTCGGGGCTGTGACTGCGGAGGCGTTAGAGGCGCACTTCACACAATATCCACACCAAGCAGAGGCGATCCTTTCCGGAATGCTGGGGATTCAAGGAGTTTAAGGACGCTTCATGGTAAAATCATCGGGAGGATCAGACTTTGGCTAGTGATAAAGAGAACGAAATTTTAGGTGCGTTGAACGAGGGCGACGATGCCATTGAGACGCCCAATATCAAGAAAATTGAGACCGCCTACGATGGTGACTCCATTTCCAAACTCGAAGGGTTGGAGGCCGTTCGCCACCGCCCCGCGATGTATATCGGCGACACGGGCATTCCAGGAATGCACCACCTCTTCAAAGAGATCATCGACAACTCCATCGATGAGGTGCTCGCGGGACACTGTACCAAGATCACGGTGATCCTGCACAAAGACCGGACGATCAGTGTCGAGGACAATGGACGCGGGATTCCTGTCGGCATCAACTCCAAGTCCGGCAAGCCCGGTGTCGAGCTTGCGCTGACAGAGCTCCACGCCGGCGGCAAGTTCGGTGGCGGCGGCTACAAGACGTCGGGCGGGCTCCACGGAGTCGGCGCTTCGTGTGTGAACGCCCTCTCCACCTGGATGGAGACCACCGTCAAGCGCGATGGCAAGATCCACAAGATTCGCTTCGCCCGCGGCAAGGTCACCAAGAAGCTCCACGTGGTCGGGGAGTGCGATCCTAGCGAGACCGGCACCATGCAGCGCTGGCTCGCCGATGACACGATCTTCACCAGTGCGGTCAACGACGAAGGTCAGCTGGCCTACTCCGCCGACCGTATCCGTGCCCGTATCCGCGAGCTGTCCTACCTCAACAAAGAGGTCTCGATCACCTTTATCGACGAGCTCCACGACGGCGAGCCCGAGGTCTACCACCACAAGCGGGGGATCGCCGAGTATGTCGCGCATCTCAACGAGAACAAGGACCCGATGCACTCCCGCGTCATCTACTTCTACCGAGAGCGCGAGTACCGCGAGGGAGAGAACGCACAGATCGAGATCGCGCTCCAGTACAACAAGGGCTACCAGGAGAACATCTACTCGTTCGCCAATAACATCAACACGCAGGACGGCGGGACGCACCTCTCGGGGTTCCAGACGGCGCTGACCCGTGTGATCAACAACTACGCCCGTAAGAATAACTACCTCAAGGAGAAGGACAACAACTTCTCCGGCGACGATGTGCGCGAGGGGCTGGTTGCGGTGATCTCCGTGCGCATCTCCAACCCGCAGTTCGAGGGGCAGACCAAGAACAAGCTGGGCAACCCCGAGATTCAGGGAGTCACCAACTCGATTGTTGGGGAGGGGCTGGCGGAGTTCTTCGAGGAGAACCCCAATATCGCCAAGGCCGTGCTGGAGAAGGCCTCGATCGCCCAGCGCGCCCGCGATGCCGCCCGAAAAGCCGCCGAGCTCATCAAGCGCCAGAGCGCCATGGACGGTGGCGGGCTCCCCGGTAAGCTTGCCGACTGCATGGAGAAAGACGCCAGCAAGTGCGAGCTCTATATTGTCGAGGGCGACTCGGCAGGTGGCTCCGCCAAGCAGGGACGCGATCGCCGGACACAGGCGGTCCTGCCACTGCGTGGAAAGATCCTCTGTGTGGAGAAAGCCCGGATCGACCGCGCGCTCGACAACGAGGGAATCAAGCAGCTCATCACCGCCATCGGCACCGGGCTCGCGCTCTCGACATCGGCGGACGAGGAGAAGGACAAGGGCAACAACTTCGACCTCGCCAAGCTGCGCTACCACAAGATCATCATCATGGCCGACGCGGACGTCGACGGCGACCACATCCGCACGCTGCTGCTGAACTTCTTCTACCGCTACATGAAGCCGCTCGTGGACAGCGGGCATATCTATGTCGCGCAGCCGCCGCTCTACTCGATCCGTGTGGGCAAGGACCAGAAAATCTACGCCCGCACCGAGGCCGACCGGGACCGGATTCTCAAGGAGATCAAGAAGCGCGACACCCATGTCACCCGCTTCAAAGGTCTGGGCGAGATGAACCCCGATGACCTCGCGGACACGACCATGAACCCGGTGAACCGAACACTTGCCCAGGTCACGGTCGAGGAGGCAGCGGAGGCGGACCAGATGTTCACGGTCCTGCTCGGCGACAAGGTCGAGCCGCGCCGCGCCTTTATCGAGAAATACGCCAAAGAGGTCAAGGACCTTGACTTCGTCTAAGCGTAGACGACTCCCTCCCCTTCGGGCCGCCGCACTCGCGGCGGCCCTTTGCATTCTAGGTGCGTGTGGCGGTGAGCCCCCGTCCGAAGTTACGGTCGCCGAGGGAGTCACCTTTCGCACCAACAAGGCGCTCGGTGCGCAGACCCTCACGGTCGAGCTCGCGGTCGCCAAGGTGCGGCCGGTGGTGGTGGCGGAGCGGCTGGAGCACCTGCGCAACAACGTGGTCGGGGATGCCCACACCGTACTGGACTGGGCACGCAAGTACAACGCCGTTGCCGGTGTGAATGCAGGGTTCTTCGGCGACTCCTACGACTCCTTGGGGCGCCGCAAGCAAGTGGTCCAGCTCTGTGTTCTGGAGGGGAAAGTGGTCGCGCCAGGCACTCCGGTCGGAGCCGCCCTCCGCTCCGCGATTGGCTTCCAAGGCGACGGAAGAGCCGAGGTCACCTGGGCGGTGGGAAGTGAGCAAGCAGGCGCACGGCGCTTCGACAGGCCGGTGAAGGCAAAGACGGGGTTCACCTGGCACCCGGAGTCCGCCGTGGCGTGCGGCCCGCGCCTGATCCACCGGGGGAAGGTCGATATCGCCGATCGTGCCGAGAAGCTCGTGAGCGACCTGCGGACGGGGCGCATGGCCGTGGCCGTGAGCGAGCGCTACCTGGTCTTCTGCCGCGCCGATGCCATGACCTATGGCGAGCTCTCCCACTACCTAATGGAGTACTTCAAGACCACGCTCCAAGCCATCCCCGACGAAGCCCTCTGCCTCGATGGCGGCCCCTCCGCGCAGCTGGTCTACCAGGAGGGGGGCAAGCTCAAAGAGGTTGAGCCCACCGGGGTCCAGGTCCCCACCGCTATCCTCCTGATCCCGACAACAACGCCAACAGGACAGTAGACAACTATTTTTGTCGTTTTGTCGATTTCCCTGTCTGCCAATCGACAAGTCCGAGAAGGAAGGAAAAAAGAATGAAGTATTTGGTTGCGATCTACCACCCCGATGACTACGAGGCTTTCACGGTCGAGGATGAGGCCATGGACCGCGCGATCGACGCACTGAACGAGGAGATGGTAGCAGCGGGTATCCGGGTCTATGTGGGGGGCCTCCAGCCACCTCGGACCGCAAAGTCACTTCGGGTGCAGCCCGGCGGGAGCGGCACTGTGCTGGTCACCGATGGCCCCTATCTGGAGACCAAGGAGCATATCGGGGGGCTTTGGGTTCTAGAAGCCGCGGACATGGACGAGGCGCTTGAGTGGGGACGCAAGGCCACAATCGCCTGCCGTGTGCCCGTCCAAGTGCGCCCGTTCTACTAATCAAGATAGCCCCTCTGCTCAGACATGAGAATCCGCTGAGAGAGGGGCAGTGTCTAGCGTCCGCCGCCGGGAATCATCAGGCCGGGTGCCTCGTAGGGCACCTGCTTGAAGCCGGCGGGTGGAGCAAAGAGACTATCGGGGAGCGGCGCTTCGGAGAGCGATGTGGTCTTGATGGTCATCTCCATGTGCTTGCCCATGATCTCCTGCGAGGTCGTGGTCAGCAGTGGGATTCCCTTGACTGTCTTCATCTTCTCGGTCATGTCCTTCATGAAGGGCATGCTCCCCATCCCATTGGGCAGACTCTGCCGCGACATCGCCGCGCTCAGGGTGACGCCCGGAAACTCCGCGGTCCAGAGCTCGGTCTTGCTGGTGAGTGGGGGAATCTTCATCTCACCCGGTGGAGGCGCTTTCTGAGAGCTCCCCGGAGCCTTCGTCGAGCCAGGCCGCATCCCCAGGTTCATGGTCATGGTCATGACATACTGGGTTGCCTTCTTCCCCTGGATGGTCTGGGTCTTGCCAGTCGGTGCTACCCGAATATCGGCCTTGATATCCATCATCGCCATCATCGGGTTCGCCGCTCCACCGGAGGGATCCTTCGGCAACACCTGGTAGGTCTTTGCCTTGGTATTCAGCACCAACATCCGCTGGCCATCGAAGATCGTCACCCGGTCCCCGGACTCCGTCCGCTGCCGGTTGCCCTTGTAGTACAGCGTGACAGTCGGGCTCTTGGGGTCCCCGGGCTTCTGCACCTTCTGTCCCAGCTCGCCCTCCATGGTCGTGGTCTGAACAAGCTTCAGATCGGCGCTGGCAGCGGTACTCAAAGCGAGCACCGCCGCCAGCGCGAGTAGTCCGTTGCGCATCGCCTAGCCTCCGAACCCTGGGAGCTGCGGTGTCTCGTAGGCAACCTTCTTGAACCCCGCAGGAACCGCAAAGAGCGTGTCGTCGAGTGCCGCTTCGCTCAGCTCCAGCACCTCGGTCGTGTTGGTGATGGGCTTGGAGAGATCAGCCCCCTGTGCCTCCGCAAACGGGCTCTTGATCTTGATCTTCATGTTGGTCAGGAGCGAGAATCCCTTGATCTCCGCCAGCTTATCCATCATGGTCTTCATGCCAGGCATGTTGTTCATCATCTTCATCATGCCCCCCATCATGCCGCCGCCGAGTCCTGGGAGTGCTGGTGCAGCCGCGGTCTTGGCCGTGGCGGGGGTGCCGGGGAGCTTGACATCCTCGGTGGTCCACTGCTCGCCCTCCATGGAGATATTGGCAACCTCACCCGCGATCCCGCCAGCACCCTCAGCGGCCCCCTTGAGGCTCATGCTCATGGTCGCGGTCCAGAGGTAGTCGGTCGCCTTCTTGCCTGCGATCTCACGCTCATGGCCGCCCTTCTTGACATCGGCCTTGACCTTCATGTCCAGCATCTCCATAAACTGCGCGCCAGGGCCACCCGCCCCCGTCAGCTGCTCGGTGAGCTCGGTCAGCTTGATGGTCGAGTAGGTCTTCTTCTTAGGGTCGATTCGTGTGATGGTCCCCGCCTCGTTGTCGGTGACCGTGATAATGCCAGCGGCATCCTCGGTGCGAACCTTGCTTCCCTTGTAGTAGGTCACGGACTTGACCGCCTCACCGGGCTTGGGAGTCGCAGGAGCACCCCCACCGAGGCCCCCCAGCCCCCCCATCGCAGGAGCGTCCATCGTCATCTTCGAGACCACTTTCAGGTCCGCATGCGCCGTCCCTACCAGACCAATCAGAACCAGACCAGGCACCAGAGCCCGAGTAACAGAAAAAATTCGCATCACAAAAGTTACCTTTCTTTCGCCAAAGACACTAGGGAGAATACCCGACAGCCCCCATAATTTGTACGGAAAAACCCGTGTCGATGTCACATCCCCTATTGACAATCTTTAGAGGCGCGGGTTACACTGATCGCGGACAGGACAGTTAGGAAAAGGAACAAGGAATATTGACGCGCTCTAAGAACCTCCGACTGCAGACACAAACCACCATCGCCTTCACTTTGTTTGCTCTCACCAGTACCAGCTTCGCCGCTCCCCAGAACCGCTCCCGCTTTGAGGGAGCCCCTAAGGCAAAAGCCCCCGCCGCTCCCATCAAGGCCAAGCCCGCCGCGCCCCGCACCACCGATCCTGACGACGAGAACACCATTAATGTGACGCTTGAGACCGGGGACGAAGAGCTCGACCATACCCTCGGGGCCAGCGAAGACCAGATCGCCAAGAGCCGCGCCGCCGCAGAGGCCAACCTCGGACCTCGCAATGGGCGTACCGGAACCAACTCCAAGCTCATCTCCCGAGCCCTCTCCTACCGCGGTGCACGCTACCGCTTCGGGGCATCGGGCACCAACGGGGTCTTTGACTGCTCCAGCTTTGTGCAGCACCTGATGCAGGGTGAGGGAGTCTCCCTTCCCCGCACCGCCCGCGAGCAGTTCGGTCAGGGAAAGAAGATCTCCCGCAGTGAGCTCCAGCCGGGTGACATTGTCTTCTTTGCAGGAACCTACCGCTCTGGAATCTCCCATGTCGGGATGTATGTTGGCAATGGGATGTTTGTCCACGCCGCCAGTAGCAAGCGGGGAGTCGTGATGGACCCCCTCGACCTGCCCTACTACAACAGCAAGTACGCGGGAGCTCGCCGCTTCAAGTAAGCGCGCTCTCCACAGCACGAAGCGGGCGAGGCTCTTTCAGCCTCGCCCGTTTTCCTTTTGGAACAATTGGGGCACAATTGACGTAGAATAAGCAAACGACTATGAGACGCACCGCTGCCCTACTTGCCACTGCCTTCTGCCTTGCCCTCCCCGCGCTCACCCCACGAGCACTCCCGCAAGACAAGAAGCCCGCCGCCGCGCCCCTGGAAGATCCCGAGGTCAAGCTCGGGCGCGAGTCGCATGAGGAGATGATCAAGAGCGGCCTCAAGCTGGTCACCGACCCGGCCCTCGTGAAGCGGGTCGAGACCATGGGGCAGAAGCTCGCGGCCATCATCAACCAGACCCCGATTCCCGCTCTCTACGGCAGCGAGAACAAGATCTCGCGCCCCTTTGTCTACCGCTTCTTTATTGTCGATGACCCAGACACCAACGCCTTTGCCCTCCCCGGTGGCTATGTCTATGTCAATAAAGGTCTCCTGAAGTACGCCCAGTCCGACGATGAGCTAGCCGGGGTCGTGGGCCATGAGATTATCCACGCGGCTCACAGCCATGGAGCAAAACTCCAGCGTGAGCAGAGCAAGCTCAACACCCAGATGGCGATCGCGGCACTCGGGGCGATCCTGGGAAAGGTCCCCCTCCAAGACACGGGCAACCTCCTCACGGGCTTTCAGCTCCTGGCGATCCAGAAGGTAAACGGCTACGGCCAGACCGCCGAGCGCGACGCCGACCAGGGCGGGATCATTCTTGCGCAGAAAGCGGGCTACAACCCAGTCGGGATGCTCACGTTCATGGAGCGCTTGGCCCGCGACCAGCGCAGTCACCCCGATGTCGAGCTGGGCATCTTCCGCACCCACCCGCCGGAGAAGGTCCGCGCCGAGGCGATGATCGCGCAGATTACCCAGATGGGACTGCCCATCAACCGCCGCGCCACCGCAGATATCCTCAAGGTCGCCACCCGCGCCGATGGCACCCTCACCGAGGTGCTCCTCGATGGCAAGGTTTTTCTGCGTACCCCCAAGCCCGAGCGGGCCAAAGAGGTCGCGGCGGCGCTGGACAAGGCGCTCGACCAGGACCTGCAGGTCTACGACGTTCGCAAGCAAGGCACGTCGATCCAGATCCGTGGTCAGCACCTCGTGACCCTAGAGACCAGCGATGGTGCCGCGCCCGTGGACAAGCTCGCCGACGATGCCTGCAAGATGCTACGCCTCTCGCTCTACCGCTATGTCCTCAATGGAACGCTGTAGCCCCGTATGCGTACTCTCACCCACCGTGCGCAGCGCCTGAGTGTGCGGGTACGACGCAATCCCAATGGAGTCTACTGGGCCTGTGTTGTGGGCATTGTCGCCTGGGCATTCGCACGCGCCAGCGGGGTCGACCGGGCCGCTCCTCCCATTCAGCTGGAGCCCTTTCTTGGAGTTCTCACGCTGGTCATGGTCAATCTCGCAGTCCGCAACTGGGCCTCGGCACGCCGTGACCAGCAGGGAATCGCGGCCCGGGTCTACTACAGCCTCGGCTGGCTCTTTGTCTCCGTGGACCTGATCTGTATCGCGCTGGGGCTCCGGTTTTCGGGGGGGCTCCAGAGCGCGATCTGGGTGGTCGCCTTTGTTGTCCTAGCGGGAGAGACCCTGCTGGAGAACCGGGTCGAGGCCACTATCACCCGCTCCGGGGCGTGCCTCGCGCTCTTTCTGGGAACCGTCCCGTCTCCGTCAAGTACCCCCGACTGGGCGGCCTACGCGCTGGAGATGGTGGTGCGGATGGGGCTCTTGCTCGCCGTAAGCTCGGTCGTGCGGCGCCTGCGCGAGCGCTCCGAGCAGGTCTCGGCGGAGCTGGCCAACCTCAAGTCCGAGCTGGAGCTCACCGAGCAGCGCTCGTCGCTCTCCCGCGAGGTTCATGATGGGGTGGGAAATAGCCTGGCCGCTGCGGTCATGCGCCTAGAGCTCGCCGCACGGGTGCGGGAGAAGGCCGATGCCAGTGACCCAACCATTGTTATCCTAAAAGACGAGGCACAGACCCTCCGCGAGGCGATGCAGCAGGTTCGGGACTGGACCTTCTTCAACCGTCCCTGGTCCACCGAGGTCTCCCTCGCGGCTGAGGCGGAACGTCTCTCGCGGCGCACAGGCCTCCCAATAAAGACCGAGGGCTCCGACCTCCTGAGCGGCCTCCCCGAGCAAGTTCGCCTCTCGGTTCTCCGGGTCGCGCAAGAGGGGCTCATCAATGCGGCCAAGCACGCGATTGGCGCAACTCAAGCCAGCGTAACCGTCACGCGGGACCCCAAAACCCTCACACTCGTGGTTGCCGATGACGGCCCGGGCTTTGATGTGGCAGAGCTGGGCTCTGGGATCGGGCTGATGAGCATGCGGGAGCGCGCGGAGGGTCAGGGCGGCGAGCTCGTGATCGAGAGTGCGCCGGGCGAAGGCACACGAATCCGGCTACGCCTGCCCCTAAAATAACCCGTGAGCTACGCCAATAAGCTAGTCGCGGCGAATGGCGACTAGCTTATTGACGTAGCTCTTGAAAAGATTGTCCACATCGACGCACTTATGGTTGGTCGAGGCGTGGATAAAGAGCCCATCACCGATATAGATTCCGGTGTGCGTGATGGTCGAGCCGCCCTTCATCGCAAAGTAGAGCCGGTCACCGGGAAGCAGCTCGCCCGTGTCGGTGATCTTCTGCCCCACGACGGTCTGGTCGCCAGAGTGCCGCGGAAGCGAGACACCGACCGTCGAGAAGACATTCTTGACAAATGCGGAGCAGTCTAGCCCAGAGCGCGTGTTGCCAGCCCAGACATAGGGGACGCCCATGTAGGTGAATGCCTCGCGCAGGACCTGGCGCTGCTTCGCGGAGAGCCCGCCACGCTCGGCGATCTCGGGGGTGCCACTTGGGGTGGGAGCGGTCTGCTCCAGGGTGACCTCTTGGTCGTAGTCCAGGAGCTCCATCGACTCTTTGGGAACCCAGCCAATCGTATTGTTGCGCATCAGGATCCCGTAGAAGCCCTCCAGCTCCGAGAGAACCGCCAGGGTCTGCCCCACAGTCGCGACCGAGAGGATCTTCGAGCTGTCGGTCCGGGAGACACGCACCCCCACGGAGTCGATGACCACCTTGGCCGGCCGGACGATCACTTTTGTGGGAGCGGCCTGCGGCTCCTGAGGGCGGCCCGCACGGCTGGAGAGGGTTCCCCGGTTCGGAGCCGGCGCCGACTTCGAGAGAGGAGGGAGCTTGGCTTTCTGGGTCCCCGCTGTCCCCACGGCGCGTGATGCAGCCGACGAGGGCGCGGAGCCCGTGTTGACCGTGACATCCAGGGAGCTGTTTCCGCTGTTTTCCTGAGCTTGTGTGGCCGGAGCCAGCACCAGTGTGAGTAAGGCAAGAGTTCCAGAGAGTGTCTTCACAAGGTCGATTATCGGCGAAATGGACTTAGTTTGCAAGGCCTCTGCCGGAAAAACTTCCCGGTATAATGCACCATGAGCCCACGTTTGCGCATCGGCCTCTTGTCCCTGGGTGGTTTTGCGAGCATTATTGCCTTCATGCGCCTGACCGCACCTAAGCCCCCCTCGGTTCCACTCGGTGACCGACGGGTCGATAGCGCGGCAACCTGGCATCTCAAGGGCTGGCGCCTCCTGGAGAAGAAACAGATTCCCTGGGAGATCTGGGGCCAAGCCAAGCCCCTCTTCCTCTACGAGCGGATCGGCAATAGTGTTCGTATCGCCACCCAGAACCGCGAGGATGTCTCGCTGGAGCCCTGGCGCGGAAAGGCACCTCTGACTGTCCTTGGGAGTGAGCTTACGGCCAAGAACCAGCTTGTCCTCCTGCAAGAGTGGTCTCTCCCCGAGCGCGATCCCACAACCAACCTCCCCACCGGCTACCGCATCCAGACCGGTGGTGCCCCCCTCGCCGAGCTGAGCGCCACCTACAACCAGCCCCTCCCCACCGAGGGCCTAGAGCTCGTCCGCCAAGGCACGGTGATCGATACCCAGCAGAGCCTCCCGTCGCGGCTCCTGCCTCCCAACACAACCTACCGTGGTGGCGTGACCGTCCATGCCACCGTTGTCGCAAGTGACCCCGAGGGCAATCTCAAGGTGGCGGTCGATGTCACCCCTGGCCCGCCCGGTGCGCCCGAGAGCCTCCCTTTAACGGCATACTGCCGCGTCTCGAACATGCTGCAAAGCCCACTAGCGCGCCGGCAGCGGGTGATGACAGCGCCCCCGCCCACCGCCGCAATGGTGGACATGAGCCGCCTCACTCCCATAGACGGGCCACGCCAGACCATGAGCTGGATCAAAGAACAAGCCCCACGCGACGACCAAGGCGTAGTCTACCGCTGCACCGATCCGGCTGCGTCGTATCGCCTCCACTCGCACAGCGAGCTCTATCTGGCACGTATCACCCCGCTCGCTCCAGGCGCCAAGCGCCCCAAGACCGTCACCCTGGATGTCCTCACAGAGCTCGGTTGGGCCAATGAGGCTCGTCAGCTCTTCAAGCTCGCCGATGTCAAGAAGGACCTGATTTCTGTAACGGTTCCCCTTCCGGCTCCTGTCCGCGCACTGCCCGCTCCGCCCCCACCCCCCTCGCCTCCCCCCACAGGAGCAGGGCCAGCTACAGGCTACACACCTCCCATCCCCTTTACGATGGCGATTGCGCTGGCGCGCTTCCGCCACTACCGCGACCTGCGTGAGGGAGCGGCCACGACCGATCCAGAGAAACAAAAAGCCTACGCTGACAAGGCACTGCAGTACTTCAATCAGGCCATGGCTCTCTGTCCCCCGAATCTTCGAAAAGACTACGAGTACGAGCGCAAGCGTCTGACCGTGGTGGGGAAACCTGCGGAGTAGCTTGCCAGGGCTGCGGAGAATCGGGCATACTGCGAGCATGGATCGAGTAACAGAGTGGTTCGGGTTTCGTCGGGTGACCTTCACGGTAGCGGGCAAGGAGGGCTGGATCACCGAGCCCAAGGTGCCGCAGTCCGGGAGGCCCTGGGTGTGGCGGGCATCGTTTCCAGACTTTCACGCCGAGATCGACCGTGCCTTGCTCGCCGCGGGATGGCACACGGCCTATCTGGAGACGGGCGAGATGCTCGGCTGCGATGCGGCACTGGACCTCTGGGACGCGTTCTACGACGAAGTGACGAAGAATCGCGGGCTGGGAGCGCGGCCTGCGCTGGAGGCCGTGAGCCGAGGCGGGCTCTATGCCTACCGCTATGCCGCGCGCCACCCCGAGCGGATCGCCGCGCTCTACGCTGACACGCCGGTGCTGGACCTCAAGAGCTGGCCCGGTGGCAAGGGCAAGGGGGTCGGTGCGCCGCAGGTCTGGAAGGTCGCGTTTGAGCGCTACGGCTTCAAGTCCGACGCCGAGGCGCTAGCCTACAACCAGAACCCACTCGACCTACTGCCTGTAATTGCGAAAGCCAAGATCCCCCTGCGCCACGTCGTCAGCCTCAACGACCGTGTGGTCCCCGCCGACGAGAACACGCGGGAGGCGCAGCGGCGGCTCAAGAAGCTGGGCGTCACGATGGACGTGGTGACGATCCAGGAGGGCACCGCGGAGAGCCAGGGGCACCACTTCCCGCTGGTCGGCATTCCCGAGAGTGCGGAGTTTTTCAAGCGCCACACGATGGGCAAGAGCTACCACACGCTCCGGCGCGGGCTCAAGGCGTTTGGTCCCAAGGCGACAGTCGCGTTTCTGGGCGGCTCGATCACCTTCTCGCCTAACGGCTGGCGCACCCAAGTGGAGAGCTGGCTCACCCAGCGCTTTCCTCAGACCCAGTTCACGTTCATCCGCGCTGGGATTTCGTCGCTGGGCTCGGTCCCCCACGCCTTCCGCCTGGAGAGCGATGTGCTGGGCCAAGGCAAGCCGGACCTGCTCTTTGTGGAGGCGGCGGTCAATGATCCGACCAACTTCACGACGCCCGAGCGCATGGTGCGCGGCCTAGAGGGCGTCGTGCGGCACGTGCGCACCGTCGCGCCCGAGTGCGATATCGTCCACCTGCACTTTGCCATGCCCGAGCACCTAGCGGACTGGAAGTCCGGCAAGACCCCGCTGGCGGTCGCGCAGCACGAGAAGGTCGCCGAGCGCTATGGGAACCCGTCGCTGGACCTCACCCGCGAGGTCTCTGAGCGGATCGCCGCCGGGGAGTTTAGCTGGGAGAAGGACTTTAAGGACCTGCATCCCTCGCCCTTTGGCCACCAGCTCTACGCCAATAGCATCACGCGCCTGCTCGATTCCGCCCTCGCAACGCCACGCCCGACCAAGCCGCACCCGCTCCCCAAGCCGGTCGATAGGCACAGCTACAGCGCGGGCCGCTATGTCCTGCCTAACGCCGCCACGCAGCTCGAAGGCTTTGCACTTGATCCGTCGTGGCAGCCCACCGATGGCAAGGGCACCCGCGACGGCTTCGTGAAGGTTCCTGCACTGGTCGCCACGACTCCCAAGAGCCGCTTTACCCTGACCTTTACGGGCAACACAGTCGGCCTGATGATCGCTGCGGGGCCGGACACGGGTGTGGTGGAGTGTGTGATCGACGGCAAGCCGCGCCCGCCTCTCGATACCTACACGCCTTGGAGCGGCGGCCTGCACCTGCCTTGGGCCGTGATCCTCGCCGATGATCTTAGCTCCGGCGAGCACACGCTCACCCTGACACTCTCGGAGAAGCGCAATCCCAAGGCAACGGGCACCGCGCTTCGGGTGGTGTATTTCTTAGTGTCGTAGTTTGACATCCCTGCCCGGTTTGACATCCCTCCCCCGGCCCCTCCCTTCGCTCTTTATCCCGCTTCGCGGGGACGAAGGGAGGGGAGTCAGAGGGGTGGGTTGAGCCAGTCCCCCCCTCCCTTCCCCCCGACGAAGTCGGGTCTCAGGGGAAGGGAGGGGGCAGGGGGGAGGGATGCCCTACAACGCCTCCGCGAAAATCCCCTGGAGCTGCCGGGCGACCGCGCCAAATGTGTACTGGCTGTGCACCACCGCGCAGCCCACCTTCGCAAAGGCAAGCCGCCGCGCCGGGTCGTTGACCAGCGCGCTCAAACACTCGGTGAGGGACTCGACACTCCCCTCTTTGCAGACCAGCCCGCCGCCCGTGTTGCGGACCACATTGGGAATCTCCCCACTGTCCGAGCCCACCACCGCCACCTCACAGGCTAGTGCCTCGATGAGCACGCGGCCAAACTGCTCTTTCCAGTGCGGGCGGGTCAGCGACGGCAGCGCCATGATGTCCATACACCGTAGGTACTTATCGGCCTCGTTGTGCGGGACGCCCCCCGTAAAGACAACACGCTCCGCCACGCCGAGCTCCTTCGCCAGTGACTTGAGCGCCTGCTCCTCACTCCCGGTCCCCACTAACAAAATCTTCGTGTTGGCGGGGAGCTTGGGGAGCGCCTTGACGATCAGATCAACGCCTTTCTCCTCGACAAAGCGCCCGATATAGCCCACCACGACACTGTCTCCCAGCCCAAGCTTCTCCCGCAGCGCCTCCTCGCGCCCGGGGACAAACTGATCGACATTGGTTCCGTAGGGCACCACAAACGACGGTCCCTTCAGCCCCTTGGTGAGGAGCACCTGCCGCGCCTCCTCCGAGTAGGCCAGCGACGCGCACGCTTCTTTGTAGGAGAGCTGCTCGAACCACGAAAACGGCGGTGGGTACTTCTTCAGCAGGTTCTGGTTGGTATGGTAGACAAACTTGGCCTTGAGAGAGCGTGCCGCCATCAGAAACTGCAGGTTGCTCAGGCTCCAGGGCTCCTGGGTGGAGTAGACCAAGTCCGGCGCGAACTTCTTGAAGGCGGCCATCGGGAGCTTGGGATAGGCATGGAAGGTGATGTGCCCCGGCTTGATGGTCGGGCAGAAGTGGATCGGAAAGGTCGCCTCCGGGTGCCGCCCCGAGCGGAACATCCCCTTGCCGTACTCATCGTCCCAGGTCTCGGGCACTACCAGCTCCAGCTCCACTCCAGGCAGACGACTGAGCTCGATAAAGAGCTGCTGATTGACCTCGCGCACACAAGAGTGACTGACCACCAGAATTTTCACGGGCGCATTGTACCACTTCGACCGCCCGTGTTTTTGATCGCCCCGATGAACCGGGGCGTCTTGCTGTCGTCGCAGGCTCCGACACGAAGGCCTCCGGCCATAATCCCGAGTTACCTCGGGATGGGCGAAGCCCTTTGTGTCCGAGGCACGAGGACGTAAGACGCCCCCCTCCCACGGGGGCGGTCTTAATGGGGGCGGTCTAAACACGGGCGGTCGAAAAAACTCGGGTACAATTTGGCATGCTACTCCCACCCATGATCGCGCTGGTTGTACCAGCACAGCCGCCTATGGATATTGCCACCCTTCAGACCGCGCTCCGCGAGCGTGCGACCCGCGCGGGCCTTGCCGCCCCGCTCCGTGCCTGGTTCGGTGAGGCCAACCTCAAGCGCGGCGCCCTCAAGACCGATGAGCTCAAAGTCGCGTTTGCTATCGAGGTCGCCGACGGTGAGCCGGAGCCCAAGCTGGTCTCCGATGATGGCGTTTGGTCGCTGCCGCTACGCAATATCGAGGGCTCCCGTATCTGGGCTGCCGCCACAACTCTCCCCGAGGGCTTTGGGACGCGCTGGAAGTTCATAGTCGGTGCGGAGACCCGCGGCGGTGGTGAGCTGGAGGTCTACACCGCGCCCCCGGAGAGCAAGCGCCAAGCCGGCGTCCCCCAAGGAAAGCTCACCCCGCAGCCCGCCTGGAAGAGCAGTGTCTACGAGGGGACGGTGCGCAACTGGTGGGTCTATGTCCCCGCCCAGTACGATGCGTCCAAGCCCGCGGCAGTCATGATCTTCATGGACGGCCACTCCTACAAAGACTTTGTCCCGGTCGTGCTGGACAACATGATCCACAAGGGCGAGCTCCCTGTGTCGATTGCCATCTTCATCAGCCCCGGTCACCGAGGCGAGACGCCCCCTGAGAACGGCTGGAACGGCAACAACCGCTCGATCGAGTACGACACGGTCTCGGATCGCTTCTCCAAGCTGATTGTCGAGGAGATCCTCCCCGAGGTTAGTAAGAGCTACAACCTGCGCAAAGACCCGGCGGGGCGCCTGGTAGCGGGCATCTCCAGCGGCGGTATCTGTGCCTTCAACCTCGCCTGGCAGCGCCCCGACCAGTTCCATAAGGTGCTGAGCTGGGTCGGTAGCTTCACCAACCTGCAAGGCGGTCCCACCGGCGTGGCGGGCGGCAACACCTTCCCCGCCATCATCCGCGACCGCCGTGGCTGGGACCAAAAGGGCGCGCCCAAGCCGATCCGGGTGTTCCTCCAAGACGGTGCCAACGACCTGGACAACAAAGCCGGCAACTGGCCTCTCTCCAACCAGCAGATGGCAAAAGCCCTCGCCTTCGGCCAGTACGACTACAAGTTTGTCTTTGGCAACGGCTTCCACGGCGACCGCCACGGCCGCGCGATCCTCCCCGAGTCGCTGCGCTGGCTCTGGCGCGACGAAGGAAAGAAGTAGGGTATCGGATGCTGGAGAAGGTCAAGGCATTCTGGCGGCTGACAAACAACACAGGAAGCTACGTCGCGCTCCAGCTCGACAAAGACGCCTTTGACTTCGGCGAGCCCCTCACCGGCACGGTGCAGATAGAGGGAGTGGACCGAGCACTAGAGGGAAGCGTCGAGCTCACGCTCTTTCGACGAGACCGGGGGCGCTCCGAGCCGACCGTCACCTACGACTGGGTCGCCATTGTGGAGCAGACGGTGATCACGCCGCTGACCGTGGCGGAGGGGGAGAAGAAAGCCCTCACGTTTGCGATTGCCCCCGCTGCCTACTCCCCCTACCTCGCGCACTACGAGCCCGACGGAGAGCGGGGCCGGCTTCGCTTGGAGGCACGCGTGAGTCTCCGGGGTGCGCCCGATCCCCGCCACGCTGCGGAGTTTCGCTTTACGAGCGCTCCAGCTTGATATCGGTAATGGCAACGTCGCCGCTGGTGCCGCCAATCTGAAAGGCCATGATTGCCTGCCCCTTGGGCGAGGTCTTGGGCTTGATCGGGAGCCGAAACTCCTGCCAGTCCGAGGTCAGTGTGACCTCACTGGCCCAGGGCTCGTTCTGGGGGTCCTGGAGCGCTGTACGGATCTTGCGACGGTTCCCGGCACGGGCACGAAAGCGCAGGGAGAGCGGCTGGTTCGACGAGAGCACGTCCGCGGGAACGGGCTTTTGCAGGTGCAGGTCCTCGACCCCTTGGCCGGGCCGGAGCACATTCACCTGGTAGATCGGCGGGTGCGTGTCGCCGTCGGTGAGCACCTCCATGGTCCCGTCGAGCGCGTTCACGGTCGAGAGGGTCCAGTCCTTGTCGTCCACAACCACCTGTCCGTCACGCGCCATGATGGCGGGCACGGCTGCGGCGCTAACCGCAAGAAGACTGACCAGCAGAAAGTGTCGTCGTTTTAGCATTGCGTGTGATTATATCCTCAGGAGAAGGGTTCTGGTGAACATCTTCTCACAAGTAGGACATAGATTTATCCGCAATTGTGCCAGATTTAGGTCAGTAGTTTTTCACAGTGCCCAGACCCGGATGTAGTCGATCTCCATCTTTGCCGGGAAGGGCGTCGTCGCATCCGGGAATCCCGGCCAGTCGCCACCGATCGCCAGGTTCGCCAGGACAAACATCGGCTTCTGGGGGACGTGCTCCTTGGTCCGAAACCGCTCGACCCCATCGACGCTCCAGATCAAAACATCGGGCTTCCAGACCAGCGTGATCGTATGGAACTCTTTCGAAAAGTCCAGGCCACGGAGCCGCCCTTGTTCGTTCTGGACCGTCCCCGCCACCGTGCGCCAGTGGTTGGTAAAGTAGATACAGGTCGGATCGTGCCCCAAGATCTCCAGGATATCGATCTCCGGGGGCCAAGACTTGTCGTTAGGCAAGAGCCAAAACGCGGGCCAGATTCCCTTGCCCGCCGGAAAGCGCGCACGGATCTCAAACCGCCCGTAGAGCTGGGAGAACTTTCCGTAGCTGGAGACCATCCCCGACGTGTAGGGCATGCCGCCTTGGGGCTTACGCTCCCCGATCAGGACCAGCTTGCCGTCCTGGAGCCGGTAGCCATCGGTGGCATAGTACTGCTGCTCGTGGTTGGAGTGGGTACGCACACCATCGGGATAGGAGTCGATCCACTTCTGGGTATCTAGGGCCTTGCCGTCGAACTCATCGTGGAAGGTCATGCCGGTCACGGGATTAGGAGCGGCGGTCTGCTGAGGGCTAGGACGAGCAGAGGTCGCCACGACGGGTGCCGGCGCGGTCGTTTTCTGTTTCTGGATCACCATCCCAAGCCCAAACGAGGCGGCGAGGGCGGCAAAGAGTGCCCCTCCCGTTGTCTCAAACTGGACTCTCACACCCGTACCAGCTCAACTCCAGCCAGCTCAAGGGAGCCCGCCTGGAATCCGGCATGAACCGCGATCATCGACTCCCACTGCGCCATGGCCGTGGTCGTGACATCGTACTGGTAGGACTTCCACTGAGGAGTCAGGGTTAGGGTCTGCTTAAAACAGTCCGGGAACCCGGGGACATTGCGCTGCAGGATAATCGTCACCTGCGAGCCTTGCTCCGAGCGCCCCCAGAACCGCAGCTGTAGCTTCTCGCCGGCCTTAAAGGGAGTGCCCAGCGCATTGGAAATCCCGAGGTTCCACGGCTGCTCACCGGGCCGATCCGCCAGGATCTTGAGGCCGTTTCGCGGTGCCCCCTCGATCGTCTCACGGGTCACCGTCATGTTCCCAACCGCGCCCTTTTCGGTGTAGAACTTCCACTTCTCTTCCGCAACCACGTTGTTGCCATGGCCTGAGAGCGCCACAGCACCCGCTCCAATACCTAGGGGACCCGTCTTCTTTAGCGAGACAGCAGCAAACCCACCGCCAATTGCGAGGGCAAAAAATACCATGCCCAGTGGTTTGATGATAATACGCATCGTATCCTCCTTAACTATTTTAGGTATATTGCACAGTGTTCTATAGCCTTTGAGGAACATTCTTAACAAGAAAGGCGTTAGAACCCCTGATGCCCACCTTAACGTTCCATACTAAGCTCGCTGTCTCACAACAAACCCTCTGGGATTTTCACAATAGCCCGGCAGCGCTCACCAAGATCACCCCTCCCGGCACCCGTGTGCGGCTCCTCGATCCCCCCGAGTCTCTTGGGCAGGGAGTGATCTTCACCCTCGTGGTCTCCCAGCCGCCCCTCTACGTGCCGCTTCCCTGGCGCTGTGAGTTTGTGGTCTACGAGCCGCCGTGTCGCTTTGTGGACCACCAAGTTCCGGGGAAGGGCCCCTTTGCTTTCTGGGAACACGAGCACCGTTTTGAACCCGACGGCCCCGATTCGTGTCTATTGGTAGACACGATCACCTACACACCACCCTTGGGTTTTCTCGGGCGAATCGCCGACCGGCTCTTTCTCCACCGCACGCTCACGGAGATGTTTGCCTACCGGCACCGTGTCACAAAGGAGGCTCTTGAGAGCGTTTAGCAGGTCAGGGAAGCCGCGCGATAGAGTTCGCGGATTCCAGTGGCTAGATCGTCTGGAGAAGAAGAAACCGAGGTTGTGAAAATTGGCACAACCCTGTGACTTTTCCAGGTCAGGCATGCTCTTAGGAGTAGTAGAGAATAGTGAGAGAGAGAAGGAGAGAAAAATGTTAGCAATGCTAGAGCTGCTGGTCCGATATCATTATGTCGAGGATGTCCCTGGGCTGAACGCACTCCAGGAGAACACCACAGACGGAGGCTGGGATGGATCGGGCGGCACTACTTACGAAGCTGAGCAAGAGCGGGTTTCTCACCCACACGACGGCGGACAACCGGGTGCTGGTGCATCCGGCCCGCAACAAGTTCGACTGGGAGCCCGACGAGCTGATCTACCGGTCCGCCGTGCTCGACGCGGACGGAAGCATCGCTTCGCTCGGCTGGCCGAAGTTCTTCAATCAGGGCGAGTCGCCCACGCACGACTCGGTGATCGCACAGGAGCTGGCGGCGGGTCGGGCCGTGATCACGCACAAGCACGACGGCTCTCTGCTCATCCGCTCCGTCCTATCGGACAAGCAAGTCCTGCTGCGTACGCGCGGCTCGTATGACGGCGGGGAGTACGGGGTAGCGGCCCACGCGGTCGCGACTGCCAAGTACCCCGCCCTCCTCGATCCCGATGTCTTTCCCGAGGGCTCGCTACTCTTTGAGTATGTTGGGCAGGCCAACCAGATTGTCGTGCGCTACGAAGGCGACGACGACCTGATCTTCCTCGGCGCCGTTCTCCACGACACCCAGCGCTACCTTCCCTTCGCGGAGCTAAAGCCCCTCGCGGAGAGGCTGGGCCTGCGATTAGTTGAGACCTACGACTGGGCACGCACGGGGGGGATCGGGGACGTGCTCTCGCTGGTGCAGGACTGGAACCACGCGGAGGGAGTGGTCGTGCGCTCTGGCGACGGCCAGACCTTGCTGAAGATCAAGTCCGCCTGGTACTTCGCCCAGCACGCGCTCCGCTGGCACATGACCTACGACAGCATTGTCCGGTTTGTGCTGGATGGCGGGATCACCGACGAGGCAGGGCTGGAGTCCGGGCTGGCGAAGGCGGGCTGGGACTACGAGATCATTGTCAAGGCCAAGGAGCACTTCGCGGTCTATAAGACCCGTCGCGCGGAGGCAGACCAGCTCACCGCCCAAGTCGAGGCGCTAATCGCGGGCTTCAACGGCTCCGGGATCGCCTACGACGACGAGCGGGCGCGGCGCAAGGCGTTTGCGGCGCTGGTCTTCTCGCAGCACGCCCCGCTCGCCAAGTACGCCTTCACGCTCTACGACGGCAAGCGGACGCTCTTGGAGTCGGTCTTGCTGAAGAACGTCATCTACCAGCGCAAGTAGGGCCTACCAGCCGGTCAGGCCCTCCAGAGTCACGACGCGCTTCTTGCTCGCGGTGTCCACGAGATACCCGAGCGGGAAGCGCTGGTGAAGCCCCCCCGTCTGCCCCTTCTCCAGCACGAGCGTGCCATCGGGCGAGGTGAGCGCACCCCCGTGCTCGTTGTCCAGTTTTTTCTTCTGCAACGTATTCTTTTTGAGATCCCAGAAATCTGACCCGTAGGGATATACCTTTGTCTCCTTGGAATTGAACGTAATGGCTGGCGTCCCTGGGCCGATTCCCATACTTCCTGACATCATCTGTGGAGCGAACGCATAGACAGTGCGCTGGAGGACCTTACCCGAGGCTGTATCCACAAGCCAGAGCGCCTTGGGGCCGACGCACGCAAGGAGGCGGCCACTGGGCGAGAGCCCCCAGTCGAACGGCTCGGGTGTCACGTTTCGAATCCGCTCTCCGGTTTGCGGATCGACCACTCGAATCCGCTCTCCGGTTTGCGGATCGACCACGACGATACTCTGCTCCTTGGGCGAATTGCGAGCATCCCTTAGCTCAGGGAGGAGGAGCGTGCCATCAGGGAGAAAGCCTCCTCCCCAAAAATAATCCCCATCCCAGAGGTGCGCGCCTGTTGCTGCTGCCACGGCCACCACTTTGTATTCCAGGGCATAGACAAGGGTCTTTTCATCCGGGCTAAAGAAAATCCAAGGCTCCACACCGAGGCGTTGCTCAGGACGTGTCCAAAGCACTTTCCCCGTCGCGGCGCTGTGAACGGAGACCGAGCTTGTGTTCATCACGGCAACATAGTGCGGACTCACGGCGATCGTAATATTGAACCCATCTCGGCTCTCGTCGGGGTTGCCCACGGGGGCTTGCCACAAGAGCTTGCCGGACTTTGTCTCCCACGCCCGGAGCTGCTTCGTGCCTTCCCAGAGGGTCTCCCGGTGCACCAACGAGTAGAAGCGCTGGTTGTCCTGGGAAAAGACGGCACCGTGGCGGTACAGCCAGAGGTACTCCCCTGCACGCTGCCTTCCCGCAATCTCAACGTAACCAATGACGGAGGCCAGTACGACTGTCGCAAGAGTGCCCACGACCAGAAGAAAGCGGGTCAACCCCGGGCTCAGCACGACTAAAGCTCCCAGCCCGTCTGGCCTTCCAGTGCGATCCTCCTCCTCGGTTCCACCAGTGCCCCCAGTGGCTCATGGGAGCCCGGCCCCCACGTAGACGACACACGCACTGCCTTGGTTGTCGTCGGAAAATAGAGGACATCGCGGGAGAAATCCCGAGCCGTGATCGCGCTACTCCCCACACGTGCCGGATTCCAGAGGTAGCTTCTCTGATAGTTATCCGTAACCCGCACCGAGACCCCATCGGACCAGAAGGTGGCTTCGGGTCCCGAATAGCCGTTAAATCCCACAAGGCGGTGACTAGCCGTCACTTTCCCCGTAGGTGTCGTGAGAAGAACCTGGCGCTGCTGGGTGACGAGAACCTTGTCGCCTTTTGGGGAGACGGTCCAGTGCACGACATCACGGGCGATACGCCGCCGCGTTGCTCCCGTGAGCGGGTCACGGGCGACCAGCAAGGTGACGTCTTCTTTGCTCTTCGGATCGCGCCGAATCTCGGGCACAAGCACGCTGCCGTCAGCGAGGAAGTGGAGCGGGTAGCTTGGGGCCTTGTAGAACACATAGAGTGCGTTCCGCTTTCGTCCCGTCTCCACGTCAAAGACGCGCACCGACTCAGACCCAGGCTCAGAGAGCGCGATGAGCTTTCCTGAAGGGGAGAAACATATCCTGAAACCGTCGGTAGTTGTCGAAGGGGTGCGCCAGAGTACGCGGCCCGTCTCGGTCGAGCGGAGCGCGAGCTCCTTATCCGTCACCACGGCCACATACTTTCCCGAGGTCGCCAGAGCTACCATGTTCTGACTCAGGGCGTAGTCATAGTCGTAGGTTCCCGGCGGAGTTGAGGGAAGGCGGTGCCGCCAGAGGAGCCGACCTTGGCTAGTCTCCCATGCCCGTAGCTCCCAATGAGAGTCCTTCGGCGTGCTTGTCCCAACGACGCCAAAGAGCTGCTTCCCATCTTCGGAGAAGCGCACGGCCGTCTCGGAGGCAACCAGCTGATCGCCGCGGTAGTGGTTCCGCTCGTCCTGGACATTGATACGGTAGCAGCTCGCGACAAGCGTGACGATGCAGCCGGTGATGCCAAGGAAGCGGGTAACCGGGCGACGGGTATACCAGGGGTCGTTCATTTCGTCTACTTCAGCTCCCAGCCCGTCATTCCCTCAAGCGGGACGGGCGCAACGGCTTTATTCGGGCTCATTACCGTGCCAAGGGGCTTGTGCCGCCCGAGGCCCCCCATGTCCTCCGCACGCAGCGCTTTGCTTCCCTCGCGGGAGTACGCTTGCTCGTGAAGCTCTTCGTCCGGGTGGGCACGGCGGACGATGTGCTGCGTCGGGTTCCAGACATACGACCGAACGGGCGTATCGCCTGCATTGTCTCCGATGAGCAAGATATTGGTGCTCCCAGGGATAAACCTCGCACCTACGTATTGTTCGAAGTACTTCCCAGGGCTGACGGTGGCAAGCGTCTCGCCTGAGGGGCTCAAGAGCAGGAGCTCGTGGGCGCGCTTGACGAGCACGCGAGTACCGTCGGGAGAGACACACCAATCCTCCACATCGCGGGCGAGGCGGCGGAGGGCTTTTCCGGTAAGGGGGTCCAAGACGGTCACAACGGAAACGGCGGGAGTGGAGAAGCTCAGGCGTAGGTTGAGGCCCGGATATGGGTCGCCAGAAACCGTCGCACACTCTGCGACAACCAATGTCCCATCCGATAAGAAGACCGGTTGTTGGTGAAACTTGCAGTCGGTGTAGGCAATTCCTTTCAGCGACTTGCCCGTGGCCACATCAAGCACCTGAATGAAATCGGGCAGGGTCAGCGCGAGGAGCTTCCCCGACGGCGAGAACGAGAGTGTGGCGTGCTCCGAGAGTGGTATCGTACGTGTATTCTGCCAGAGCACACGTCCGGTGCGGGTGTCACGGACGGCCAGCTCCTTAAAGGTCATGGTTGCCACACGGTCTCCCTGAGTCGCGAGCGCCAGGCCATCTGAAGACAACGGCACTTTCCACAGCCGTCGCCCTTGGGCCGTCTCCCATGCCTCCAGGGTCTGGGAGTGCTTGCCGGGAGTGGTGTGATCGACAAACCCGAAGACTTTCTGACTGTCCGTGGAGAAGACAGGTGCGTTGTACGCATTGCTTTGAAGAATGTCTCCCCGGCACGACGAACGAGTATCGAGGGTCTCGAGGCGCACACACGAGCCCACGAGCGTGCAGGCAACCCCCACCCCACCAAGCAAGCGGGTGAGAAGACGACTTGTGTACCAGGGTTCTTTGTTCATCGTGCGTAGTCCAGTAAGAAAGCGACCGTCAGACGCGCCATGTCTTTGACATAGCCAAAATCCACTTTATCCGGAGTATCGGTTGATTTATGGTAGTGCGGATAGCGGTACTCCCCTTCGTAGAGGCCCGTGATCGTGTAGCCCTGCGCCTCAAAGGGAATATAGTCCGAGGCCTCTGCAGGATCTATACGGGTGGGGACCTTCACGACGTTCCGGGCGAGCCACTCTAGCCGCGTAATCAGCTTCGCCGATGCCGCGTTGTTCTCCGGGCGCCCGCGCTCATCCCGATCCAGAAAGAGATGCTTCTCGGTGTCCGGGTAGCCCACTTCATCGAGGTTGAAGACCAGAGTCAGCTTCTCGCCACGCTGCTTGCACTCCGCGGCGTAGGCAGTCGAGCCCCAGAGGTTCTGCTCCTCGCCGGAGAAGAGCGCAAAGCGGAGCGGGACACGGAGCGGAGTGTCTTTGAGCACCCGCGCGACCTCGAAGAGCACCGCCACCCCGGTCGCATTGTCATCAGCGCCGGGGGCGGGGGCCTCCGGCGCATGCAGATCTTCCTGGCGGCTATCGAAGTGGGCACAGAGCAGGATCGGCGCACCACTCCCGCCGGGCTTCTGGGCGATCACATTGCTCAGAGACTTGCCTGCCTGCTCGTAGACATGGCGCTTAGGAGGATAGCCAAGTGCCTTAAACTTCCCGGAGAGATACGCCACGATAGCGGGATGGTGCTTTGAGAGCGTGTGACGGGTCGGCCAGCGCGTCGCGAGGTCTTTAACATCACGCTCCAGGTTGGCGCGGGAAATTTTGGAAAGAACTTGGTATTTATCCACAGGTGATTGTACCGGAGAAGTGGTTTATGGTAAAACTTCGCCGTGAGTTTTATCATCCGTATCGCCACCATCGACGATGCAGAGGCTGTTCGCCGCATCTACAACGACGCTGTTAAGACCAGCACTGCCACGCTGGAGACCAATGAACGGGATCTCGCCGCCCAGCGCTGCTGGCTCCAACAGCACAATGGCGAACCCTACCCCTGCTTTGTCGCCGAAGACCGGGATGGAATTGTCGTGGGCTGGGCGTCGCTCTCGCCCTATAACCCCAAGCCCGGCTACCGTGGCACCGCGGAGAACTCTATCTACGTGGATGTGCGTGCCCAAGGCGGCGGAGTCGGGGAGGCGCTCCTCCAGACCCTCCTCGACGATTCCCCCTCGCGCGGGATCACGACCATTGTTGCCTTGATCACGTCGGACAATCTGGCGTCGATCCGCCTCCACGAGAAGCTCGCCTTCCGCTTTGTCGGGACCCTGGAGCGGGTTGGGGAGAAGTTTGGGCGGCTCGTGGATGTAAGCCTCTACCAGATTCACCTCCCCCCGAGCACGGACCGATAGCTTTTCGGTGTTGCGAGCGATCTGGTAAGTAGTGAACCAGCTCTTGCTCCGGCGCCCCTTTCGTAGTTTTGCGCGCTCGTCGCCGCCCGCAGATAGCGCGGTGGTTGTCCAGCTCCGCGACGCCCACCTCGCCACGGTCTTTGACTTTGCACGGCGGCGGCTTCCCACCCGCGACGATGCCGAGGACGCGACCGCCGAGACCTTCGCCGCCGCGTTTTCGTCGGTGGCCCGCTGCCCCGCCGATGCGTCCCTGCACCGCGCCTGGCTCCTAGGGATCGCCCGCCGCAAGGTCGCCGACCTGCACCGCAAGCGCTACCGCCGCCGCGAGAGCCTGGTCGAGTCCCTCCCCGAGCCGCCCGACAGCGCCCCCACCCCCGAGGCACACGCGCTCCGTGCCGAGGACGCGCTCCAGCTCCGGCGTGCCGTGCTTGCGCTTCCGCCCAACCAGCGCGACGCCCTGCTCCTGAAGTATGTCGATGGCCTCACCATGCCCGAGATCGGCACCGTGCTGGGCAAGTCCGAAGCCGCCGTCAATAGCCTCATCCAGCGCGCCCGCGCCACGGTCTTTGCGCGCACCGCCGCCCACTTTCTCCCCGAGGAGTCCACCCCATGACCGAGCCTGAGCAAACCCAGTCTCTCCAAGCCGCCTTCCCCACCGAGCCTGTCCGTCCGGAGCTAAGCCAGCGCATCGAGAACCTCACCCCCCTCACCCCGACCGTCACCGGCTACAAGCTCAAGTTCCGCCACATCTTTGCCGTGTTCGCAGTTTTATGGATCGGGCACAATGTCCCAACAGCGCTCAAGATTGCCAAACAAAACCTCGCTCCAGTGGGCTATCATACCCGCTTGTACCTATACAATCTGTCCAGCACTAATAGACAAAAAGCGGAACGGGTCTTACGTCTTGAAAGCTGGCACAGAGGCGGTAAGATCAGGACTAATACTCTCGACATGGAAGGAAGACTAGAAACTATCGACATTTACGCAGATCACACTAACTTTAGTTATAACAAATCGCTAAATACCGTGACAATAACTCACATGCCAGAGATAAAAGTTTCACCATACGAAAGATATAAAACAATTGCCATAAACACAATTCCTATATTGCTATTTCGCACCCGTGATAACCGCCCAACAGAGTTTAAATATGGAAAGCAGCTACGTGTTGCCCGTATAGGATCAAAGAATTATTATTATGATCCAGAGACGGAGTTGGTCATTCAAATTAAAGAGTTAGACAAGGGGAAATCACAAATGGAGGTGGAGACAAGTGTACACATACCTGACTCCGTGTTCTGGGTGGATTTTCCCAAAGATGCAAAGCGCACGGAGACAACGTGGACTAATAGTAATGGCAGACCATCTACCTACCAACCTGACTATTGGAAATTACTTACCGAACAAGTTAAACAGTATACAGTGGGCCAACATCCTTAGTTAAATAAAATATTAGGCACTTTAAGTTGTCGGGTAGTCAGCCCATGTCACCGGCGTTCTTCCCATGCCTCGGGGTGGTCTCTTTATGTCACGGGGTAGTCGGCCCATCGTAGCGGCGAGCTGCCCATGCTTTAGAAAAGACTTACCATACCTCGGTACACACTGCCCATCTAGGAGGAGAGGGTTATTGGCAAAGTGTACACACTCTATTGTATACTATACTAACGCTTTACAATGGAGGGAGCTACTATGCCCACAACAAAGACCGTTAATAACCTACCCGTTTTAAATAAGACCATCACCCACTGGGATAAGGTCGAGACAGCACTAGGAGAGAGAGTCCTTCTGCCCGATGGTGCAACACACGATGTAGCGATTGACCTTGCGATGAGCATTCAAGACGCCGAGACTGCCGTAACTGTAGAGCGAAATGCGCTCTCGGCGGCGCAAGGGACACGCGATGCCACACGGCGGGCGGCTCACACGGTCGCCCAGCAGGCACGCCTCTCTCTCAAGGGACTGGCAAAGAACGCCCCCGATCTCTACGGGCTCCCCACACTCCTTGCCATCACCAGTGCCCCCGCCGTGCTGCTGGAAAACTACACCGATATCGCCAGTGTCTGGGAGCGGGTCAATGCCCTGCCCCAAGCCCGCGTGCCAGCCGCAAAACTCCCCCTGCGCATCCCACTAGAGGAGAACAATGGGATCGTCCACATTACCCTGGAGCAGTTCCGGGCGCGGATCGACGCGCTACGGGCCGCCGCCGACACCCTCGCGACCGCAGAGAGCACGGTCACCGAGGGGATTGTGGAGCGTAAGCGCCTCCATGAGCAAGCGGGCACCGTCGTGAAGGACTATGCGGGAGTCGCGCGCGGCCTTCTCCCCGCCGGCCACGCGCTCCTCAAGACCATCCCGACCCTAAGTGCCGGGTAGAGCAGGAATCCCACCGCGCCTGTCGAACTGTCTCTCTCATGAGCAACTTAGACATCCGCGATATCTCCTACCCCCTTCGTGAGGGTTTCCCAGTCTGGCCGGGGCACGAGCCGGTGAAGCTAAAGATCGTCAAGAGCCACGAAGCCGGCGACGAAGTCCAGGTCACGGACATGGCGATTGGGTGCCACACCGGAACCCACCTCGATGCCCCCCGGCACTTTGTGGCAGGCGGCGGGCTGGTGGACAAGCTGGACCTCAACACCCTGATCGGGGAGTGCACCGTGGTCTGCTACGATGGCGACGGGCCGCTGGATAAGGCATGGTTCGAGGCGCAGGCGCTCCCGAATCCGGTCACGCGGCTTCTACTGCACTGCAAAATCCACGATGGCAAGCTCGACGAGAGCCGGTTCTTCTCGAACTATGTCGGGATCACCGAGGACGCCGCGCAGTACCTGGTAGAGCGCGGGCTCAAGCTGATCGGGACGGACTATCTCTCGATTGGCCCCTTCTACGGCGGCAACCCCGAGACCCACCGGGCGCTACTGGGGCCAGCGGTGATTATTGTCGAGGGGCTGGACCTACGAGGCGTTGCGGCGGGAACCTACACCCTCGTCTGCCTGCCGCTGAGCCTCCCCACCGATGGCGCGCCTTGCAGGGCGGTCTTGCTCCCGGCGGGGGCGCTCTAAGCGGCGCTACGGTAGAGCTTGCGGGGGTTGCTAGGAGCCTCTTCCACGGGCTCCGGCACCGACTCGAACGACTGGTCTTCGCCAAGCGGGCGGAGCTCCATCATGGGCATCCGAATCACTACCGGTTCGTCGTTTTCTTCGACCAGCTCTACCTTAGGCGGGGTCATGGTCGTGAGGGTCATCGGGCTGGGCGCGGTGTCGTCGGTGAGGCTCAGGCACTGGATCAGCTGGTCGAGGCCATCAAGGCGCTCCTTCCCTTGAAGGGTCACGCGCTGGTGGTGCTCGGTGAGCTTATCGCGCTTGTCCCACAGGGCATCGACCGCCTCGGTGATCTTCTGAACCTGGAGCTCGAAGTGCTTGTCCTGGTTCTGCAAGAGGCCCGCGATGCGCGCTTTCTCTTGCAACACTTCCGCCAAGAGCTGCTGGAGGGTTTTATTCTTCTCCTCGACCGTCGCGGCCAAGGCAGCGCGCAACGCGGGGAGTCGCTGGGCATCCTCGGTCTCCTTGGGGAAGGCCTGGAGCATGGCGTACGCCGCCTCGACCGTCACGTTTGCGGGCACGGCGGCGGGAGGCGGAGGCGGGACGGGGGCGGGTGGGGGTGAGGCCACCGGTGTCGCTTCGATCACAGGGGCAGGCTCGTCAGCGGTCCCCTTTCCTACAAATCCACGTAAGCGCTCAGTCAATCTCATAGGTTTCCCTCCTATATTCGGTAAATCTCCACCAAAAATGTAGGCTAATTCCCCCCGCGATCCCGGTGTTGTGGCGGGAGGAATCCGGCCCGTGTTTGGCGAAACGAGACCGGGCAGGGCCAGGTGTGCACTGCCGCAGGAGAGAAAAAGCAAATGAGCAAGCGTGTTGGAATCGGCGTCGTCGGATGCGGCAGTATCGGCATTCGTGGCGCCCTGGATCATCTCATTCTCGAAGACGTGCAGGACCAGGTTCACTTGGCTGCCTGCTGTGACCCCGCCCCCGGCCGCGCCCAAGCCGCCGCGGAGAAGTACGGTGTCGCTGCCGCCTACGAGACCGAGGACGAGCTGTTCGCGGACCCGAATGTCGATATGGTGATTATCTGCTCCCCCATCGGGCTGCACTACCAGCAGGGCATCAAGGCGATCGAGGCGGGCAAGCACATTCACTTTAATAAGACCATGACGGTCACCAGTGGCGAGGCCCTCGACCTGATCGCCCGCGCACAGGCCAAGGGTGTCCACCTGGTCGCCTCCCCTGGCCAGATGCTCCGCCCCACCAACCAGAAGATCCGTGAGATTGTCCGTGGCGGTGGCCTGGGCAAGCTCTCCTGGGCCGTGGCCGGCGCTGCGTTTGGTGCCTACCATGAGAACGAGGGGGTCCGCACCGGCGACTCTCCGCTCACCAATATCAACCCGAGCTGGTACTGGCGCAAGCCCGGTGGCGGCCCGCTCTACGACATGACGGTCTATGCGCTGCACTCGCTGACAGGGGTCCTGGGACCGGCAAAGCGCGTGACAGCGATGTCGGGGATCGGGATCAAGACTCGTCACTTCAAGGGCGAGGCCTACGAGTGCGACGCCGACGACAACACGGTCATTCTGGCGGACTTTGGCGACAATGTCTTTGCCTTTATCCACGGAACCTTTGCCGGGATGGTGAGCGAGTTTGGGCAGCCCAGCTACTTCGGTGAGAAGGGGCAGATTGTCGGCACCAAGCTGAACGGCGAGCCGATTGACTACCCCGGTAAGGCCGAGGGGCTCTCCCCGCTGCAAGTGACCCCACACGTCGCCGGCAAGTACGCCGCGCACGGCAAATTGGGTGAGCACCATGTCTACGAAGACACGATGCAGCTGGTGCGCTGGATCCGCGAGGGCAAGCCGTCGATCGTGACCGCAGACCACGCCGCCCACGTCATCGAGATTATCGAGGCGGGCTACGCGGCGGCGGAGACGGGGGTTACGCAGGTGCTCAAGACCACCTTCACCCTCCCTGACGACCTCACGGCGGCCTCATGAACGAGGCCCCACCGCTTCGCTGCTGGCCTTCGGCCTCGAAGTCGCTCCGCGACAAGGGAGGGAACAGACCAGTGAGGCGGTGGGGCCTGTGAGTCAGGTGAGCTTGGATTTTTCCCACAAGAGCTTCGTGGAGGTCTGCTGGCAGGGCGAGGAGTACTCGCGATGCAAGTTTCTGAGTACGAACTTTCAGGAGGCGGAGCTGACCGGGTGCCACTTCGACGAGTGTGATTTCTCGGGGGCGCGGCTCAATGCGGGGCTGTTTTCCCAGTGTAACTTCACAAACTGCCGCTTTGTGGGAGCTAGTTTTTTTGTGGCTAGTTTTTCGGAGTGCCGCCTGCTGGGCTCAGACTTTACCAGCGCCGATCTGGGAGGCGTCACCTTTAGCGACTGCGACCTGAGCTTTGTTAATTTTCGCCACCAATCCCTCAAGAAACAAAATTTCAGTGGGCAAAAGCTCGCCGGGGCCGACTTCTACGGCGCCGACCTCACCGAGGCTAACCTGAGCAACGCCGATCTGACGGAGGCCAGCTTAGCAGGAGCAACGCTGCTCAAGACCGATCTGCGGGGGGCGACTCTGGATCGCGTGGACCTGAAGACCGTGACATTTGACAAGACCAAGCTCGATCTCAGCCAGGCCGGTTACTTCGCCCGCTGCTACGGCGCCGAGCTCGGATAGCCTACTTATTACCGCGTGCCGTGGCAACCTCCGCCAGCGTGCGCCAGAGAATCCACAGGTCGAAGCCGAGAGACTGGCGCTCTAGGTACTCCGCATCGAAGCGTACTTTTTCGTCATCGGTGAGGTTGTCGCGGCCATTGACCTGCGCCCAGCCCGTGATTCCCGGTCGGAGCGCGTGGACCCCGCGTGCCTCACGGTCGGCATTTAGCTCGGTCTGCGATGGCAACGCGGGGCGCGGCCCGATAATACTCATCTCCCCTCTGAGCACGTTCCAGAGCTGCGGCTGCTCGTCGACGGAGGTCTTGCGGAGCCACGTACCGACTCGGGTATAGGGCTCTAGACCGGAGGCACGGAGCTCGGCAGTCGAGAGATTGGGGGTGTCGGTGCGCATCGAGCGGAACTTGAGCAAGACAAACTCGTGGCCCCCTCGCCCGACTCGGCGCTGGCGAAAGAGCACGGGGCCAGGCGAGTCGAGGCGGATCAGCAGGGCAAGCAAGAGCCAGAGTGGCGTGAGAAAGACCAAGCCGAGTAGAGCGAACCCGAAGTCGGCGAGGCGCTTGATGAGGGCGGGGTAGAGGGTACGAACACTCCCCCCGCTTCGTTCGTTCCTCACTCCGCGACCCCCTCTCCCTCTTTTTCCTCCTTCGTCGGGAGGAGAGGGGGTGCCGAGGAACGAGGCGGGGGAGTGCTCAAGGGGAACCCACCCCCTCTGTCTCCCCCTCCCTTCGTCCCCGCGAAGCGGGAAACAGAGCGAAGGGAGGGGGCCGGGGGGAGGGATGCCGGGAGGGATCCCCGGTACACATTGTCCGCCGCGAGCTTTCGGACTTGGGCAACGCCTGTGCGGCCCTTGAGCACCCGTGCCGCAAGCAGTGCGAGGGGGAGCGGTAGGGCAAAGGGCTTCCCCCCGAGCGCCACCACGATCTCCCGGAGCGTGTAGGGAGCGGCATCGGCGATCACGAAGCGCTTCCCTGCCACGGCCATCGAGCCCATGCGAGCCAGTGCGATCGCGGCAGTGGCGGCGTACTCCACCGCGCAGAGGGTCTTTTTGTTCTGCCCATCGCCCGGAATAAAGAAGCGACCTGTTCGAATGGCAGTCTCTAGCTTAGCGATATTGCCCCGATCCCGTGGCCCGTAGACGGTCGCGAGGCGCAGGTGAACGGCAACCGCGCCGACATCGTCGGCCCAGCGGTCGATGAGCTTTTCTGCGGCGAGCTTGGAGGCGGCGTAGGGCGTTGCCGGCGCGGGCGGGGCGTCCTCCGCGACTCCGGTGCGCGGTGTGCTCTCGCCGTAGACCGCGACGGTCGAGAAGAACAGAAAGCGCGGCGGGCGCTCCGGGTTGCAGGCATCGAGGAGCTGCCCGGTGAAGCCCACATTGACCTTGTGGTAGTCTTCCTTCGCGGCGTCTGGCTGGTGCACGAGGGCGGCGCAGTGGAAGATGACGTCGGCATCGGCGCAGCAGGAGAGGTCGCTGACAACGCGCACGACTCCCGGGGGAAGCTCGGCATCGGCTCGGCGGACGAGGCCACGGACTTCGTGAAAGCCCCCATCGGCGAGCAGGGCCTCACAGAGCGCGTAGCCGACACAGCCACTGGCACCGGTCACGAGGGCGATCATGGGGCCACTCCGAGGGTTTTGTAGATCTCTAGCCACTCGGCGATACAGTGCTCTCGGGAGTAGATCTGGCGCATCTTCTCACGCCCTGCACGCCCCAGAGCCTTGCGCTCGTCGGGGGTCAGAGCCAGAACCTCCTCAAGGGCGGCGGTAAGCGCCTGGACCGTCTGCTCTTTTGCAATTCGGCCACAGCCACTGTCCACCAGATCGACACAGCCCCGGATCGGGTAGCACACGACAGGAACCTCCATGCAGAGAGCTTCTTGCACCGCGCACGGAAGTCCTTCCTGGAGGGAGGGAAAGAGAAAGATATCGGACGCGGCGAGGATCGCCTTGGTATCGCGCCGGAACCCCGCAAGATGAACATTCGCCTTGTCCCCGCCCGCAAGCTGTGCCTGAAGCGCCTCCCACTCCCGCCCATCGCCGACCAGCACCAGCACCGGAGCTCGCTCCTGGTTTCGCTTCCGTACCTGATCCAGAACTGCAAGCGCCTCTTTCTGGTTCTTGCGCGGCAAGAGCTCCCCGATACAGGTAATCAAGAGCCCACCGTCGGGCACCCCAAACTCGGCGCGGAGGGCTTGACGCGTCTCTGCGGGCACCCCTGCCGGGTCGAACACCTCCACCGAGACCCCCACCCCATGGGTTGCAAAGACGCGATCTTTCGGCATCAGCCTCTGCGCTTCCTCGAAGTCCCATTGATTTATTGTCAGCACCGCGTCGGAGAGAAAGCGCCCCGCGAAGCGCTCAATCGCCCGGTAGAGCACATTGGTAAGCCTCCCCCCGAGGGGATGAAAGTGGAAGCCATGGGCCGTATAGACCCGCACTGGCTTTCGAGCTCCCCCCTTCTTGGGGGCGGGAGGGACTGCCAAGGTCGCGGCGAGCCGGCCAAGCAGCCCGCCACTGGGATTGTGGCAATGGATAATATCGGGCTGGATCTTTTTGATGAGCCGTACAAGCTGCACGAGGGCCCAGATATTACGGGGATCGAGCGGATTGCGCTGCACCGAGAGCGGGTGGAGGAAGTCGGCGTGCTGCGCGGCATCGTCCTTGAAGCGCGTGAACTGGCACGCAACATGGGTCTCGTAGCCCGCCGCTCGTGCCCCATCGAGCTGTGGCAGCATGACATAGACAATGTGATCCAGGGTCGAGACATACAGGAGCTTCACCGAAGCGCCTCCTGTGCCGCGGCGATCATGGCTTGCTTGTCGGGGTTGCCGCGTGTTGCGAGCTTCTTCAGCGCCAGCGCAAGCCGAAAGACACCCTTCACGCCCCGCTCGGAGCCGGGCCAGTACTTGGCGACATACTGCAGCGACGAGAGATGCGTGTTGGCGTAGGTGCGCGGCTTCTCCGTCTTCCACGACTGCCCGCCCGTGTGGACAATCCGCGCCTCGGGCCAGTACAGCAGCTTGCCGCCGTGGCTCGCGAGTTTTCGGCACAGATCGACATCTTCGTACATCAGAAAGAACTGCTCATCGAAGCCCCCCACCGCCTCCCAGGCAGCACGACGAAGCAAGACAAATGCTCCAAGCACGCACGGAACTGCCTGTGCCTTCGTTTCGTCGAAGCGTGGAATCGCATCCCATCGGCGATAGGGAAAGAACGCCTTGGCGCACTCCGAGAACACCGTCGGGAAGCGCCGCGCGCACTCCCACTGGAGCGAGCCATCGGTGGACTCCACGCGGCAGGTCATCCCACAGACTTCGCTGGGTTGTGCGGCAAGATATTCCACGCAGCGCTCCAGCGTGCCGGGCTCGGGGATAATCGTATCGGGGTTGAGGAGGAGCAGAAACTCACCCGTTGCGTGTTGCGCGGCAAGGTTGTTGGCCCGCGCGAACCCAATGTTTTCGTCGAGCGCCAGAACACAGACAGCAGGAAACTGCTCTCGAACCGCCTCGACCGTTCCATCGCCGCTGGCGTTATCCACGACGATCACTTGGCTAGCCCCCTGCCCCCCAGAACGAGGGGAAAGCGAGGACAGGCACTTGAGCACGTCGTCCTTGCAGCGGTAGGTGACAATTACAATGGAGAGCTGCATCTATGCCTTCAGCCTCCGCAACGTCCTTTTCACCATTCCTTTAGCGAACCCGCGCGGATTGGAGACCGTAGTCAGATGGATCGGGCCTAAATCCGCCCACAATCCAAATTGCTCAAACAGAGTGGCATTGCGTTCCTCACGCATCCGTTGTAACCGTGCGAAAGCAGCACAACGAATTGTGTCCCTGAGCTCTTGCCTTTCTATAAGCTCCGATAGTTTTTGTGACCAGTCATCAAGAGTGGAAGCTAAGAAACCATCCTCGCCATCCCGCACCGACTCAGCAAAACCACCCCAGTTGCTTGCAACCGTCGCGGTCTCTAGGATTGCCGCTTCTTGCCATTTCAGCTCACTCTTGCCTTGGTTAAAGCGAGTTTGGGCAAGAGGAGCCAGGACGATATTTGTCCAGCGCATCACTGCTGTGAAGTTGTCCCAGTCCATCAGCGGTAAGGTTAGAATCTGTGATTGCCTGGATCTGAGAGCCTCGGGAATAGTGAGTGGTCCCATGAGAACCAGCCGAAGCTCAGAGTAGGTTCCTAAAAGAGCGCTTAATGTCTCACCAATCACAGCAAAGTCTGCATCATGTGTCGGGGTTCCTGACGGGTAGAAAAGCCGAACTTTCCCTCCTAGGTTAAGAAATTTAGCCTGTAGATCGGGCGACAATGCCAACATGGGGATTTGTCGAGCATCGGCAACATTTCGGGCAACGACAACGTCTTTTGCACCCGCCTCGCTCGCAAACTCCGCAAGAGCATTTGTCGAGACCAGCACCCCATCTGCTTGGCGAAGCATCGCCAGATGGAGCCCCTCTTCAAATACCAGATCGTCCGCGCCGTAGATCAGGGTTGCGCCGGACTTTCGGACGGCGTCGGCGAGGGCTTGGCCCTCTCTGTTGGCGCAGATACGGTGCAGGACGACAATATCGTGCTCCAGGCGAATCACGGGGTCGTAGATAGTGGCGACATCGGCGGTGTGGCCGGCAGACTTCAGCGCCTCCGCGAGGTGGGTGCAGCGATAGCGGGTGACGGCACCGTCGAGGGGGTCGCAGGAGACAAACAGGACGCGCACGGTTAATTACCTCTCCCCACCCCCTCTCCCGGGCGCTCATTCTTCGCTGGGAAAGGGGCTTTACAAACCAGATGAGCTCCCCTCTCTTTCCCAGTGAGGTACGAACGCCCGGGAGAGGGAGGGGCAGGGGGTGGGAGAGGTTTTGTGCCCGCCTCGCAGCGGCAGACATAGACCCCCACGAGGAGCCAAAAGACCGGCCAGGTGTAGTAGTACTCAAAGACATTGGCACTCACCGCGTGGACACACTCACCGGCCAGATAGGCGATCAGCGCCATTCCCAGTGCCTTCAGGCCGGGATCGTCGGTGGTGCGCTGCCAGCGCCCCAGCACCCAGAAGAGGCCGATCAGCATCGCGACTAGCCCCAGCGCACCGGGGATTCCTAGCTCGGCGAGGTAGGCGATGTAGTTGCCATCCGCCACGATAGTCGAGGCCGCCCCGGAGCGCGACGCCGCATACCCCACCGAGCCGAGGCCCATCCCCGACGGGTGCCGGACGAAGATATCGAGCCCCGCGTTCCACTGGTGCGCCCGGTCTTGGCCAAACTTACCGTCGAGTGCCCCCGTGTTCTCGATCATCTGCACCCAGAACTTCACCTTGGGGTTGTCTGTGAAGAAGAGAAAGAGCCCCGCTGCCAGCGCCGTGATCGAGCCCAGCGCCACGGTCAGTCGCCACGAGTAGCGTCGCCAGAGCAGGATCAGCACGACCACACCGACCACCCAGCCCACTGTGCTCCCCCGCGAGACCGAGAGAAAGAGCGCGGCTGTACTGAGCCCCCAGAGCCAGAAGTACCGCCCCACAGCTCGCCGGCTCAGCGTGAACCACGAGAGGCAGTAGAGCGAGACAAAGGCCGAGAGCGAGCCAAAGACATTCTCCTCAAAGAGCAGCGACTGCATGCGGGCGTAGCGCTTCCAGAAGTCCACGGCACTGCTGATCTGGTCATCGACCTGCATCGCCCACTTCGCCACCTCCGGGCGTGCGGTCTGGGCGAGCTTGGCCGTGAACTCCGGGCGAAAGACATAGTCGGCGATTGAGAGAACGGCCAGACAGACATAGGTCACCAGAAGCAGGCGCACCAGGCCGGCGGCCTCGCGGGCGCTGGGGCGAATCTGGCGGATCGCGAAGTAGCCGATCACGGGCGGCAAGGCATAGTGCCAGCCAAAGAGCAGAACAAAGGGGTGCTGGTTCTCAAAGGCGATCAGCGAGCCATAGCCCACACTCACCACCCAGACAAGGGCGGGCCAGTCGTCGCCGTAGAGCTTCAGCCGCCGTCGCTCCAGAGTGGCACGCAGCACAATCGAGACCCAGATCAAGGCGACGAGCAGATCGGGCCAGAACTTGATCCCCATCAAGACAGTCGGGAGGTTGAGCTCCGCCCACGCGCGGAAGAGCGGGTAGATCGGAAAGAAGACCAGCATCAGCCAGAACCCGGCAATCGGGCGCCGCATCAGCCAAGAGCACACCCCCACTCCCAGACAGGCGACCGTCAAGGCGATCCCAAAGGGCTTGAACGCAATCCCCGCGACACAGGCGGAGATCGCCAGGAGCGCGAGGAGGAAGGTCTTGAGTGGAGCGGGCACGAGAGCATTATACTCGCCTCGGGTACAATGCCTGGCATGAAGCAAGGTGTGATTGAGTTTCGGCAGGGCCTCGTGGCCGCGCCCAGTGGCGGACGGGGCGGGCGGTTTGCCTTCTCGGCGGACAACCTCCAGGCAAAGATAATCGGCAAAGAGGGGCTGGAGAGTATCGCCTGGTCCCCCATTCAGTCCAGTGAGAGCGGCGAGTTCTCCGGGCGCGGGCTGGGTCTGCTGCGCTTCACGGTGGAACTCAGTGCGCCTCAGACATTTCTCCTGGCGGCCAGTGGGCATAGCATGGCCTATGTCAATGGCGAACCCCGGATCGGGGATGTCTATAGCGACAACCGGATCGCTGTGCCCGTGCGGCTCAAGGCGGGCAAGAACGAGCTGCTCTTTCCAGTAGGCCGGGGGCGCTTCGCGGGCAAGCTCGTGCCGGTGACCTCCGAGATCTCGATCAATACGGCAGAGCTGACACAGCCCGATCTTGTCCTGGGCGAGAGTGCACCGGTCTGGGGAAGCGTGGTCGTGGTCAATGCCAGCGAGAAGACCCAGCGCGGGCTCAAGATTCTCGCCAATGGCCGTGTAACCCCGATCCCTCCTCTGCCGCCACTGAGTGTCCGAAAGGCCGCCTTCCAGCTCGTGCCTCCGCGGGGGCTCATGGGTGAGGAGCTGCCCGTGACCCTACAAGTGGGCAGCGCGACGGCCAGCATCTCTCTCCGGGTTCGCAAGCCGACCCTCACCCACCGCCGGACGTTTATCAGCAATGTCGATGGCTCGGTGCAGTACTACGCGGTCAATCCGGCGCAGAAGCCCGCCCCAGACAATGCGCTGATTCTCTCGCTCCACGGGGCCAGTGTGCAGGCACAGGGTCAGGCGGAGGCCTATGGCTCCAAGGAGAGCGCGACCCTCGCCGCCGCCACCAACCGCCGCCCCTACGGCTTCGACTGGGAGGACTGGGGCCGCCTGGATGCGCTGGAGGTCTTCGCCGATGCCCAGAAGCGCTACCCCCACGACCCCACCCAGCGCTACCTCACCGGCCACTCGATGGGCGGACACGGCACCTGGTCGATTGGCTCGCTCTTTCCGGGGCAGTTTGCGGTGATCGGGCCGAGCGCGGGCTGGATCAGCTTCAACAGCTACGGCGGTGCCAACCGTGTCGCGAGCACCAACCCTGTCACGGCTGCCTTTAGCCGCGCGGCCAACCAGTATGATACGCTCCTCTTCAAGGAGAACCTGAAGCAGACCGCGATCTACGTGGTGCATGGCGATGCCGACGACAACGTCCCGGTGAGTGAGGCCCGAACCATGCGCAAGGAGCTGGAGGCGATTGGGCACCCCAAGCTCCTCTGGCACGAAGAGCCGGGCGCGGGGCACTGGTGGGACAACGACCCCAAGACCCCGGGTGCGGCCTGCGTGGACTGGCCCCCGATGGTGCGCCTCTTCAACGCCTGCCGCCGCGACGAGCACCCGGAGACGGCGGCCCTCGTGACGGTCAACCCCGCGGTCAGCGCCACCAACGCCTGGGCGACTCTGGAGCAGCAGACCGCTGCATTAGAAGTCTCGTCGTTTAATCTTCGTCGGGAGGGTAGCAAGCTCACAGGGACAACCAAGAACGCGGCGCGGCTCTCGGTGGGTCTCGCCGGGATTCGCGAGATCGTCGTCGATGGCCAGACACTCAAGCACGACGGTGGCCCACTGACGCTAGAGAACTCCGGCACGGACTGGAAGACGACGCGTAAGGCCCTGCCGACCCTCGCCAAGAGTAACCTGCGCTCGGGGCCGTTCAAGCAGGCCTTCACGCAGCGCTTTGTGCTGGTCTACGGCACTGCAGGCTCGCCGGAGGAGAACGCCTGGAGCTACGCCAAGGCACGCTTCGATGCCGAGCAGTTCCTCTACCGCGGCAACGCCTCCCCGGACCTCCTCCCCGACACGGAGTTCGATCCCAAGCGCGAGCGGGACCGGAGCGTGATTCTCTACGGCAACGCCGATACCAACCGGCTCTGGAAGCAGCTCCTTGGCACCTGCCCGATCAAAGTCCACCGCGACGGTATCGTCTTTGGCAATAAGAGCAAGGCCCTGCGCCAGCCCGATCTTGCCTGCCTCTTTGTCTATCCCCGCCCGGACTCCGCAGTTGGGCTGATCGGGGCGATTGGGGGGACGGGCCTGCCGGGCCTGCGCCTCACCGAGCGGGTTGCCTACTTCACGTCGGGGACCCCCTACCCGGACTGGTGTGTCTTCGGGTCCAAGATGCTCACCGAGGGCATGGGCGGCGTCCTAGAGGCAGGCTTCTTTGCCAACGACTGGAGCCTCACCGGCGCTTGACCGACTTGAGGTAGGCGATTAGCTCCGCGGGGTGGTCGGTCTGGAGGCCGGTAACCCCGCGGGCGATCACGGGCTCCCACTGCGCCGGGCTCTCCCGTGGGTTCTCGATATCGGCCCAGACCTCCGTGCCCAGCGTCTTCGCGGCAGCGATCGTCTCGGGGGGCAGGTTGTAGGGGCCATCCAGGAGCTCAAAGGGCCACTCCTTCAGGAAGGCAATCATCCCCTCGGGCGTCTTGGCGGTCTCCGGCGGGCTAGTCATAACACAGACCTGGGGCGCGGCTCTCTTCCACGCCACCGCCCCTTCGGTTGACGTATACGCAAAGACACGCTCCGTGAGCTTGTAGCGCTTGACGAGGGCAAAGGCCTGCTCGGGATCGACCGCCTTACAGTCGAGATAGAAGCCCATGCGCCCCTTGGCGGTCTGGAGCAGCTCTTCAAAGGTCGGGATGCTCTCACGCGTGCGCTCCGGGAAGCGGGAGTCGCGGAGGGTGAGCGCCTTGACATCGGCGAGGGTCAGCTCGGCGAGCTTTCCCTTACCATTGGTCGTCCGATCCACTGTGCTATCGTGGAGGATGACAATGTGGCCATCTTTGGTGGTCCGCAGGTCGCACTCCACAAAGTCCACCCCGACTTGAATCGCGGCCTCCAGCGCGGCGAGGCTGTTCTCCGGGTCGTGCGTGTGGGTGCCCCGGTGCGATGCCACGACAAACCTGCCCCGGTGCTGCGGTAGCCGGGCCCTCGGCCAGCGCGGTGCCTGTCTCACTGGGGCACCGTGTCCCACGTGATGATCTCGACATGCGTCCCGCCAGGCGCCTCCAGATAGAACGAGCGCGTCCCATCGCGGTGGGTCTTGATCGCCTTCTCGTGCTTGGCCGCCAGCGTCTCCAGCTCCGCCAGCGAGACACGCCACGCGAGGTGATTGGGGTGCTGGTCCTTCACCACAAACGCCAGCCGCGCCCCGCCCGCCTCCACAAAGGCCCAGGTCGCGTCCTGGTAGAGCACGCTCGCCCCGACATGCTCCACATACCAGGCCACGGCATCGGAGATATCGGGGACAACCTGCGCGACATGATCAAAGACAAATTCCATACCCCGAGTGTACCTGACCCACACGGGCCACTAGCGATGGAGCGAGCGGAGCCAGAAGTTAATGAGCTGCCAGGCGTTCTTCCCCCACTCGGTGCTGGCGGCGAGGACAATCACGGGAAAGAGCGCGGAGAGGGAGAGGAAGAAGAGGAGGGGCGAGGCCGACGGGTGCTTGCCGTAGAGGCGGGAGACCCCGCGGGCATCGACTAGGCGGCTGCCTACCTTGAGGCGCACCAGAAACGTGCTCGCCATGCCCCCGCGCCCCTTGTCCAGAAAGTCTTCCAGGTTGGAGTGCGTGCCCACCGCAACAATCAAGTCCGCCCCTTTTTCATAGGCGAGGAGCAAGGCGGCGTCTTCACTCGTCCCCGCTGTCGGAAAGAGCGTGACCTCGACTCCCAGCGCCTCGACCCGCTCCTTGCCCGGCGAGCGGCCATCGGCGTAGGCATGGACCACGATCTCCGCGCCACAGCGCAGCGCCGCATCGCTCACGGAGTCCATGTCCCCAAGAACCAGCTCCGGGCGGACCCCCAGCGCGAGGAGGGCATCGGCGGCTCCGTCGACCGCGATCACGGCGGGCTTTTGCTCGCGGAGGTAGCTGGTCAGGCGCTGCAGGTCCTGCTCGTAGCCCTCCCCGCGCACCACCACCAAGACATGCCGCCCGGTGAGGTTTGTCTTCAGTGTCGGCAGCGCGCCCGTCTCCAAGAGAAGCGCCCTCTCCTCGGGTTTTTCCAGGAACTGAAGCGTGTTTTGGGCAAAGCGCTGGAGCTCCGCATCCAGGTTTTTCCGGGCGGCCTCTAAGCGATCTTCCAAGAGAGGGAGCGTCAAGAGCTCCAGATCCGCCAGACGCCGGTCGGAGAGTCGGAGCCGCTCCCCGTCTTTGAGGACCCCAAACAGATCACAGCCGGGTAGCTCGTAGAGGGGAATTCCCGCCTCCAGAAGCACACGTGGGCCACGGTTGGGATAGCGCCCGGTGACAAACGGCTGGCAGTTGATAATGGCCGCGGGGCGTGCACGAAGGAGCATCTGGGCGGCAACGGCATCCAGGTCGGGGTGATCGATCACAACAAGGCAACCGGGTGAGAGGGTTGGGGCAAGCGCCTTGGTACGCCGCCCAAGACGGACCTCCAGGGTGTGCGACTGTGCCTTTTCTTTTCCGCGAGTGAACCACTGGCCTCGAGTCATCGTGTTAAGAGATTATATCCCTGCTCCGACAGCGGAACAAGCAGTCACGAAAACGCCCCTGGCAAGATTCGTTGCCAGGGGCGTTTTATGGCGTCCCTTAGCCTACTTATAGACCTTGGCGTTGGTATTGAACGTGATCTTCGCCCCACGGGAGAGCCCGGCGAGCCACTGCTGGACCGCCTGGGGCTGGCTGGTTCGCTGTGCGAGCTGCTCCTTGCGGTACTTTTCCTTCTCGGCAGCGCTGGCATCGGAGCCCTTGGCAATAAGCTTGATGACGTGCCAGCCAAACTGGCTCTTCACGGGGACACTCATGTCTCCCGGCTTCTGGAGCGCAAAGGCAGCCTTCTCAAACTCCGGGACAAAGGTGCCCTTGCCCGCCCAGGGAAGGTCTCCCCCCTGTGCCCCCGAGCCCTTGTCGTCGGAGAACTGCTTGGCAGCGTCTTCGAACTTGAGCTTGCCGCCCTTGATATCGGTGATGATCTGCTCCAGACGCACTTTCTGATCGGCGTCTTTCTTGTCCTGCTGCTCCTTGGTGAGCGGGGTTTGGGTCTCGGGACCAGGTGCCAACGGAACCGTGGCGATCAGGATATGGGCAAGGTGGAGCTGGCCATCCAGCGACGGCAGCTCTTTAGCGATGGACTTTTCAAAGGCCTTACGGGCCAGAAGGTTGAGGCGGACGCTCTCCTTGATCTCGGCCTCGGTCAAGCCATACTCACGGGTGATCTGGTCGAACTTCATCATCACCCCCGTGCTCTGCGCCATCTGAGAGATCACCTTCCCCTGCTCCTCCGAGACCTTGGTGGCGAGCTCGGCAGCGGTGACGGTCACCCCCGCGAGCTTGGCCTGCTTCTCGATCACAGCACGCTGGATGAGATCGGGCACGACCTTGCGGGCTAGGGTGGCGTTGACCTGCTGGCGGATGTCATCGACCGTAATATCAATCCCATTGTAGCGGGCCACGACATTGGCCGGCAGGCTAGCGGCGGCGGCGGACTTGGTAGCGGGCTTGGCTTGGGTGGGTTTCTTGGTCCCCTGGGGAGCGGTCGCGAGCATCATGGCGACCAGCGTCGTTGCAACTATCATCTGTATCCCTTTCTAAAAAAATCCCCCCTTCGCAGAGACGGAGGAGGGATTGTCAACGAACTTATCGGTTTAGACTAGCTCTCGGCCTCGACAGGTTCCTCAATCTGAAGATCGCCACCGAGTAGCTGACGAGCATCATCGAGCCCACGGACCGGAGCCGGGATGGTCGATGCCTCGCTGGAGAGCGGGAAGTCCGGCACTTCGAGCAGGCCAATGGCGCTACCATCGGCGCTGGTGACCTCAAGAGCGCGGTACTGCGCCAGACCGGTTCCTGCAGGAATGAGCCGCCCGATAATGACGTTCTCCTTCAGGCCGATCAGGTTGTCGCGCTTGCCACGGACAGCTGCCTCGGTCAGAACACGCGTGGTCTTCTGGAAGCTCGCCGCAGAGAGGAACGACTCGGTCGCCAGCGATGCCTCAGTGATTCCCAGGAGCACCGGGATCGAGGTCGCGGGCTTGCCCGGAATCCCGGCCTCTTGCTCGCGCTTCTCAATCTTGCGGTTGGCATCCTCGATCTCAAAGCGATCGACGAGCTGGCCGTGCAGGTACTCGCTGTTGCCCGGCTCGACAAGCTTGCGCTTCTTGAGCATCTGACGGACGATCACCTCGATATGCTTGTCGTTGATGTCCACGCCCTGCTGCTTGTAGACCTTCTGGACCTCACGCACCAGGTACTCCTGGATACCGCGTAGCCCCTGGAGCTCCAGGACCTTCTGCGGGTTGAGCGGGCCGTCGGTGAGGCGATCACCGGGCTCGATGACATCGCCTTCCTTGACCTTGAGCTCACCACGGTAGGGCACCACAATCTCTTTACGGACCAGGATGCTCTCAAGCCCCGCCTCGCGGATCTTGCGGATATCACGGTCCACGAGGTCCTTGCCCGCCGGGACGATCTCCTCGTTGTTGGCGGGATTGACGATCGAGACGGCAGCGATCTGGCCGGTCATGGGCTTGTTGTCCTCGCTCACCTTGAGGGGCGAGTGGATCACAACCTTACGCAGACCTTCCATCGGGATCGCGGCGACTGTTCCACCGAACTCGGAGATAATCGCCTCACCCTTGGGCTTTCGGGCCTCGAAGAGCTCCACGACACGAAGGAGTCCACCGACCTGCTCTTCCGCCACCTTCAGGAGGGCCTGAACCTGGCGGGCCTTCTCACGCTCGCTGCCCTCTTCGGTACCCAGCGAGATGTGTCCACTCTGCTGGTCCTGGAAGAGCATCTGGAGGTTCTGGGTGCGCTGGCGCTTGGTTCCCGCAACACCGGTAAGCGAGTGCGCGGTGGCAACCCCTCCCGTATGGAACGTTCGCATCGTCAGCTGGGTCCCCGGCTCACCAATCGACTGGGCGGCGATAATTCCGACCGCAACCCCGATCTCGACCAGCTTGCCGATAGCCAAGTCCTTGCCATAACAGGTGGCACAGACACCCTGGCGCGACTCACAGGTCAGCACCGAGCGCAGGCCAACACGCTTGACCCCACTCCCGGCAACCTTCTTGGCGATCACATCGGTGAAGATCTCGCCCTTGGCGATGATCAGCTCACCGGTCTCAGGATGGGCGATGTCCTCCAGCGACGTGCGACCCAGGAGGCGCTCGTGGAGCATCTCGATCACGTCGTTGCCGTCGCGCACCTCCCCGACAAAGATACCGTTCTCGGTGCCACAGTCGATCTCACGGATGATGACATCCTGCGCGACATCGACTAGGCGCCGGGTCAGGTAGCCGGCGTCCGCGGTTCGAAGCGCGGTGTCGGCGAGTCCCTTACGGGCTCCGTGGGTGGTCACGAAGTACTCAAGAGTCGTCAGCCCCTCATGGAAGTTCGACTTCACCGGAAGCGAGTCGATGATGTTTCCAAACGGGTCGGCCATGAGCCCACGCATCCCGGAGAGCTGCGAGATCTGCTTCTTGGAACCACGGGCACCACTGGTCGTGATGATCGAGATCGGGTTGAAGGGCTCGATCGCCTTCACAATCTCATCACCAATCAGGGTGGTTGCATCGGTCCAGAGGGTCAGAACGCGCTGCTTGCGCTCGGCGTGGGAGATCACACCGCGGCGGTACTGCGTATTGGTCTTATTGACCGCGTCTTCCGTGTCCTTCAGGATACGAGCGCGGCTCTCCGGTGACTTCATGTCGGTCAGCGCAAAGGAGATGCCTCCCTTGGTCGCCCACTTGAAGCCCGTCGCCTTGAGGTCGTCGAGGAACTGGATCGTCCGCTCATGGCCGCAGTTCTGGTAGACCGAGGCGATGGTAGCCGTGATGGTCTTCTTGTCCAGCGCTGCATTGACAAAGCGAATCTCCTCGGGGACGATCTCATTGAAGATCAGGCGCCCTGCGGTGATCGCAGAGAGGCCCTCACCCGGCTTGAGGCGCACGGAGATGTAGTCGTGCAGGTCCAGGAGCCCATTGTCGTAGGCCTGGATCGCATCGGTGGGGTCGGCAAACGGCGGGTGGGTTGCCCCCAGCACCAGCGGACCGAAGTTGGCCGGTGCCGCCGCGATCGCCGCCGCGGTATCGGGGCCAAAGTAGCGCCCCGACTTGACCAGGACCGTCCCGGTGCTCTTATCCACGATATCGCGGGCGACGACACGGCCGACGTGCTCAGTCATGTCCCCACTCGGCTCGATCTCGGTCTGCTTGTCCATCGTCAGGAAGAACGCCCCCAGCACGATGTCCTGCTGCGGCGAGACGATGGGCGAGCCATCGGCGGGCGAGAACAGGTTGTGGGTGGAGAGCATCAGGACGCGGGCCTCTGCCTGCGCCGACGACGACAGCGGGATATGGACAGCCATCTGGTCGCCGTCGAAGTCCGCGTTGAAGGCCTTACAGACCAGCGGGTGCAGCTGAATGGCCTTGCCATCGACCAGCTTGGGCTCGAAGGCCTGGATTCCCAGACGGTGCAGGGTGGGAGCGCGGTTGAGCATCACGGGATGCTCCTTGATCACTTCCTCCAGCGCGTCCCAGACCTCGGGCCGCATGCGCTCGATCATGCGCTTGGCGGTCTTGATGTTGCTGGTAAAACCACGCTCCACAAGCGTCTTCATCACAAAGGGCTTGAAGAGCTCCAGCGCCATCTCCTTCGGAAGACCACACTCGTGCAGGTGCAGATCGGGCCCAACGACGATCACGGAGCGACCGGAGTAGTCTACGCGCTTGCCGAGCAGGTTCTTGCGGAACCGGCCCTCTTTACCCTTGAGCATGTCCGAGAGCGACTTGAGCGCACGGCCATTGCTTCCCGTCACCGGGCGGGTGCGGCGACCGTTGTCGATCAGCGCATCCACAGCCTCTTGCAGGAGCCGCTTCTCGTGATTGACGATGCTCTCGGGGGCGCGAATCTCCTGAATCTTCTTCAGGCGGTTGTTGCGGTTGATGATACGGCGGTAGAGATCATTGAGATCCGACGTCGCAAAGCGTCCCCCGTCCAGCTGCACCATCGGGCGTAGCTCGGGCGAGATCACCGGAACGGCGTCCAGGATCATCCACTCGGGGCGGCTCTTGGAGTCGATAAAGGCATTGACCACCTCGATACGCTTGATGGCGCGGAGGCGCTTGGGCCCCTGGGTCTCCTCAATCTCCTTCTTCAGCGAGCGCTGGAGCGAGTCCAGGTCGATCTCCATCAGGAGCTTCTTGATCGCGGCGCCACCGAGACCGGCCTGAATGATATCCTCCAGGCTCTCATCGACACGGCGGCTGACGACCTCGACCAGACGCTCGATCGCGCGCCAGTCGTCCTCGGCCACGAGCATCTTCTTCTCGACCTTGGGCAGGTTGTCGAGGCTCGCACGCAGAAGCAGAGCCTGCTCCTCGGCGTCCTTCTTCTCCTGCTGGATGCGATCGTCGAGGTACTTGTACTTATCGGCGATCTCTTCCTCGGTGTAGGCGACCCGCTCGACCTCTAGCTCCTCGCCGTCCTCGTTGTACATCGCCTCGGGGTTGACCGGACGGCCCAGCGCGATCTCGCGGGCGATCTCCTCGCGCCACTCGACGATAGCAACATCGCGGTCTTCCTCGATCTGCTGAATCTCTTGCTCAACGGCCTGGCGGAACTGCTCCATCCCGGCGTTGATGCGCTGCTTGTCGATCTCGGTGACAATATAGCTGGCGAAGTAGAGCACTTTCTCCAGCGGACGCGGGGTCATGTCCAGAAGAAGCGCCAGCGGCGAGGGGACGCCCTTCAGGTACCAGATGTGGCAGACCGGCGAGGCAAGCTCGATGTGCCCCATGCGCTCGCGGCGGACCTTGGCACGGGTGACCTCGACCCCACAGCGGTCACAGACCACTCCCTTGAACTTGACTTTCTTGTAGCGACCACAGTGACACTCCCAGTCCTTGGTCGGCCCGAAGATCTTCTCGCAGAACAGCCCATCGCGCTCGGGCTTGAAGGTTCGGTAGTTGATGGTCTCGGGTTTCTTTACCTCACCGTAGGACCAGGTGCGGATCTGATCGGGCGAAGCGATCCCGATACGAATCTTATCAAATGTACTAGCGTCGGCCATTTTTTCCCTTTCGGAAGTTCCTTCCATGGAAACAAGGCATTGCCCCGCACTCTTCAGCTGAAGAGCACGGGGCCCAACCAACTCTTAGAAAAACAAACTAGCTCAGAAGCAGGTCTTCTGACTCCTGCTGGCGACGAATCTGCGCACGGCGGCGGTTGGCTTCGTCGTCGAGGAAGTCCTCGTCCTTGTCCTTCAGATCGATCTCAGCGCCCGTGGCGTCCTCGACCGTCACCTTGAGCGCCAGGCTCTGGAGCTCGTTGACCAGGATCTTGAACGACTCCGGCACACCGGGCTCGAGCATGGGCTCGCCCTTGACAATCGACTCGTAGGTCTTCACACGGCCCAGGACATCGTCGGACTTGATGGTAAGGATCTCCTGCAGCGTGTAGGCAGCGCCGTACGCCTCCAGAGCCCAGACCTCCATCTCACCGAACCGCTGTCCACCGAACTGTGCCTTCCCTCCGAGGGGTTGCTGGGTAACCAAGCTGTAGGGACCGGTCGAGCGGGCATGGATCTTGTCATCGACAAGGTGGGCCAGCTTGAGCATGTAGATATTTCCGACCGTCACCGGCATGTTGAAGCTCTCGCCCGTTCTACCATCGCGCAGGTCCATCTTACACTTGTCCTCGTGGAAGCCCACGCGGCGCCAGACACGGTCACGAATCTCGTCGATCAGCAGGTCGTAGGGGTAGTCGGCAGGAATCTCCTCCGGCACCTCGGGTCCTGCGAGGATCGTCGAGACACGCTCTAGCTCCTCAGACTCCAGGTCACGGAGAGCCGCTTCCATCGGACCGAGCAGGTCCTCCAGGTTCTGGCCACCCTCCCCGACCTCCGGGAAGTCTACCGTGAGCTCCAGATCGCTCTTGACATAGCGGATCAGCATCTCGCGGCGGCGCTTCTCACCGAAGCGGCCCATCTCATTGAGAATCTCTTCCTCGTTGGACCCCTCGAAGATCGGCTCCACAAACTGGGCTCCGAACTCCTTGGCGACCAGCCCAAGGTGGGTCTCCATGATCTGTCCGATATTCATACGGCTAGGCACGCCAAGCGGGTTCAGCACGATATCGACCGGGGTCCCGTCGGGCAGGAAGGGCATGTTCTCCTCGGGCATGATCTTGGAGACCACACCCTTGTTTCCATGACGTCCCGCCATCTTGTCGCCTTCCATGATCTTTCGCTTCTGGGCGATATAGACACGGACCAGCTTATTGACACCCGCCTGGAGCTCATCGGGCGCAAGCCGCTCCAGCTCCGAGCCATCGTAGGGGGACTCCAGCGAGTCCGGGCGCTTGGAGAAGTTGAAGATATTGCCGCTGGCGTCCTTGTACTTGTAGCGCGAGAACACCTTGACATCGACAATCTTGCCCTTCTCACCGTGCGGAACGCGCAGCGAGACGTCGCGGGTCTCTTCAGCTTTCTTGCCAAAGATCGCGATAATCAGGCGCTCTTCTGCCGTGAGCTCACCCTGGCCCTTGGGTGCGACTTTACCGATGAGGATATCGTCGCTGCGGACCTCGGCTCCGATCCGAATGATCCCGTCCTCGTCCAGGTCCTTGAGAGCGTCCTCACCGACATTGGGGATGTCGCGGGTCATCTCTTCGGGTCCCAGCTTGGTATCGCGGGCCTCGGCCTCGTACTTCTCGATATGGATCGACGTGTAGACATCGTCCTTGACCATACGACGAGAGAGCAGGATAGCGTCCTCGTAGTTGTAGCCGTTCCAGGGCATGAAGGCGACCAGGACATTCTGCCCCAGTGCCAGCTCACCGCCGTCGGTACAGGGACCATCGGCGAGAACCTGCCCCTGCCGTACCCGCTGACCGGGCTCGACCACGGGGCGCTGGGTGATACAGGTCGCCTGGTTCGAGCGGATCATATTGAGTAGCCAGTAGCGGTCGATCCGCCCCTCGCGTGTCTCGATAATGATCTCCTCGCTCGTGACCTTCTTGACCCGTCCGCCGCGCTTGGCGACGATGATCGCGCCCGAGTCCAGAGCCGCACGGCGCTCCATACCGGTCTTGACCAGCGGGGCATCGGGGCGCAGGGTCGGCACGGCCTGGCGCTGCATGTTCGCGCCCATCAGCGCTCGGTTGGCGTCGTCGTTCTCCAGGAAGGGAATCAGACTCGTACCGACCGAGACCAGCTGCTGGGGCGAGACATCCATGTAGTCTACCTGCTTGGCGGGGACATACGGGTACTCGTGGTTGTGGCGCACCTGCACCTGAGCCGTGATAAAGCTACCGTCCTCGTTGAGCCGAACGCTCGCGGGGCAGATATGGTAGTGGTGCTCGTTGTCGGCCGGGAGCCAGTCCAGCTCACGGGAGACCTTACCGTCGATCACGCGCCGGTAGGGCGTCTCGATAAAGCCAAACGGGTCCACACGGGCATGGACGGCCAGCGAGCCGATCAGACCAATGTTGGGACCTTCCGGGGTCTCGATCGGACAGATACGACCGTAGTGCGAGTGGTGGACGTCGCGGACCTCCAGCTTGGCACTCTGGCGGGAGAGACCACCCGGCCCAAGAGCCGAGAGACGGCGCTTGTGGGTGAGCTCGGCCAGCGGGTTGGTCTGGTCCATGAACTGGGAGAGCTGCGACGAGCCAAAGAAGCTCTTGATCGCGGCGCTGACTGGCTTGACCGAGAGGACGACCTGGGGAATGATATTCTCCGCATCGTACTGGGTCATACGCTCCTTGGCGACCTTCTCCATGCGGAGGAAGCCCATGCGCAGCTGCGAGTAGAGCAGCTCGCCCACGGAGCGAACGCGCTTGTTCTCCAGGTGGTCGATATCGTCGGTGGTGAAGCGCATCTTGAGCTCTTCCGACGCATCGGGGCGGGAGGCTTCCTGCATCCCGATCAAGTACTCGATCACCGCGATCAGGTCGTACTTAGTGATCGTACGCACCGAGAGCGGCAGGGTCATGCGCAGCTTCTTATTGAGCTTGTGCCGTCCCACCTTCGCCAGGTCGTAGCGGCGGGTGTCGAAGAACATCGAGTGCAGAAGCGCCTTGGCCGACTCATCGGTCACGGGATCGCCCGGACGAATCTTATGGTAGATATCGTGCAGCGCGCTCTTGCGGTCGGTGATCTTGGACTCTTCCATGGCGAGCGAGAGGCCGATGAAGCGATGAACTTCAATGACCTCGACACCGGTCTGGTCCATCACCATGAGCTTCTTGGCCGCCTCACGGTCGATGCGGGCATAGGCGGGGACAATCAGCTTACCGGCACCGTCGTAGAGATCGGTCGCCGCGTAGCGCCAGCGCGCCTCCGGGTCCTCGTCCGTCTGGTCAAACTCCGCACTGCTCAGGCTCACCCGAGTGCCAAAGTGGTCCAAGAGCTGGCTGTCGGTCTCCAGGTCGAAGCCCGTCAGCAGACACTTGGTCTTGCGGGTACGAACCGCCTGCTCACCGCCCAGGGCCTTCAGCAGGTTCCGGTAGTCGTCGGTGGTCACCACCGCGCCCTTATCCAGAAGAACCTCACCGGTCACTTCGTCGATAATCGGCTCGGCGAGGGTCTTGCCCACGAGCTCACGGAACTCGATCACAAACTCACCCTCAGGCGAGGCTACATCGAAGGCATGTAGCGCACGCAGCAGGGTCATGATCGAGAACTTCTTGTTCTGGCCGATACGCACCGTGATCGCACCGCCGTCGGTCTCGATATCCACCCAAGGTCCCTCGGAAGGGATCAAGGTAGCGAAGAACTGCCACTCCAGCAAGTTACTCAGAGAGTCGCGGAAGTAGATACCTGCCGAACGGGAGAGCTGTGACACCACGACGCGCTCGGCGCCATTGATCACAAATGTCCCCTTCTCGGTCATCAACGGCAGATCGCCCAGGTAGACCTCGGACTCGATCACTTCCTGGCCGGGACTGGTAAGTCGTACCTTGGCCTTGATCGGCACTTCAAAGGTCACATCACGTGACCGGCACTGCTCCAAAGAATGCTTTGGTTCACCCAGAGTAAAATCTACAAGCTCAATGGCCGTCTGGCCAGTAAAATCATAGATGGGAGAGAAAGATCGGAACAGTTCATGCAACCCCTCTTCAAGGAACGAGCGAAATGAATCTAGCTGAAGTTCGACAAGATTGGGGATCGGGGCGGCATGCTCGGTACGCTTAGCCTGATGCTGAATTTCCATACGGACTGGAACCCCTCCTAGTTCGGGCAAATCGGTTAGGACGGTCGGGGTACACTGACCTCCCCTTCCCGAGCCCAAAAAAGCCACTCGCCAGAGGCGCTTTTTGCGGATACTCCTCTTGTGGCACGAACTCTTAATTTACCGCTGTATTACCTCCCTGTCAACACTACGGACTTAACTTTTTTTCTTTTTTCTTGACCGAACTAAGGTTGGTTGGTATAATCGCCTGACTGCCCCGAACACTTTCGGGGCAATTTGCTTTTCCCAGGGAAAGACTATGGCAGAAGAAATCGTCCTGACCCCCTCAGGCAAGAAGAAAATTGAAGACGAGCTAGAGCACCTCCGCAGCGTCGAGATGCCCGCGCTTGCCGTGCGTATCCGTGAGGCACGGGACCTCGGGGACCTCTCCGAGAACTTTGACTACCAAGACGCCAAGCGCCAGCAGGGCTTTATCGGCGGCCGGATCGCCGACCTCCAGGCCATGCTAGAGCGCGCCATGATCGTCCCCGAGAGCGTCCCCGGCAGTGGTATCGTCGGAATGGGCTCCAAGGTCAGCGTCCGTGACACCGAGTTCGACGATGAGTTCACCTACACGCTCGTGGGCTCCTACGAGGCCGATCCGATCAACGACCTGATCTCGGTCGCCTCGCCCGTGGGGGCCGCGCTCATGGGAAAGAAAGTGGGCGAGACCGTCACGGTCGCTACCCCCGGCGGCTCGATGACCCTCGAGATTCTCTCGGTCGAGTAGCACCTTCCAAGCTGCCCCATGCCCCGTGTCCTGTTTATCTGCCTCGGCAATATCTGCCGCTCCCCCATGGCCGAGGCACTCTTTCGCCATAAAGTAGCGCTCGCAGGGCTCGCCCACCAGCTCACGTGCGACTCCGCAGGGACCGGGGGCTGGCACGCCGGCGAGCCGCCACACCGGGGGACACAGCAGATTCTTCACCAGCACGGGATTGACTTCTCCGGCATCCGTGCCCGCCAGCTCACCGGCGCAGACTTGGGGGAGTTTGACTACCTCCTCACGATGGACCACGACAATCTCCGCGATGTCCAGCGTCTTGGGGTGCCCACCGGTATCCTGCGCCCCATCCTGGAGTTCGCCCCTGACCTCGGCTACGACGAAGTCCCCGACCCGTGGTACGACGGCAACTTCGCCCTGACCTACCAGCTCCTCGACCGTGCGTGTGATGGGCTCCTTGCGGCGCTCTGTCCGTAGACTTGTACAGACTTGTCCAGATTATGTGTAGACTGCTATACTACTATAATTACTAGGAACGCCCATCATGAAGATAGCACTCGACCTGGAAGGTGTCCTTCTCCGCAAAGGGGAAGAGACCTCGGACAATGCACAACCCGCACTGACACACCGCTCGTTTCGTGGGGAAGTCCGTCAGGAGGCACGCGCCCTCCTCCGAGACCTCGCACGGGCCGGTCACTCGCTGACGCTCTACTCCACGGCAGCGGAACACCCAGCCAAGCTCTGGCTCTGGTGCCGCCTGAGTGGGCTCCCGGTCGAGCGGGTGATCACGGTAGAGCAGGAGAAGCGCCGGCTCCAACAAAAGGCACAGAAGAAACAGAAGCGGTTCTCCAAGGAGCTCAAGACCCTCGGCCTGGATCACTTTGGGGTCCCCACCCAGGTGGAGTGGCCGCCGTTCGAGGGCCAGGAGATGGTCTTCGACGATGACCCCAACCATGTCTTGCAGGCGTGGCGCACCGGGATCAAGGGCCTGATTGTGACAGAGGGCGATTCCAACTGGACTGCGCGGATCCGTGAAGCGACCCTAGAGGGCCATGGCATTGAAGTCGTCGGAGAGGTTCAGATGGCTTAAATTGATCCCTTCGTGTGCTACGATAGCCCGATGGATCGGATCGAGAACCTCTCCCTGCGCGACCTGCGCCTGCTGGTCACCCTAGCCGAGCGCCGGCACTTTGCCCGCACTGCGGAGGAGTTTGGCCTGAGCCAGGCGACTCTCTCCGCGACCGTGAAGAAGATCGAGGCCGCCTTTGGCAAGCCACTCTTCACCCGCTCCAGCCGCAGTGTCTCCCTCACCCCGGAGGGCGAGAGTGTCGTGCGGCAAGCGCTGGTGGTCCTGGACGAGTCCACCCTCCTCGCCCAGACCTTCCAGGACGCCAGCGCGCCCCTCTGTGGCCGCTTCCGCCTCGGGGCTTTCCCGACCCTGGCTCCCTACCTCTTCCCTCTGATCCTGCCGAGCCTGCTCGCCTCCTACGCCAACCTCCAGCTCGTTCTCACCGAGGCCCTCACCGACGACCTCCTGCGCCTGCTCCGTGCCCGCCAGCTCGATGCGGCCCTGCTGGCACTCCCTCAAGACGAAGGCGACCTGGCGGTCTATCCACTCTTTCGCGAGCCGTTCTGGCTCGGGGTGGCGCACGAGCACCCGCTGGCCCAGCATGCACAGCTCAGAGTCGAGGATGTCCCGCTCGACGAGCTTCTCCTCCTCGAGCCAGGGCACTGCCTGCGCGACCAGGTGCTCGCCGCCTGCGGCACGGGCTTTCTCTCCCACAAGCGCATTGTCCACGCCGCGGGGCTAGAGACCCAGCGCGCCCTAGTCGCCGCGCGCCTTGGCTGTGCGATCCTGCCCGCCCTCGCCACCCGCCGCCCAGACTCCAGCATCCGCGCAATCCCCTTCGCCCCGCCCACCCCCGGTCGCACGATCGCGCTCGTGACCCGCAAGACCAACCAAGACGACCGCGACTCCCAGAGCCTAGTCGCCTTCCTCCGCCGCCTCCCCTCCCTGGAACTGCTCCTGGAGAGCGTCCCCCCCACCGAGCGTGGGCGTCCAGAAGCCCTCGCCTAAGCGCGGGCCGTTTTCATGCATCGGAAAAACCGAAGCTTAGGATCGGAAATCCGTCGTTGATCTTGTCCGCAACCCCGGTGACAATAGGATCAGACAAGACGTAGCCGTCGATGCGACTCCAGACCAAACGACGGCAATAAGGACACGATAAGCACCATGAACGAGACCAATCCAAACCCTGAGCCCACCTCCCAAGACGAGAGCCCCCTGGTGAGCAACCGCCGGACATTCCTGGCCGCGCTGGGCTGCTCGCTTGCATCGGGGGCCGTTGCCTCCAGCGCCGCCGCCTTCCCCGGCATCCCATCTGATCTCCTCAGCACCGAGCCCGCGCCAACACCGAGCACGGCGGGCAAGTGCCCCTTCCATGCCGAGGCCGCCGCGCCCCAGTCCGTCGCCGGGCGTGGGATGCGCAACCAGGACTGGTGGCCCGATCAGCTCAAGCTCAATATCCTGCGCCAGCACTCGTCGCTCTCCAACCCCATGGACTCGACATTTGACTACGCAGCAGAGTTCAAGAAGCTGGACCTGAAGGCCGTCAAGAAGGACATCTTTGCCCTGATGACCTCGTCGCAGGACTGGTGGCCCGCCGACTACGGCCACTACGGCCCCTTCTTCATCCGCATGGCCTGGCACAGCGCAGGAACCTACCGCACCACCGATGGCCGCGGCGGGGCGGGAGCCGGGATGCAGCGCTTCGCCCCCCTCAATAGCTGGCCCGACAACGCCAACCTCGACAAGGCGCGCCTGCTCCTCTGGCCCATCAAGAAGAAGTACGGCAAGAAGCTCTCTTGGGCCGACCTGATGATCCTGGCGGGCAACTGCGCGCTGGAGTCGGCGGGGCTCAAGACCTTTGGGTTCGCCGGCGGCCGTGAGGATGTCTGGGAGCCACAGGAGGATGTCTACTGGGGCGCGGAGACCGAGTGGCTGGGCGACAAGCGCTACACCGGCGACCGCCAGCTAGAGAACCCGCTGGGGGCGGTGCAGATGGGGCTGATCTATGTCAACCCACAGGGCCCCAACGGCAACCCCGATCCTCTGGCGTCGGCCCGGGATATCCGTGAGACCTTCGCCCGCATGGCGATGAACGACGAAGAGACGGTCGCGCTGATCGCCGGGGGCCACACGCTGGGCAAGGCGCACGGCGCGGCAGACCCGGGCAAGTATGTTGGACGGGAGCCTGCGGCGGCCAGTATTGAGGAGCAGGGGCTTGGCTGGACCAACACCTACGGCAAGGGCTGCGGCGGCGATACGATCACCAGTGGCCTAGAGGGTGCCTGGACCTCGACTCCCACCAAGTGGAGCAACCAGTACTTTGAGAATCTGTTCAAGTACGAGTGGGAGCTGACCACCAGCCCTGCCGGTGCCAAGCAGTGGAAGCCCAAGGGCAGCGCCGCCGCGGGAACCGTCCCCGATGCCCATGATCCGTCGAAGAGCCACGCCCCGATGATGCTCACCAGCGACCTCGCCCTGCGCTTCGACCCGGTCTACGAGAAGATCTCGCGCCGCTTCCTGAGCGACCCGGCGGCCTTCAACGATGCCTTTGCCCGTGCTTGGTTCAAGCTGACCCACCGCGACATGGGCCCGATCGCCCGCTACCTCGGCCCCGAGGTTCCCAAGGAGGTTCTGAGCTGGCAAGACCCGCTCCCGGCGGCCACCTACAAGAAGATCGACAGCAAGGATATCACCGCACTCAAGGGCAAGATCCTCGGCTCCGGTCTGAGCGTCTCCGAGCTCGTGGCGACCGCCTGGGCCTCGGCCGCTAGCTTCCGCGGCTCCGACAAGCGTGGTGGTGCCAACGGTGCCCGCATCCGGCTCGCCCCGCAGAGGAACTGGGAGGCCAACCAGCCCGCCCAGCTCGCGAAGGTTCTCTCCACCCTGGAGGGTATCCAGAAGGTGTTCAACGCGTCGCAGACCGGAGGTAAGCAGGTCTCCCTCGCCGATCTGATCGTCTTGGGCGGCTGCGCCGCCGTCGAGAAGGCAGCCAAGGCCGCCGGGCACAGCGTCAAGGTTCCCTTCACCCCGGGCCGTGTCGATGCCACCGCCGAGCAGACCGATGCCGCATCGTTTGCTTCCCTGGAGCCAACCGCCGATGGCTTCCGCAACTACCTGAAGGCGGGACATCCCATCAAGGCGGAGGACCTCCTGATCGACAAGGCGCAGCTTCTGACGCTCACGGCCCCCGAGCTGACCGTTCTGGTCGGTGGTCTACGTGTCCTCAAGGCGGGTCATGGCAACCACGGGGTATTCACCAAGCGCCCCGAGGCCCTAACCAACGACTTCTTCGTGAATCTTCTCGATCTCGAGACCACGTGGAAGCCGACCTCGGACGCCAAGGATACCTTTGAAGGCCGCGACCGCAAGACCGGCCAGACCAAGTGGACCGGGACCCGCGTGGACCTGATCTTCGGCTCCAACTCCGAGCTGCGCGCCCTCGCCGAGGTCTACGCCAGCGACGATGCCCAGGAGAAGTTTGTCAAGGACTTTGTCGGGGCCTGGACCAAGGTGATGAACCTAGACCGCTTCGACCTGGCCTAAGATATCCTCAATCACGTCTCGGGCGCTGTGCCGCTCGGTGATTCGCTTGCCGCTGATCCCTAGGGTGATCAGCGGCGCTTCTTTTTCGCTATCGAAGCCCGCCGTGGAGAGCAGGGAGTTGCAGAGGCAGATACGCGGCCCGATCTCTGTGGCATCCCCACCCAGCTTCTCGTACTGGCGCGACGGCATCGCGGGACAGCGATAGACCAGCTCCGCCTCGCCGTCTTTTTCGATGGTCTCCGCCTGCATCAGGTAGCCTTTGTTGCAGATGCGGCGGCGCTGCGCGTGGACACTCGGGTCGGCGGCGCTTCCGGGGAGCGGGAGCACCTTGAACGGATAGCCCGTGGGGGAGATGCCAAACGCGGTCTCCAGCTCCCCCCCCAGCGCGTTGTAGGCTAGGACCTCGTCTTTGATATCGCGCCGCATCCCGGACTCGTCGCAGAGCGCGAAGCGCGAGCCGACCTGCAGGCCGTAGGCCCCCCGCTCCCGCCAGTAGACAAAGTCGTTGTGCGAGCCGCCCTCGGGGAACGCGCCCGCCACATAGATCGGCACCCCAAGGGCATGGACCTTGTCGAAGTACCCCGTGAGCTCGTCGGCGTCGGTGTAGTCGGTCTTGTTGCGCGGCGGGGCGTTGTGCCCACCCGCCGTGTGGTTCTCCAGGATAAAGGCAAAGGGCCGCGTGCCAAACTCCCGGGTCCAGACATCCAGCAGGCGCTTGGCGATCGGGAAGCTGGAGAGAATCGGCAGGAGCTTGGGCTCGGCGAACTGCGTCAGAAAACCGGCGGACTTGTCGGCGGCAATCTCCAGCGCAACCGGAGTCCCCGTCCCATGGAGCGGGCTGTAGCACAGGTCCTCGCCCGCCCGAATCTTGGCGACGATATCGGGCAGCTCCATGGGAATCCCCGCGCCGCATAGCAGGGCATCGACTCCCGCCAGCATCGCACCGTAGATCGACGGCAAGACGGTCAGGGAGCACTTCCACATCACATTGATCCCGACCTTCCCCGAATGCCCGAGCTTGGCACGCTTCACCTCGACAAAGGCCGCGATCGTGCTGAGGCGCTTGGGCAGGCGGGCCTTCTCCGGGTCGGGGAGATCGAGAGGCACGGGGCGCTTGTGCCACTCGCCACCAGGAGCAAAGGCCAGCAGCTCTTCGGCGTAGCACGGAATCGGAAACTCTTTGGCGAGGGCGATCGCGGTCGCATCGCCGCGCCGGACCTCCTCCACCACAATATGCCGCAGCGCCACATGGGAGACAACCCCAAGCGCCCCCCGCCGGGACGTTTCATTGGCAAGCTGCGCCGACGAGACATGGATGCCCATTCCGGCTTGGATCAAGCGGGGCATACCATCGAGAAGAGGTTGATCGAGGTTCATAGTAGCAGTATCGCCGCCCCAGCGCAGAGTAGCGTCTCCAAAATGGCGTATTTACTCCTTGGGAAGTTTACAGACTTTCGTTAACGGGTAGCATTGTTTCCATGAAACGAAAGACTCTTCTGGGGCTCTCACTGGCGAGTGTCCTGACCCTCTGGGCCGGTGCCAGCCTCTCACAGATCAACCGGCTCGACCCGCAGCTCTCTCCTCAGCTCCGTCCTGTCAGCCTCTCGAAGTTTGTACAGGCCGGGAAGCTAAGCGAGCTTCGCCTCGCACAACAAGATAAGTTTGAGACGCTGACAGACCTCGATGGGAAGCTCTTTGCTGGCGCGCCGCGGACGGTAGCCGCACTTGGGGAGAAAGGCGAGGTGCTACGTCGCTACAACGTCGGGATTGAAAAGCTCTCGATCTCCAAGCACACCGCCGATCAGCTTGTTCTGGGCGATGGCGCGCGCAAGATCCTCATCGGGCTCAATATCGCCAGCGGCCAGACCACGGAGCTCCTACGCCTCGATGCGGTCACCGATCCCAATGCGGGCCAGGAACCCGAGAGTGCACTGCTCAAGTCCGGCGAGCTCACCGCGGTGGCCTCCAATGGCAAGGAGGTTTTTGTGGCGATGGAGGCGGGCTTCTCCAGTGCGATCTTCAAGATTGACCTGGCTACCAAGCGCATCGTCAGCCGTGGCTGGGCACCAGGCGCGGAGATGAGCGCCATGGCGTTTTTTCAGAGCGGGCTCTATGTCCTCACCGGCAATGGCTCGCAGGTCGCCCGCTACACCGACACGGTGGAGAAAACCCACGATAAGATCGAGCTACCTCAGGCGGGGGCTAGAGGTCTCGCGCTCCGCGATGGGGAGCTCAATGTCCTCACCGACAGTGTGAGCCGCATCAGCAAGTATCAGATCGACAAAGCCCTCACGAATCTCAACACCACGCGCCTCAATGTGGATGTCATTCGCCGGGTCGATGTCCGAATTCCCAAGATCGACTGGAGCAAGTACCTCGTCAAACACTACGCCGTGCTCATCTGTGGCGATCTGGCGGAGAACTTTGCGGGCGAGTGCTTCTGGAACGACACCGTTTGGATGTACAAGACCCTGCTGGACAATGGCTATAAGCCTGAGAACATCTTCGTGCTCTACGGCGATGGTGCCGACTATGCCTCAGCCAATCCCAAGTACCGCCACCCTAGCACTGTCACCGACTTTCCCGCCAGCCCCACATGGGTAAATAAGGTCCTCGATGGGCTGAAGAATGGCGATGCCGCCAATAGCCTCCCCAAGCTCGATAGCAACGACACGCTCTTTGTCTGGACCTTTGACCACGGCGGCGGTGGAATGAACGCCACCCTCAACCTGCGGGGCGGCGCGATCACCGACACCGACTTTGCCAACAAGCTCAACGCCATCTCCTACGCCTCCCGCGCGATCTTTATGCAGCAGTGCCGAAGTGGCGGCTTTATCGACAACCTGCAAAACAGTAAGACCTTTATTGCCACAGCGTGCCGCTTCGACGAAAACGCGCGTCCCGCCGACACCGAGTTTGAGACTGTCGCGGGACGGCAGTATAGCCACGGGGAGTTTAACTATCACATCACCACGGCTCTCGGCCGTGTCACTCCCACCGGTAGTGCCATCAACGCCGATACCAATGGCGATGGAAAGATCTCGGTCCGCGAGATGGCAGAGTGGAACCGCACCCACGAAAATCTCCCCGAGAATCCTCAAACCAACGATGGCGGTCCCGGAGTCAGCTTTATTTTCCCCAAGTAAGCGCCCTATGTACCCCGACGACAGCTTCACCACAGGGCGGTTTTCCTGGCAGGTCTCCGCCCCTCTTCTTGGGCCAGAGCGGGGTGGAGCCGATCCCCAAGTTGCCGTGAAGGACCCGACCCTTGTCTTTGACCAGGGATTCTGGAACCTCTACGCGACGGTCCGGTTTGCATCGGGGCGGGTGGATATTGTCGGGAGCCGCTTCAAGACCTGGGCCGATGCCGCCACGGCACCGCGCCATGTCCTTGCGCTCCACGATAAGTACTACTGCGCGCCCCAGCTCTTTTTTTACACGCCCCAGAAGCGCTGGTTTCTGATCTACCAGCTCGCCGACGACTCCCGAACCCCGCCCTTCCAGCCCTGCTACTCCACGACAACCGACCTGAGCGATCTGAAGAGCTGGAGCAAGCCACAGCCCCTGATGGCAAATCCCCCCGCCAAGCCCAAGTGGCTCGACTTCTGGGTGATCTGCGACACCACCCACGCCCACCTCTTCTGGACCTCCCTCGACGGCAAGCTCTGGCGCGCCCAGACCGAGCACCAGCACTTCCCGGGTGGCGTCTGGTCGGCGCCCACCCTCGCGCTCCAAGCCGATATCTTCGAGGCCTCCCACACCTACAAGCTCAAGGGACGCTCTCCGTACCTCACGATCGTGGAGGCCCAAGGCAAGGGGCGCCGCTACTTCAAAGCCTACCTCGCCGACACCCTCACGGGTCCTTGGAAGCCCCTCGCCGATAGCTGGGAGAAGCCCTTCGCCGGCCTCACCAACTGCCCGTCGCCCTGGACAACCAATATTAGCCACGGCGAGCTGCTCCGCTCCCGCAACGACGAAACCCTGGAGATAGACCCTCAAAACCTCCAGTTTCTCTTCCAAGGTGCCAGCGACACCGAGTACCGAACCGCCTACGGAAAAATCCCCTGGAAGCTCGGCCTGCTCACGGTAAAGCCATGACACGAGGCAGGCGATGCCTGTACCTTGGGCTACTAATCCTCAGCACCAGTGGCTGTCAGAACGGCCCGCCAAAGCCGATCAAGATCGATCTGGACCGCCGAACCGTCTTGGGCATGCAAGGTGGTGACTCACTCGACCAGCTCAAGCGACAGCAGGGCTCCTGTGTCCGGTACATGGAGTACACCGGCTCCGACCCCGAACTTTGCTCCGTGCAAGATGGCTCCCCCGAGTTCGAGTTTAGTCAGGACCACCGCCTTGTCGCCTTCCACACCCGCTACGAGCAGGACTTTACTGTGGAGCTCAAGAAGGGCATACAGACGCTTGTTCTGAAACGTGGGCAGGAGCTCAAAGAGATCAAGCCACGCATAATCTCCCTCGGATTCGCGCCACAAAAGGGTTATGGAGAGGACAGCTACAGGCACAACGGGATCGCGCTTCGTTTTGAAGAAGGGAAGCTTTATTATGTTTACGCCAATCTGAGCAGGGAGTAGGCTTTCCGCAATTGCAGGGCATGGCGTAGAATAGAACCGAAATGCCGACCCCGCAGATTAGGTGCCCTCTACTCATAGCGGATTTCCTCACGATCTGCACCGACACGGCCCGATGGAGACCGACGGGAACGCACCGGGGTTGATACAGTTTTGTGCTCAGTTGCTACAGTAGCCGGAGCAGTGGCGACAGTGACGGAGCCGATGCCTAAAGCAGTTTGAGAGGGCCTCGGCATCCCCAGAAAGAAGCGCTCCAGCTCGACGGCACCGATCCGCAGGTGACCGCGCTCCGTGGCCCCCATGGGCTGGGCAAGGAGCTTGCCGGCACGGATCATCTCCCGAATGTTCTCCTCGGAGACACCACAGAGCTGCGCAGCTTCCTCCACGCTATAAGCGATTCGGTTCACAGTTTCCCTCCGAAACTTCGCTCAAAGATATCGAGGAGCACCAGGGCCTCATCAGTAGACCTTGCGACAAAGCTCCAGCCCTGGTCGTTGAGCTTCTGCTGCTCGGGCGAGAGAACCCCTGCCTTGGTCTTGACCTCGATCAGGCAGACCAGACCACGGGGCCAGCTCGGGCGGCGGAAAGACATATCGGGGTAGCCAACGGTCGTACCAGAGCCGTCAGCGCGGAACTGCCCGACCTTGGCGACCTCGAAGCCCCGCTCCTGGGCGGCGAACTCGATCAGGGCCACGAGATCCGCTTCCATGCCATCGAAGGCCACAGAGGCAGGCACCGAGGCCGCGGGCTTTGCCTTTGGAGCGCTCACCAGCTCCAGCTCCGTGTCCATCACCTCGATCTGTGGCGGCAGTCCTGCCTTCATCCACTCCGCGTGGTTGCTCAGGGAGCCAAACCAGTGGCGACCCTGACGACGCACGCCAGAGAGAACCCCGGTGCGGCCACGGTAGGCAGCAGAGTCCCCGATAAAGCGATAAGTCGCTCCCTCGATCAGTTCAGGCATTGCTGGCCTCCCATGCGCTTCGCGGGAACTCGTACTGAACCGGAACTAGCCAGCCCTTGCAGTACAGTGGGTGCTTCGGGTCGCCGCTCGCACAGGTCTCCAGGCAGCACGTGTCGGCCACGGGGAGCATTCTGAGGACAGCATCGCGCCGGGGCTTGATTAGCTTGTGGGAGCCGTTCGCCCCCCACGCGGCGACGATATAGTCCCCTCGGCTCTCGGCTCTCTCCAGCGCGGCAATGATGTGCTGGTCGTTCTCTTTGCCTACTGCGTCCTCCCCTGACTCAATCCTGGCAAGCAGGTCTTTGGGGTCGGTGGCGCGATAGGCAAAGAGGTTCACGACGGTCAGCGAGCAGCACTTCCACGCCTTCGCAAAACCAATCGCTCGCCGAATCGTCGGGTCGTCTTTGGTCGCGTCTGCTGTGCTGGGGTTCAGCATGATGAGAAGAACCCCGCGGTCGTCGTCGTAGAGCCCGCGTGTCCACTCACGGGTCAGGTCATAGCGGAAGGTTCCGCACTCTGAAAGGGTCGCAAGCGTGTTCACGACTTCCCTCCCATCTCTCTCGCCTTCGCGGTCGCTTGGGCCCAGCGCTCCGGCGTCATCGTAGGTCGATCAGAGCGCACCCCACGGAGCAGCGCGTTGGCGTAGCGTGCCAGCTCGGCCAGGTCGAACTCACGGCGCCCAGCAGTGCTCACCTGCACCGGGGTCAGGGCAGGGTCGGTGAGGCCACTCTTACGCGCCTGGGCGACGAAGGCATAGGCGTGGGGCCATTGGTCTTCGAGGCGTCCCAGGGCAAACGAGTCCGCGGCCTTGGCAGGGCCAGCACCTTGCTGGCTTGATGTATCCAGAACCTCTTGCGCGAGAGCCACAACGGACTGCACCACATCGCCAAGGGCTTTCTGTGTTGCCGGGGCCATGCTCTCGAAGCCGGGAATATGCGCAGTGACAGCGTGATCGTTGCTGAGTACCAGGTCTACGTCAATCACGGTCTCGGGCTCCTCGAAGTCGAAGAGGTTCAGGACGGGGGCGGACTTGCCTTTAGCCATTGCGGACTCTCCCCTCCCACGCCTGTAAAGCCAGGTCATGAGCTACGTTGCTGAACTCGCGGATCGTCGTGACCTGCGGACCGCGTGCGCCACAGTTTCGGCAGTAGGCGTAGGCAGTCCAGCTAGCATTCCGGCGCTGCGAGATCGTGGGACGAGGCGGTAGGTCTTGCGTGGCGCTGGTGCGGACATCGAGGCTATCGCAGAAGGGGCAGGGAGTCATAGCGTCACTCCAGTCAGCTCTTGGCTCGCGATCTCGCGGAGCTTGCGCGCTCCGATCCGCTCAACGTCTTCAGGCTCGATGCCCTTCACCCCGACCATGGCCGAGGGTGGCAAGGGAATCTCCAGAAAGTAAGGACGCCAGAGGTGCAGGCAGGAGGCGTGATTGTTGATCCAGTCGCCCTTCGGAGGGTGCAGCTGCATCACGGCATCCTCCTCGCCCCAGAACTGGTCTTTGACGAAGTTCATGTCGGCCCACGCGGGAGTCTGAGAGCTTCCCTTGACCGATACGGAGACGTGCTCCCAGCCAAGACCATCCGAGGCGATGCAGTAGAGCGTCCGCCCGGTGGCCTTGTGGTAGAGCTCGAAGACACCGTTATTGCCCATGCTGATATCCATTGGTCCAAAGGCCGGATGGAAGGTCACGCGCTTGGCTTCAGGGACTTTGAAGGCCATCTCACCAGCCCCCTATCTGGGCCATATAGCCCACGGTCGTGAGAGCCGCGCTTCGGGCCTGGCGCACGGCATCAGCCCCTGTGCTCCGAAGCATGGCCCCATCCTTCTGCATCGCCACCATGACCGTGGGCTCGGTGTGGCAGGCGGTAGACAGCAGGGAGAGTGAGGAGACCGCCAGGGCGCACAGGAGCAGGTTGAGGCGGGACTTACCCGGCTCGGTGCGCAGGTCGGGGGAGGTGAGGAAGCCCCGAAACTTCGAGGTGATGAGCTTACGCATGGGACGCCTCCACGGTGGGCAGCTCGTCCCAGGTGCGGCCATCGAGCAGGCGACCGGCGTTCTTCTTGCCAACACGGATCACAAGGGTGTCGAGAGTATCAGGTCCTGGCTCACAGAAACAGTGAGTAGGCAACCCTCGGTAAGGCACTGAGGGCCATCCTTCAGGCAATCTCCCTTCATCACCTTCAGCCTGCCGATACTCCCCGTGTTGCTTGAAGAAGAAGCTCACTCCGGCGCTCTGGCACTGATCCCGAAGCGATCTCGCCCAATCGGGGTGCATCGGGCGAGCGTCGGAGCCAGATTCACCGCCAGCGATCACCCAGTGGATACCGCGCGGCGAGAGGCTTACAGATTCGCCGCACCGAGGGCACGGATTATTGCTGTCTAGATGCGTAGCAAGAGAGCGATCTATTTGCCGAGGCGATACTTGCCTCCACCCACAAGAGCACCAAGCGCCAATGGCCGGGAGAATATCCAACCTGCCTAGGAGAGGCTCACAGCTCAGGAACCTGTACTTGGCAGGAACATTCAGCAGCTCCGGGATGCGCTTATCGGCAGCGGACTGGTTCTCGACTGAGGTGCCTGCCCAAACATTTCGGGGCCAAAGATTCGCCCACGGCCACGGACAAAACTTCATCATGTTCTCTGGGCGTTTGGTCAGCAGGAGCCAATCAAGATCAGGGGTCGCCTCTATGAGTCTAAAGAGCTTCTCCCGCGCCTCACGAACCACCTGGTACGCTTCCTCGCTACAGGTTTCCGGCCCCTCGAACACATCGGCCAAGCTGGCACAGAACACCCGATGGCGCTCCCCTGCTGCTCTGGCTTCCTCGTTCCACTTGAGCGGCTCGCGCCACATGGACTCACTCGCCATCACGCGCGTCCCCTGCGGCCCCCAAATCCCAAGCACCTTGGGGTTTCGCTTGCTGAGGGTCTCCGCGTAGCAGTGCTTGCACCCCTCCGAAACCTTGGTGCATCCACGCCACGGGTTAAAGGTGTGATGCGTCCATTCAATCTTGCTGTCTTTAGCCATTGGTGTAACCTTTCTCTGTCTCCTTGGGTCTAAAGGAATTGTACACCAAACGGTACACAGTATCAACCATGAGGTAAAATAAGTACAGCATAATTTGCACTAGAGGTACATGATGACTACTATCGCTATCGTGAATAGACCGACCAAACCCTTCCGGCTGGCAAGCCGGATCACCGCCGACTGTAAAGCGCTTCTTGAGGCGCTCATCCTGCGCTACGGCATTAGCGAGGCAGCGATCATCGAGCAGGCTGTCCGGGAGTACGCCGAAAAGAGGGGCGTGTCGGGCACGCCCCCCAAAATAGAGCAGTAGCGCTCTCATCAGACCAGCCTCCCCGCCATGTCATCGACGAGCCCGCGGGTGGTCTGAGCCTCGGGAAAGATCTGGAAGTTGGCGGGGTCGCCCGGATCTTCCTCGTCTTTCGCGCCTTCGACCTGGTACAGCTCACTCAGCACGCACCCGACCACGGCCAGGCTCTCCTCGCTGGGGATCGAGTTGGAGACGCCACCAGGAACGGACTGCCCGCGGAAGAACCAAAGATCGCCCCGCTGCTGGCATCGGTCGGACTGGCGATCTATGTGCTCCGTCCAGATTGTCACGTGAACCAGGAAGCGCGGGTTTCGAGCAGACTCCTCTGCCGCGAACGCACGGGCCTCGACGAGGCTCTTGAAGCTGGCGGTAAAACCGTCCAGGGTCTCGCACTCGCCCCCACCCTGCCACTCACCGTGTTGGGGGTAGCAGTAGCTCACACGGAAGGTGACATCGGTCTTGGCCTTCTCTGCGGCCCTGGCCTCGTGCTCTGCCTGCCGCTGGGCTTTTTTCTTCTGCGCCGCTTGCTGGTCTGCCAGCTCCTTCTGGCGTTGTTTCTCGCCAGCTTCGGAAGGAGTGAGGGGCTTAGTCTGTGCGGGCGCTGGCTCCTCAAAGACAGGGAGGGTTGCAGAGAGCGCCTGCTTGGCCGCATCCGCCTCCGATCGCATCTCCAGCTTGGCGGCGTGGAACGAGTTCACCACATCGTTTAGCTTGGCCCCCATCGCGCTGCCGGCAATGTCCCCGTGCTCTTGCAGGTGCCAGTCACACAGCTCCATGAGCTTCAGCGCGGTCTCCGGCTCCAAGCGAATCCACATACCAGGCTTGTGGACATCGCCGCCTGGTCCCGTGATATCGCAGAGCCTGCCTGCGGCCTCGATCCAATTGAGGCCGATCTCATCAAGCCACTTGCCTAGGCTGATTCGTGCCTGCACTTCAGGGGAAGGCTTTGGGGCTGGTAGCTCCGACAGCGGCACAACGTCGGGATCGGGAGCCATCGCCGCAGCGAACTCCTTATCGCTCTCCTTGCGCGTCAGGCCGTTGTCATCGCGGGGCATGGGCTTCGGGTCTTTGTCGAAGCTACCAAGCTCCGACTTGTCGAGTCCCTTGGTGCCCGCCAGTGTCCGGGCGATTCGTGCATCGAGCTCGCTGTCGAACCCTTCATCATTCGGTGCCGAATACTCCTCGAGAGTGACTTGCTTGGGGGTGGCGCGCTCGACTTTCTCCCGCACCACGTGGCGCAGTCCGTTGGCGGTGAGCCCTTGCTCCACCGCCCGGCTTGCCAGCGTCTCGATCTCCCCGGTCAGGAACGACTCCCCGAGCAAAGGCAGCAGCTCCTCGCCGTGGCTCTGGGAGAGCTCTCCGGTGCGCAGGTAAGCCCGCACGCCGTCGGGGAGGGTCAGAAGCCGGGAGAGCTTCGAGACGGCCCCCTGGGAGCGTCCGATCCAGCGCCCGATCTCCTCTTGCGTCTTGCCGAGGCGCTCCAGACTGTGAACCCCCTCGGCGACCTCGATGCAGTTGAGCTCTTTACGCTGGAGGTTCTCGATCAGGGCATAGATGCTCTGCTCTGTCTCCGTGTAGCTGGCAAGGGTGTCTTTGGCGAGGTCCTTGCCACTCTCATCGGTTGTCCAGTCCCAGCCCAGCTCGATGCAGCGCACCTCTTCCATGCCAGCGGCGCGGGCAGCGGCGATACGCCGATGCCCACTCACCACAAACCACGCCTCACCGGCGGTGCTGGTCGGGATGATTACGGGGGGTTGGATCATCCCAAACTGCTTGATCGACTCAACCAGGGAGGCGAAGCTCCCATCATGCTCGCCGTAGTCCTTGCGCGGGTTATGTCCAGGGCGCTCCGAGATCGCGGCCAGAGGAAAGACGCCCGGGCCAATGTGCCGGTTGTTATTGTCCATCTCCTCTAAGGGCAGGGACAGGTTTACAGGGGGGATCATGCTGCCACCGCTTTCTGCTCAAGATCGAGGCTCACGTCTATGCTGAGCTGCTGAATGGGCAGCTTGACTGGCATCACGGGGCCGCCGTAGATTCCCCTGGTCGTGGTGGACAGCCAGCACACGGCGCAGACCGGGCCATCGCCCTGATCGGGCAGTCCGGCGGGGTTGCCAAACTGCTCGATGGGACGGGAAATATCGCACTTACATCGCTTGCATCTCATGGTATTGCTCCTCAAAGAAGGTACGAACCTTCTCAAACCACCTGCATCGGCATCAGAACTGTCAACGTCGAGACGTGCCACCCGTCTGTGGCGGGCTCATCGGTGGGCACAATACTGCTTGGCCGCAGGGGCTCGGTCATCCGCAGGGAGACGCCATCGCCCACCATCGCATCAAGACACCGCTTGAACAGCTTTGCGTTGAAGCAGATCTCAATCGGCTCACCATTGGCGGCTACCTCCAGCTCGTCCTCGATCACGCCGATAGTGCCCGATTCAGCCGTGATCAGTGCAGATGAGGGGCGGTCGTAGTTACACAGGACGCAGCGGTTCGCATTGTCACTGGCGGCAATGGAGACGCGAGAGATGGCGGTCAGCGCGTCCTTTCGATCCAGCGTCCATTCCCTCTCGTGAGCCGTCGGGATGACGCGCTCGTAGTTGGGGTACGCCTCCTCGGAAAGCCGAAGCGTCATCGTCACTGCCATATCGCCGGAAGCCAGACCAACAACCAAGTAGCTACCACCCGTCTCCGGCTTGAGGACTCGTAGGGAAACCTCCAGGGCTTTCAGTGCACGCACGATCCGAAGCACGTGTGTGGCAGACTCCATGGGAATCAGGCACTTGCCCAGGGGCGAGACCCCGGTGTAGCTCCCTCCCGAGAGCGACCTACGAAAGAGCGTGTGCGTATCCGTAGCCACAAATCGCACCTCTTGTCGGTCGCCATCGAGCAGGACGCTACAAAGGGCCGTTCGCTTCGTGTCCGTTGCGGCAAAGGCAATGGCACTCTGGAGAGCCATGCAGAATACCTCGGCGGGAAGCACGGTCGGCTGCCCAAGTTGTCCATCACTGGCAGGGTGTGGAAACTCCTCTCCGGGGAGGCATAGGAGAGCGGCCTTGACTCGCCCGCTGGTGACCGTCGCCTTGTTGTTTCCTTCGGGAAGTGCGATCTGCGTATCGGGGGCTTCCAGCGTGCTTACGAGCGTGTTGAGCTGCCGGCTTCCGATACACGTGCCGACCTCTTCGGTGCCTAGAGACTTGGGCGTGGGCTCGCCAAGTCCAAGGTCAGGAGTGCCTGAGTTGCTCATCATTGGGACTTCGGCCCGTAGCCATGCGCTCATGCTCGTAGTAATCAGGGCCAGCTTGTTGCTGGACGGAAGAAGGTGCACTGTGCTCGTGATCGGAAGCGTGCCCGCCTTCAGGGCAAGCGGCGTGACGATGGCAAGTGCCTGGTTTAAGTCTCGGGTTGAAACATGAATCATTTTGGTAGTCCTTTGCTCAGCTCCCGGATTGCTTCCAGGTGATGAGCGACGATGTGACCTGCGCCTACGATGTCCGTCGCCAGGCGCAGGTCGGCTTCTTTTGCGTTGGGGTTGTCGTGAATGCTCTGGGCTAGCGCCAGTAGGCGGTACAGCTCCGTGGCCGCGTCCTTAGCCCCAATGCCATCCGGGCACAGCGCGTCTGCAAATGCCTTCTGTGCGGGGCAGCGCTGGGATGCGGGAAGGAGCGTGCGAGCCATTACTTGATGCCGCCCTTCTTGCCCGCCGAAGGATCGATCCTTCGGCCCATCAGGCTGTCCTTGATCGTCTCGGCGACCGTGCGAGCCCGACCGCTGGCCGTGGCGGCGATGTGTACCGAGTCGTTGGGCATGACCTCGCAGCAGAGGACAAAGCCCGCAGGCAGGGGGCCAGCGGGGAGCGCGATGAGCCCGCCCGTCCCCTGGTTCATGCCCACGAGGAACTCAGGCCAGCGCCGCTGACCCGTGCGTACCACGCCCATGGGATCGCGCCAGGTGCCCATGACGGCATCAGAGCCCACCGCGATGGGCGAGGGCTCCCCTGCCTGCTTCTTGGCCGTGGCGGGAGCGTGTAGCGCCTGGAGAGCCTCCAGCGCCCCCGCCAGGCTCCCAAAGCGCATCAGTGCCCAGTCGAGAACGGGCTTCTTGCTCATGGGCAAAGACAAGAAGATCTCGCTGGGCTGGCGCACGGGTGGCATGGGATCGCCCAGGGACTTGCGAACCTCCTGGCGCACCTCGTAGCCCGTGAGCTTGTCCTTGGCGGCGGTGCGTGCCAGCGTGGTGGCCTCGCGCTTTGGCATCCCCTGGCGAATCCCCGTGGCGAGGTGCGAGGCGGCTTCCTGCCCTAGGCCCTTGGTGGTCACGAGCTGCTGGATGGGACTGGGCAGCTCCAGCAAGGACAGCATCCGCCCCACATAGGCGTCCGAGATGCCCAGCACCTTGCCTACCTGGAGCTTATTGAGCCCACGATCCATCATGCGCTTGAAGCCCTTGGCCTTCTCGATGGGGTCGAGGTCTTTGCGGTGCAGGTTCTCGATTAGGGCTAAGGGGAGGTTGTCCGCCTCCGGTGCGTAGGGCAGGCACACGCAGGCGATCTGCTCCAGACCGATCTGGCGAGCGGCCTTCACGCGCCGGTGACCCGCAACCAGGCTCCAAGACATCCCCTCGGCATCGGCGGCGCGCACCAGCGGGGGCGTGATCATCCCATTGGTGCGGATGCTCTCGACGAGCTCTGCAAACTCCTCATCGCCGTACTTCTCGCGCGGATTGAAGCCGGGGGTCTCGACGATCCGGGAGAGCAGAAGCATCTGGGTGTTCATGAGGCGGCCTCTTTCTTCATCAGCTCCACCATCGCCGTCGCGTACATCAGGGCGTCGGCGGCTTCTTGCTGGTAGTGCTCGGCTATCTCAAGCAGGCTGAGTCCCGCCGTGTCGAGCGTCGTGCCGTACTTGCTCAAGCCCTTGGCCTCCTGAGCGGCTAGAACGGCGGCGGCGGCTTGTTGGGTGTTGCTTGGGGCGGGAGTGTGGCGCTTGTTCCATGCGGCGATTGCCTCCTCCTGCGTGTCGTGCGTAGTGCCTCCTCCAGTGAGGCTGTCGCCGGGGCCGGTGGTTCCGCAGGAAGCGCACATGACTAGATAGCCTGCGGAAGCCCTTGTGCGGAATGAGTTACGCCCACAGAACGGGCAGGGCATTATGCTCACCGGGTCACCTCAACGACTTGACGCCCAGCCCGCACATGAGCCATCTCGTCCGGCCCCACGTGATCCGCAGGCGAGTCGATCAGTCCGACCAGCAGTACGATCACGGCGAAGACGATGGCAAGGAGAGCGCCCCGGAGTCGCCAGAGAGAGAGAGCATCGCGGCGGCGGTCTGCACAAATCGCGGCCTGAACCTGGGCACGGGAGCGAACCAGCGCGGCGTACTGGTCGGGGGCGTCGGGGGTGTTCCAGTTCATCGTCCAACCTTCCCGATCACAATCCCCAGCGCCAAGGCAAGCGAGACCACAAGGGCGATCATCAGCCGTGCCCCGCTCCGACTTATCTCGGCGTGCTCCAGCATGGCCTGAAGCACGTTGCGCTCCTCGTCCCACTCCCGGAACTGCTGCTCTCGGCTTCCAGTGATCGAGGCGAGCTCCGACTGCATCGCGGTCAGCTCCTTCTCCGCGCTGGTCACGTGGGCCAGGAGCTCGTCGATCTGTGCTCTCTGGTCGATCAGCTTGCGGTGGTTGATGCCGGCCTCAGTGTTCAGAGCATCGTTCTCTTCCTTGGCCGCCTTGAGCTCCTCGTTAGTGTTGCGCAGCTGGGTCTGGAGAATGTTGCGGCTGTCCTCCATCGTGCGAAGGGCTTCCTGCACTCGGGAGACCTGGGCCTCAAGGCTCTCGACCTTGGCAAGCTCCTCCGCCTTCTGGGTGCGGATCGCCAGGGCGTACTCCTCGGCGCGCACCTCTTGCTCGGCCTTCTTGCGCTGCATCTTGCAGATCGGGCAGGGACATCCCTGCTTGTGGGTCTTGGTGCCTGCTGGGGGCGCGGGTCGAGAAGAATCTACAACCCTGATTGGCTTAGTGGTAGGCATCTAATTGCCCTCCTGGTAGGTCGGTAGCGAGACAGAAACGCCAGCGGCGGCCATCGCTTGGTGGCGGAGCTGGCGAAGGTAGTGGTCGAGCTTGTAGTCCACGTGCTCGGAGTCGGGAGCCTCCCACTCGTCGTAGCACTCGAAGCGCCAGCGCTGGTCCCGCAGCTCGGCGGGGGTCAGCGCCTCCAGGCTAGCGATGCTCTCGGTGTCCCGGAGAGTGTCGAGCTCGTCGTGCGCGATCAGGTCCTCGACCGTCACCGGCGGGCAGGTCGTGGCCACGGCGGGGAAGAGGTGATCGAGCTGATCCCACCAAAGGCGGCACTTCTCGGTCGTGGTGAGATCGTCGTAGTAGCCAAAGTCGATGGCATCGAGGGCGCGCTTGGCCTCCTGCGCCTGGGCGTAGGCAAGCAGAAGCGAGAAGGCGATTGGGTTAGACATCAGTCAAAGTCCTCTCTCTTAGCAGCATTGGTTCGTGTGGCACGGGCCGACCAATCGACCTCGGGAAGCGGGATCTCCTGCGCTCCCTCGCCGGTCTCCAGCATCAGCCCGGCATAGCGCCTGGTCGCGGCCAGCTCCTCCAGGTCAATGCTCCGCAGCTCGACCAGCTCGGTGTGCTCGATCAGGTCGGGGCGCTGGTTCCAGTAGGCTCCCGCCTGCTCCCAGGAGCGGAAGACCACGATGCGGCCCTCCTGGCAGTGGTAGCGGCTCCCCTCGATCTCGCGCAGTGCGATCAGCTCACGGGAGATGGTCACCATGCGCACCGTCGGGCTCTCCCCGCGCTGGTAGGCCGCGTGGAACTCCATCGCGGCAGGAAGGTGGGCGCAGATCGAGCGATTGGCGAATCCGGCACAGGTGCAGGTGCGGGCAATGGTGTCCACGGTGTAGGGGCCGTGGGTGTCGATGCGAGTGCCACCACCGCGAATCTTGTGCTCGGTGGGCTGCCCCTTGACCTCGACGACGCCAGCCTGGACACGACGCATCTTGTAGCCCTTCCAGAGCAGGGTCTGGGAGCGCATCAAGCTCGTGGTGATTGCTTTGGTCTCGCGTCCAGTTGGCATGGCAGTCAGGTCGGATGATAGAATCGTCACGGTAAATGATCCTTTCGAGGATTGGGGCCGGAGCGTTCGTAGCGCTCCGACCCTTTTTGTTTTTCTGACCTCGGGGCAGGTGTTGAGCTACCCCGAGGAAGTGAATGAACGAACACCGAATCTGTGCGCCCCTGTTCGCCGGAGCGCGTCGCGTCTGCTGAGAGGTCGCCTCAGCAAAAGGAAAAGCCAGGGAATCGAACCCTGCCCCATCACGGCAAGAGCGGCGGGCGCTGCGTCTCGCTAGGTGGCTACCTGCGCTTTTCCAAAAAGGCCCCCGGAGTGCGCCGGGGGAGAGCAGTAAACGAATCGGCCCCTTTCCCGGTACGCCGGGGCCATAGCGGGGAGGAGGAGTACACATCTCCTCTACCGGGAAACTGTTAGGAGGTCGGTGCCTCCCCGGCCTCAGCCTGGAGCCTGTGCCACTCCTTCCATACCGAGTCGGGAGCGCAGAGCGGCGGGAACTTGTCCCAGGCGACGTAGACCTTGGCGCTGTAGATCGTGATGGTGCGTGCGGGCCTTGTCTTCATCTCAGGCCTCCTGCACCGTGTACGTGTCGCCGTTCTCCTCCGCCCACTCCGCACGCGCCCCATTCAGCGGACCGGCCTCCAGAGCGCGCTTGACGGCGGCCTTGTGGCGAGGATCGGACTCCGCCAGGCCGCGACCGACGCCACCAGTCGGGACAAACCAGACCGAGTAGCGTTTGGCGGTGGGAGTGCCACGCATCGAGAGGTGCGCTGCTACGTGCATCGTCTTGTGGTAGGCGGCGGGGCCGTTGGGGGTGTAGAGTGTTCGCATGTCTAATTGTACGCTACAGGCGTACAGTCTGTCAAGCATTTTGTACGCTTTTTTCGTCCACTCCCAGAATTGCGGCGATCACCTCTAACGGGGACTTGCCCACGGCTTCGGCGTACTGCTTCACGGTGAAGACGCCGGGATTCTCGCTAGTCTCCATCTTCTGAACCGTTGAGCGAGCCCTGCCCATGTTCCGGGCCACGTCCCCAATGGAAACACCCTCGGGTCTGAAACTCTTTAGTACCATAACCTCAATTGTATCCTACTAGCGTACAAGACACAAGGCAAGTGTACGCCTAAACCGGTATGGTTGCGTGTACCCTAACGGCGTACAATGGTGTCAGAAGGTAGTGACATACTTAAAAATGAGCAGTGCTTTAGAATCTGCCGGGCTTGGTCAGTGGATAAAGCAGAAGCGCCTAGGGCTAGGGCTTTCCCTCAGGGAACTTGCCGAACTTGCCGGTATCGCCCATTCGTCTCTGGATAAAGCGGAGCGTGGTGGTGGGATGCGGGATAGCACCCTTGAGCTGGTCGTGCGAGCGCTGGCAGGGGAAGGCGCATCGGAAGAGGAAGTGACGGCGCTCTCCAGAGAGGCAAGAGCAGTGCGGGCTGGCCTTGAGACCGAGTACGTCCCCGACGAAGACCGGATTTTCTTCGGTGGGCGATTCGACAACCTACCCCCTGACCGCAAGGCCCGTGTAGAGGAGCTGGCAAACGAGCTGGCGGCGCTGACCGACCTGGAGAATCGCCTGCGGGACTTGGAGCGCAAGCAGGCTATCGGCGGCACAGGAGAGCCCAAAGAAGAGTAGCCCATGTCTCGACTGCCCGCCATCTCTCCTAGTACCCAAAGGCAGGTAGCCGAGCTTGTCGCCGCCCGCCTCGCACGCTATGCCCAGGGCTTCCCGCTGGCCTCCCGTGCCACCTGGGAGCGCGTCGCCGAGGAGATGGGCGTGAGCGTCCACCTCTACCACGTCCCCGGCGCTGGTCGTGGGGAGTGGAGAGCTTCCCCACCCGACGGCGACCCCAGCGCCATCGCGATCAATACCGCCTACCCAGAGATCGAGGTGGCAAAGGCGTTCGTTCACGAGCTGGCGGAGCTGCTCCTGCATCGCCTACAGCCGCCCCTGCTCGACGATGGGAGCGACGCGGGGCGCTACGAGGGCGAGCCCGCTGATGAGCGGCACAAGGTGGCTCGCAGGGTGGAGAGGATTCTGCTAGGATAAGACCATGAGTACGCCACCGCTTCCCCTCGATCCCGTCTACTGCCGCAAGTGTAAGAATGCCATGCCTCCCGATCAGCAGTTCTGTGGGACGTGCGGCTGGAACCAAAAGCTCCCCTTCGATGCCGAGGCGGAGGCAAAGCGCGAGGCTCAGGAAGAGCAAGCCAAGTACGAGGCCCGCAAGCGCCAAGAGGCCGAGGAGGCTAAGAAAGCGCCCAAGGCAGACGCACCCGGAGCGCTGGGAGTGGACGGCAAGCTCAACCCGGCCAATCCCTACACCACCGAGGAATACACCAAGCAGTACACGACTCTCTACTGGTACCAGGCGCTTGCCATCATCGGATTCATCACCGGGCCTATCGCCATCGGCCTCTTTCTCTACGGGGTGATCCAGCAGGGAGCGCTAAGGCGTAGGGCTGCGGAGATGGGTGTCAATCCCGAGGAGCTGGCGAGGGCGGCCAGGGCACGCTTCTGGGACACAGCCGGCCCCATCATCACGATGGTTGTCAAGAGTGTCGCAATTCTTGGGGCCGTTGTCGGCGTGGTGATCGTGCTGGCGGGCGGATTGAGCTGCGGAGCAAAGCAGGCAGCGAAAGGTTTTGTCAGCGCGACAGGTGAAGAGCACGACCCTCTCATTGTCGGCAAGTGGACTACCTCAAGCCACATGGGCGTGTACGAATTTGAGCACGATGGCGTAGGAAGCATTTATGAAACGGGAATGGGCACAAAGCTAAGTGATTTTGATTGGCACACCACAAAAGACACCTTGTACTGGATTAGAATAGATCCCGTTTCAGGCCAGCGCAGGGAGGAGAAATACCAATACTCGGCAGTCACTTTGACGGCCCCTGGGGGCGACAAACAGAGCGTGCGCGTAGAGCTTCACGGCGATTCCGATACGCTGACTTTAGAGCGCGTATGACCCCCGACCAGCCCCCACCCGACCCCGCCACCATTCGCCGCAACCTCCGTGTACTAGAGGCCGAGCTGGAGGCAGACGCACGCCTGGCGCAGCTCCGCGAGCGCTTCGGGATCGAGCCGGGTGAGCCCCTATCCTTCCCCCTCTTCTCCCCCGTGCTGGATCGCTCCGATGGTCTGGCAGTGCGGCGGGTGTGGTGTGGGAGAGCAGGATCTGACTGGCTACCTGCTGATCGAGCGGGAGGACTGACCTTTACAGCTCGAAGGTGAGCTCTGGCTGGCCGTTGGTCTGGGTCACCTTGGCCGCTGTCTGTTTGCCCTTTACTGCTCCCTTGGCGGCCTTGAAGCCCAGAAGGGAGCGCTTCTCTTGCGGAGGCATCCGAACGTCCACTGTGCCCTCCAGGAGCGCCCGCACGGGCAGTATCTGGATTCGTGGATACTCTCGGCCGTAGCCCGCCTCCCAGAGACCCGCAGAAGCTGCTTCGGTGAGCATGGGCTTGGTGGGTTCATCGAGACACACAAAGAGCCCGAGCGCTGCTTTCTCGCGCTGGACCGTCCCGACCAGATCCCGCACTTGCGCGGCTCCAACCTTGCCCCCCTTGACCTGGACAAGAGCGAGCTGGCTCTTCTCGTTGTTGTCGTAGAACGGGAGGTCGCCGTCTATGCCTCGATCCGCCCCCTTCTTGAGCCGTGGGTAAGCTCCCACCAGCGTGCAAGCCCAGGTCTGGAAGCGGTAGGGGTCTGTCTCAAAGAGCGTGCGCGCTCCCTCGTAGTCGGTCGGGAACCCGTCGATAGGCACCTTCAGCCCGTCGAAGGTCTGCTCCAGGCGCGTCTTGATGACCGAGACCGCGATCGGGGTAATGTCGATCCCTACCCAGCGCCGCCCGAGCTCGTGCGCCGCGTGTACCGTCGTCCCGCAGCCACAGTAGCAGTCGAGAACCACGTCCCCAGGGTTCGAGCTGGCTTCGATGATCCGGCGCAGGAGAGCAAGGGGCTTCTGGGTGGGGTAGCCGAGACGTTCCTTTGCAGATTGATTTATGCGATCAATATCTGTCCAAACATCTCCCACAGTTACAACTCGCTCTGTGGGTTGAAAAGGTTCCTGTGCTCGACGACGTGGAAACCCTCCATTTTTGGGCCAATGTATAAGACCTTCTGCGTCCCAATTGTCAAGTGTCTCAAAGTTATTTGCCCAGTGCCTGCCCATCAAAGTCGGATTGTGTCCCCGCCAGGGTTTTCCACTTTCACCATCTTTAGTAACACCTGGAGCAGTTAACTCAAAGGTTTGATATTTTAATCCATCTATGCCTGTTATTAGAGTATGAGGCATTTTAGCAACATCTCCTGGAACTTGTAATGAATGGAAAATTGCTGTAGTGCTACAAGAATACTGAAGAATAACATCATGAAGTCTTGGCCACTTACCCGATGTGCTTCGGGAATTAGTCCTTTTCCAAATCACCTCACTTCTGAAATTTTCCGGTCCGAATACTGTATCGAGAACGATCTTTAGGTAGTGGCTCGCGGTCGGGTCGCAGTGTAGGTAGAAGCTGCCCGTAGGCTTGAGAACCCGGTGGATCTCGATGAAGCGCTGGGCCATGCTCACGAGGTAGGCCATCATGGGCGACTCTTTGAGCATGGTGTGGAGCGCCTCCATGCACACGCGCAGCTCCTGATTGGGCTGGCGTGTGAATTCGCGCATGGCGTACTCGCTCTCGTGGCTCCAGTTCCAGGTATCGACGAAGGCGGCTTCCTGCGCCTGGCTGGCGTCCCCGGTGCGGTCCTTGAAGATCACGAAGTAATTTCGGGCTGAGTTGAACGGCGGGTCGATGTAGCAGAGGTCTACGGATTCATCCGGGATCTTCTCCCGCAGCACGGTGAGATTGTCGCCAAAGTACAGCCTGTTAGTTTCCACGCCGGAGATTTTCGGCAGATTGGTGGGGATTCCTCCGAAACGCCCGTTTGCTCACCCCACGATAACCCCAGCCTTGCTCACTTCTCGACCGTATAACCTTCTGCTCGCAGCGCCTCAATGGCGGCCTGGCCCGCGATCTCAGCCGGCCCGCGCTCCAGCTCGTGGCGAAGTCCCTCGCAGATCAGCTCAGAAAGCGAAATTCCCCGCCTGGTCGCCTCGGCCTGGGCCAGCGCCTTAAGGTCGGCAGGAATGCGCGCCTGCGTCTGTGGAGTCACACCCGTTGGTTTTCGTCCCATAATAGCCATCATTTTATCCCTATCTGATCAGTGTCGAGCAGCTCGGGGCTTTCTCCCCGGTACACCCGCAAAATCCACTCCTGACACTCCCACAGCTCGCTCCACTTAGGACTAGAGCGAAATGCGCCCTCAGTCTTGCACCTAAAGCCCTCCGGGAACCAAATCTGCGGGACGGAGCCATCGGGCAGGATTCCATAGTAGGGCCAGAGTGCAGTCGGATGGCCGCAGTGCTGAACCCGGCAACCGCTTTCCTCATGCACCCAGGTGCCCCCACAGTGCCGACCGTAGCGCACCCAGCCGGAAGAGCCTCTGGTCACTTCCCGAAGCCCTGCACGACCAGGCCGCTCCCCTCGGTGTAGTAGGCCAGCGCTTCCCGAGTTCCCTGAGCGCTCCCAAAGCGCGGCTCCCAGGTCTCCAAGCGGGTCTGGAGCAGGCTGGCGCGAGATGCCCTAACCTGCGCCTCCAGCTCGGCCAAGTCGGGCTGCTCTCCCCGATACCGCGCGATCCGCAGCTTGCTGGCAAAGAGCTTCCTGAGAAGATCCTCCTCAGACTCAATGTCGAACATGATCCGGCTCCTCTCCAGGCCACACGAAGGGCTCCAGCTCGTCGAGCGGGATGCGGGTCAGCTCGCAGTCATCTTCACTGGGGCCGGTCTCCCATCGCACATCCGCCCAGTGGAGGCGGTTGTTCTCAGGGCTCACTCGATACACCCCGACCACTTCACCGCGCCACCCCGGAGCCTTCGCCGGGTCTTTGGCCTGCACGATATCGCCAGGGCTAGGTATCCAATCTTCCATGTCTTACTCCTCGCTCCAATTGCCCGCGTAGGGGCTGGGATCGTCGTCGTACTGAGCGAGCAGGGCCTCGGCCTCAATCTCAGCAACCTGGGCATCAGCGGCCCGGTCAATGTCGCGGAGCTGCTGCCAGTAGGCTCTCTCAGCTGCTCGCTCGGCCTCGGTGGTAGTGTCCTCTTCTACGAAAATGTCGTCAAAATCGCTTCTCATGTCTGGATACTCCACGGAGATAATTATACCGGAAAATAAATAAATGTGTACTTTTTATTTCCGTTTAGGGGGGATTTTGGGGAGTCTCTAGGTGAGGGAGGGAGCTACGACGAAGGTTGGTACCTTCGCTACTTCCCTCTCCCGAAAGGTTCATTTACCAATGAAAATCACTCTGAACATCGTTGCCCTTGGCGCTCTAGCGAAGCTTGGTAGCTTCGATGCCGCCCTTCCCACTTCCGCGACCGCAAGCCCCGACCTTGCCGCCGCTATCGAGAAGATCATCGACGAGCAGTTCCCTTGGAAGAAGATCGCGCTCGATCATCCCGCGGAGCTTGGAAGCTGCTTACGCTCCGTCCCCGTGCGCTTTGAGCAGATCAAGGTGGTTCTCCAGCGCCGCCTGTCTGCCGAGGAGATCACCCGCGCCGCCGGTTGCCTCGGCTACGCTCTCACCGAGACCCTGCGGGGTGAGGAGCTTGGGGAGCCTCGCGTCACCTTCCCGAAGGGAGCTTGTGGGAAGGAGTTCACCGTCTTGGTCTTTGACTGGGATAGCTCCTCCTCCATTCGCTCCTGCCCCGACACACACCGGGCTTTCGAGGTGGCGAGCGTGTACGTCCCCCACGGAACCCGCGTGAGGACTACCAACAACGCCGGGCCGAACACTCGCGGGACTCGCCTGGTCGAGGGCATCGGGGAGGCTCCCAGCTTCTGGGTTCGGTGATGGAGCTACCCTTCCCCCCGTGTGGCGGGGGGAAGGGGGCAAGGAGAAACACGATGACAGCACAACCAACACAGCAGGCGACACAATCGACCATCGGCAACCCGCTTTTTCTCTGTGGCGAGGTCGTTGCCACCCCCGGAGCTATCGAGGCCCTGAATGAGGCGCACGGGAACCGCTGGCGCATCGAGGCGGGGCGGCTGATCGCCCGGCACCGCTCCGGGGACTGGGGCGACGTGTGTAGGGAGGACAAGAGCGCCAACGACCAGGCTCTGAGGCATGGGGCGCGGATTCTCTCGGCCTATCACTTGCCCGTCCGGGTTCCTGGGACGGCTCCACAGAAGCTCTGGGTCATCACAGAGGCCGACCGCTCCAGCACGACAATCCTGCTACCGGACGAGTACTAGCCAAGAGCCGGGCTTACTGGCCCGGCTCAATGGTGGGCGTGGTGGCGTCTGAGGCGCGCGTAAATCGGCCATCCATGAACTCACCCAGCGGCCTGGTCCAGTATCGCCTCGTCTCTTGGCTTCGGTAGACCACCACGGGGCGCTGCGTGGCCTCTTCGGTGGCCACGCAGACGACGAGCCCGCCCTTGCGGTGCGTGTAGAGCTCTCCGGGTAGTGGCGTGATGCTCATTCCCTAGCCCCCGTGACTGCTTCACCAGGGCCATGCACCTCTAGCGAGATCCTCGCGATCAGCTGCGCTAAGTCTTCGGCCAAGTCCAGCCCCGCAGAGCCACCGATCACCTCCGCGCAAGCTCGACCCCGAGCGGCGTCCACACGTTCCGCGACCGGCAAGAGCGCTTCCAAGCCCGCAAGGAGCTCTCGAACGTCGGGAGTGTCCAGAGCGTGGAAGGGAATCGGATGGGCGAGCGCTGCGGCGGCTTGCTGGTCCTCGTGAGCTCCTAGGCGGTGGAGAATACCTACCATTGCCCGGACGTTCTCCGTCGCGCTACGGGCCAGCTCCTCACCCTTGGGGTTGCCAGAGCGAGCGTGGAGCGCCTGGGAGATCATAGAGCTCTCCAGCGCCGATACCGCGTGCGTCTGGAGGCTGTCCAGCGTGCCCTGGGGCAGACTGCTCATGAGGTGCCTGCTTTCATGCGACGGCGCACGGCGAGCCCTCGTGGGCAGGAAGTTGGATGCTGCTCATCCTCTCCCCGGCCACAGTTGCAGGGAATCTCAGAGAGCGGTTTCTGAGGCCGCCCCCCCTTCTTCCCATTGGCCGCGCTCGCCTGACGCTGCTTGTCTGTGTTCATCCTTCGCAGGATTCGCCCCGCTTCCTGAAGCACCTGCTTTTCCTCTTCTGTCAATTCCATAGTTGGCAGATTATCCCACTTGTCAGGTTTTGTCAATACAGGTTATGTCAAAATACTTCCTCTTGATTATTGACATAACCTGAGACTCAGGATATAATTAATTCATACCGAGCAATCAAGCTCCATAAGGAACCTGAAACCATGAACTTCATCATCCCGACCCCTGAAGCTATCGAGACCGCGATCAAGAACGGTCTCCGCGATGCTGGCAAGTACCACATCTGCGACTTCCTGAGCGACCTGAACCTCTGGAAAGTCTCTCGCAAAGACGGCGACCGCTCCCGGAGCTACCTTGTGGACAGCGAGCTCCGCACCTGCCAGTGCGAAGCGTTCCGCAAGGGTGGCGTCTGCAAGCATCAGTACATCGTGGACGAGGAGATCGAGATCCGCGCTATGGAGCAGGCTCAGGAGGACGGAGCGTTCCTCCTAGAGTGTTCCCGAGAGCACCTCGCAGGGTTCACCGAGGATTGCCTGAGCGACACCTACGGGGCATGGCTGAGCTAGCCCCTAACGGGGGGAGGGAGAACCTCCCCCCAAGACCTTCACAGAAAGAGACGACAATGATTTTTCCTCCCCACTTCACCCAAGAGCAGAGAGCGCGGCGCGCGCTGGAGGTCATGCAGACCGAGCTGGACGAGTGCGTCCGTGCCATCGGTGCTATCCTGGCAGGAGCTCCCACGACAGGCGAGGGCAACCCTGTAGAGAGCCTGAAGGCGCACATGACCAGCGACGGGTACGGCCTCCGCTTCACCGGCTTCGATGAGGTGCGCTGTCCCTCCTGTGGCGCTCCTACGTGGTCTCTGAAGTTCAATCGGGATGGTGACTGCCCGACCTGCGAGCTGGCACGCTTTGAGGAGCAGGAGAGCAGCCAGGAGTGGCAAGACCAGCTCGCCGAGCAAGTCGATACCGCCGCCTTTGAAGGAGGTAACGACTAGCCTCCAAGACCCCCAACAAGCCCGCCCCGGAAGGTTCCCCGGTGGCGGGCTTTTTTATTCGTGGTGCCCCTAAAGTTATGCAAAAGTATTCAGAAAAATAACTTTTTATTCAAAACCTTACCGATTTTATGCAGTTTATTTCGACTTATATAGTATGGAAATCAAACTGGAATCTCTACTCTTTGACCTTGATGGTGTCTACACGAGCGCCGCGACGCCCAGCGCTGGCTGGAGGGCGGCCTGGCGCTGGGCTGGTCACGCATCGAGGAGAGCGCACCGGCGCGCGCTATACGGCCGCATCACCGAGCTGGCGCGGCAGTTCGGCACGGGGCAGACTTGGCCGCCGATAAGCACCGAGGCGCAGCGGGGCATGGAGCGAGCCTTCCGAGAGATCGGGATCGAGGGGTACTAAAACACAAAAAGCCCCCTGGACCCGCAACACGGGTCCAGGGGGCTTTGAATATTTGGCGTCGAATACTTGAAAAGCTTGGCAGAAATACCCGACAAGCTTTTCAAGCTCTTTCAAGCTACGTGACCAGAGCATCGATGCTACGTGATCCGGGTCCACGTGCGCCCTTCCCCGTCCCCGCACCACCAGTTAGACACGTCCGACTCCCCCGCTACCGTGCAGGCCAGGTTCCAGCGCCCTTGCACCTCGTAGCCACAGGCGAGCCGAAACGCGCTCTTCTTCACCTTCAGATCGACCAGAGCGCTCCCATTCCAGTACTGGAAGGTGAACTCGGCGGATGGGCTTGCATCGCCCGGGTGCTGCACCTGGCCTTTAATCACCCAGTCGCTCCCAGAGGCGGCCACTGCCGCCGTTAGGAGCGTCCCGGTCATGGGGTCGGCGCTCTGGTCGGGGAACTTGCCTGAACTAAATGCCATCGTTTCATCACTCCACGAAGCGCCCTCATCGTCTGAGGACCTTCGATACACCGCGCCCGCCCGCTCGTAGAGCAAGAGGATCTTCCCCCACGGATCGAGGGCGAGAGAGGGCCACTTGTCCGCCGCGTTGGTCGTGGCAAAGACCAAGACCGGCCAGCGCATCCCCGAGGGCACGTCGGGCACCCCATGGTCACAGCGCCTAAAGCGGATTCCCGTCGTCCCGCCCGATGTCTCCACAGCGGCCAGGGCGTACCAGCCGTCGGCGCTCGCCAAAGCAGCCAGCCCCTTGCCGTCGGCGGAGAGTGCCCAGATCGTGCGCCAGATGTCCCGATCCACCGGCGAGGCGGTGAGAAACTGACTGATATCGACCTCGGGATCGAGGCGCCAGGTATAGGTGATGTTGCTACGCAGGTCAGGCGAGAGAATTGCGTAGTTCTCCACTCCTGCCACCGCTCCCCGCGCCCGCTCCGCCGGAGTGGGGTCGTAGGCCACCACATCAGGCCAGCCCGCGTCCGTGTCGCCAACCTCAAGGCCCGTGCTGGCCGCTCCCAGGAGGATGCCAAACTGGAGCGTGGTGGTGAGGCCGTAGTTGCCCCCTGAGTGCCCAAACACATCGCCTGCCCCGGAGTAGACCTGGACACGCTCATACACATCCTGGCAGTCGATTCCGAGGCCGACCAGACTGCTCTCGGGGGTTGTGCTGCTACCCGGCGAGGGAGTTCCTCCCAGACCAGCGGACGGCTCCTGGTTGAAGAAGACCTCCCAGCCCCCACCGCTCGGATTGTAGAGCAGCCCGCCCCCGGCGATGTACCACCAGTTATCCGCGTCGTAGAACCACGCCTGCGGGAAGTAGCTGCCGCTGTTGACATTGGCATTGGTGGGCCGCTCGTGCCCCCAGGGCTTGCTCCCGCTTGGGCTGGCCTGTGGCGTAAGGCTCCAGCCGCCATACAGCCACGAGGGGAGGGTGTCGGTGCCCGCCAACGTGAAGTAGTAGGGAGAGCCATCCACAATGCCGGTGAGTGCAGGGTTTCCTGTGCTCCAGAGGCCACGGATGGCATCGAGACGCGCAAAGGTGTGCTTGCTGGCCTTGAGGTACTCGATCTCCACTGTGGCCCCACTGGGCACGGTGATGACCCAGAAGCCGGACATGAGCGCGGGCGTGATGAATCCTGCCAAGATCGAGCTCCCAAAGCTCCCCAGGGCATCGAGGTCGAAGGTCGTCCAGACGCCATCGGCTCCCGTGGTCACCGTCCAGTCGTAGGTGTGCTGGGTGGGGATAGAGACGCTCCCGGAGCGCTGGAGCCGCACGCTCTGATTGGCGCTCCCCACGCTCCGCACACGGAAGCTGAAGTAGCGGTACTCTGGGAGGGGGGCCGTGCTTACCGTGCCGCTCGCAAAGTAGATCGAGCCCGCCCCGGTCGCGCCCGTGAGGCCTAGGATGCCGCCGGTGACGCTGGCGGTCGCGGTCGCGCTCAGGGTGTAGCTAGGCCAAGGGGCGATGAGGATATCCGCCATGTCGGGCAGGGTCGCATTGTAGAGCCCCCAGCGCCGCCCCCGAAGCGCCATGCGGCGAGAGAGACACGCGGGAGCGTTGGTGCCCGTGAGGCGCACGCCTGCATTGTCAGGAAAGCCGCTCTTGGCCACGTACCAAGTAGATCCCCCTCCTGCCCGGCTAATCGCACTCCCCAGGCGCGTTGCCCCGCGTGAGGCGCGATCATCGTAGGTGAAGGTGCGCGAGAAAGAGCTAGTGACGCCACTGATGGTCACCAGGCTCCCCGGCGCGGTGCCTGGAGCACTGCTGTAGGTGTCGATCTGGACATCGTAGGGCACGTCATTGGCCGCCCCGATGGGCAGGCGCAGGAGCTGCCCGTTGAAGACCATGGTCTGAGGGGTGGGAATCTTGAGGTGCGTGCTGGCATTGCCGACCTTGACCCCGCCGCGCTCGGCTTGCCCTCCCCCTGGTCCCCCACCAGGCAAGTAGGTCGGGAAGCTCGGCCAGGCAGAAGAGCCTGTGAGCGCATTGGTGGTCGCCGTGCCGCCCGAGTCGCTGGCACTGCCCCCCGAGTCGCTGTAGCTCACCGGCTGCGGCGAGACCGTGACCCCGCCCGCGCTCCAGAGGGCCGTCAGCGAGTACGTGGCATTCATGCTGCTCCCCGTCGAGCCCAGGGCATGGGAGAAGGCACTCACCTGGGCAAAGGGCATCTGGAAGGACGAGTTGGGGAAGCTCGCATTCGCCGCGGTGGTCGAGCTGTAAGTGCCCAGCGCTCCCAGGTTTACCGTGATGGACTGCACCGAGCCGGATGCTCTACGCTCGGAGTACTGGCGTGCCCATTGGAGCTGCCCAAGGTCGGGGTCTTCGCTCCCCAGCTCCGACACTTGAGCACTGGGAACCGAGTGCCCCCCGATGTCGAGAGCGGAGGGCTGGTCGAGGTTGAGGAAGTACTCCTCCAAGAGCCCACCGCTGAAGGTGATCGTCCCGCTCAGGGTGTGGGAGTAGGTCGGCCCGTGGGTGCGCTCCCAGTCATCCGGGGCGGGCCGGAGCGTGTCGGGTGGGATCGTCACGCCAGCGGGTACGCCCGATGAGGAATAGACCGTCGCTCCCAGTGGCCCGGGCGTGGCAGGGAGGCTCGTGCCGATGTACCAGAACGTCACCGGCGAGCCCGCCGACACGTCCACGAACTGAGTCACTCCCCCACTGCCGCCATCGCCCGGGTAGATCGTCAGGAGCCAGCCCCACTTATAGTCGGCCACCTGTCGGTTTGCCTGAACCCAGCCCCCTGCTGGATCAAAGGCAGGGCTCCAGACATACTGGTAGGTCGAGTCCGGGGGGTAGGGCGAGGCGCTCACCGTGCGGATCGAGCCCGCCACGAGCTGGAAGGTGGGCTGGATCTGCACGTAGGGGCCACGCGTGCCACCCCCAAAGGTCGGGTTAAAGGCGAGCTGGTAGCCACCGTCTGCCGCTGCGATGAGGTCGCAGCGCTTCACAAAGTGCACCACCACGCCCGAGCCGACGATAATCGGAGCCCACTCCAGCGAGAGGGTAAAGTCCAGAGTGTAGACCTGCTCGCGAGAGCGCCCGGTGAGCCACTTGGCTGTCGGAGTGAAGGCCACTAGATCGCCACCTTATTCATTAGATTGCCACCATCCGGCCCCACTCGTCAAAGCCGAAGGTGCCGGCCGTCAGCGTGCCATCGTCGGCGGGCCTCAAGAGGAACTGGCCCAGTGTGTTCTGGAGCGCCGTTCGGGTCGCTGTGATCGTGGGGGCGTTGCTGAGCGCCTGGTGAGCTTGGGGCGTGTAGCCCTTGCCTGCGTTCTCGGCAAAGTGCCCCTGCAGGTTCTTTGCTTTCTGCTCCTCGGCTCGCTTGGCGAAGTCCGTGATCGCCCGCTTACTGTAAACGTGTCCGTCCATGTCGTTCTCCTAGGTTCCTGGCCTTTGTTTTATGTCCCTGGTTTGTAGGGAATCAACCGCTCCAGCTCGTAGTCGGCCATCTGGAGTCCGTCGTTGTCGTAGAGGATATTGACGCTCCGCACGTAGTAGCCCACGCCATCGAGCGTCACCGGGTCGTAGAAGCGCAGAGGACGCCAGCCGCTATGTACGGGGTCTTGGATAAAGACCAGGGGCGCGTGGATCGGCTGAATCTTGCGTGCCATGCAGACCAGCGGGAAGAGGCGCAGCGCCACGTAATTGACCATGTTCTGGGTCTGCTGGTAGGTCAGAGGATGCCCTCCTGCCCAGAACGCAGGATCGGCAAGAGTGAAGAGCTCCTCGTGCCCGATGTAGTGTCCGCTCTCGTAGTCCGGCGCGGTGCTGGCTCCAGGCACCGCATAACTGAGGGGATTATAGACATGGTTGTCGATCTTGACCGCTCCTGCCTGAGCCGCATTGACCGCACTGATGAGCCAGATATGGTTCTTCTGTGGCGGGAGGATGTAGCTGGTCGCGCGGCCAAAGGTCGGAGCCGTGCCAGCCGGGTAGGCATGGAGCGCATGAGGCAAGACCAGCGAGCCCGAGGCGACGGTGGGAGCGTCCTTGGTGAAGGCGAAGAGTGGCGTCACGGTTCCCGCCGCCGGTGGCCCGATCAGTGTCCACTTGCCCTCCGCGCCGTCGTTGTAGTCGAAGTGCAGCCAGCGCCCCAGGTAGCTTCTCGCCAGGTCTACCACGAGCTGCGCCGCGCTGGTTCCCGGCTCAAAGATGCGGTCGCTGTCCCCGGTGCCGACGCCGGGATTGAGGCGAATCCCCAGGTCAGGAATGCGCTGCATGGAGGAGGGAAAGCCCGCGATGGTCAGCACCCGCTTGATCACATCGGTGACCTTCCAGGGGATCAGCGAGCCGTCGGCGGCTGTCCCTGCCACGGGATCGGCGACAAAGGTCTCGAAGGAGAGAACCGTGCGGGTGGTCATGGCAGAGAGGCGCTCCCACATCCCGACGCAGCTCACACTGTACTCGCTCCACTCGGCAGACGGATAGACGCGGGCCGTGGTGCCAAATCCCTCGGTGCCGTAGCTCGTCCCCTTCTTGGTGCGCCGCGGGGACTTGGCCGCCCCCCTAAAGAGCGTGATGGTCTGCTCTGTGCCGCCGGGCGGCGTGTAGGTGGTCGTGAGGCGGAAGGAGAGGCGAGAGCGCCTGCGCAGGCGCGGCCAGGCATCGGTGAGGTCCTCGATATCCACGTGCGCCGCCTCACTGCGCGGGTCGGCGCTCCCCGTCTGCACGCTGACCGACTTGACCGGGCAGGTGAACTCTCCGGGAGCGCTGGTGACCACCAAGGGAGCGCGGGAGATGCTGTAGCCGTACAGGAGCGGCGTCTTGCTCCCGTCGCTGTAGAAGTCGAAGATGACGTAGGGAGTATCGATCGCGCTGGTCGAGTCGGTATCGGCATCCTTGACCCGTGGCGTGATGGTCATGGCCCCCGACTCCCGCGAGAGCTTCTGCACGGTCCAGTCCGTTGAGGGAATCCCTCCTAGCGTCAAGGGGGTCGCCTTGGCGTGGGGGTCGCCGATCAGCTTGCCAATGGGAGATCCCACAGGGAACGTGAGGCGGGAGACCTGCCACTCGCCCCGCAGATCGCGCCGCTCCAAGAGGTAGAAGCGGCGCGAGGTGGTGACCTGGCCTGTGGCAGCGACATCGAGCTGGCCGGTCACGCTCGGATCGAACGTCCACAGGTCCTCTGTCGTGCTGTGCGCTCCGCTGTCCCCCTTGGCTGGCGAGAGCGTGGAAGCGCCCCCGGCGCTGGAGACGCTGGTGGAGTCCATCGCCACGGAGATGATGCTGAGGTGCTTCTCGCCGTGCTCACCCATGTGGGGGAAGATGCAGATGGTGTGGGCAAACCCGCTGACTTGAGCAGGACGAGACCAGCGCAGCGAGCGGATCGAGCGCCAGGCCGGATCACCACCCACCGTGTAGGGAGCATACATCCAGAGCGCTCCCTCGCCGTCGCCACCAAGCAGAAGCGCGTACTGTCCCCAGGTAAAGATCGCCACCATGTCCGGCGAGTGCTGCTTGGCACCGGGTAGGGTAAAGCGCAGGCAGAATCCCGCATCGACCTCGACGGCGTTGGTGGAGCGTGCCAGAATGTCAAGCGGCTGGCTCGTTGTCTGGATGCCCGAGAGCGTTGAGAGCAGCGCCGTGATGTGGCTCTCTGAGGAGACGGCAGAGCTCTGGTCCCAGCTTGATCCTGCCGGCACCTTGAAGCGAAAGAAGAGGTCGCCCCCGTCGCTGTTGGCCCCTGCTGGAGCGCTGGCCATGCCCGTACCCGTGGGCCTGCGAAACTTGGCGGCGAGGGTGATGGGCGCAGTCTGGATCTGGCGAGACGAACCCACGCCCGTGGAAGATGGCAGGAAGACCGCAGACGCTCCAGCAGTGAACTCCTGCATGGCACTAGGCTTGAGCTGAAGCGGGCGCAGTCCCCAGGCTCCCGAGGCGTAGAGGCGCACTTCGTTCGAGCGGTAGGAGTTGGCTCCCTTATCGCGTGCGGCGATCTGGGACACCGCCCCATGCCGCCGCGTGTCAGAAACGCCCCCATCCGAGAGCGCGTAGGTCTCGCTGATGTCCAGCTTGGCGCGCGTGACCCGGCCCTTTGTGACCTTGCCGTTCTCATCCACCCCAGCCATTCCCGCCATAGCTAGAAAGCTCCCATCTTATTCATCAAAAGGCTCCCATCTGTAGAGCGCCCATGAGGTAGGCATCGAAGATCTGATCGCCGCGCATCTTGCCCAGTGCCGAGCGGCTGCCCTCGGTCTCCCCGATGTTTTTGTTGAGCCGCATCATGGCCTGGGTGTTTTCTTTCATGGCCTCGGTGTTCTTCTGGGTTTCGGACTTGCCGCCCTGTTCGCCCCCAGAAATGCCTCCCTGAATCTTTTGGCCGAGCTTATTGCCTAGGTAAACGCCAAGCGCCTGGGCGGGGTTCTGGAGCATGAGCAGCCCGGTGGGATCGGTCTCTTGAACACCAATCTTGTCTGCGGCATCCGCCAAGCCAGCAAGAAGCTCTAGTGCATTTGATTCTCGATTCATCAAGTCCGTAATGCCCCGAGAAAAACCTTTACCCTTGGCGGTGTCAAACAGGTTCTTGGCGTTCTCTAGTCGTTTTTGCGCGGCATCAAACTCCCCTGCGTTCTTCTGCTGGGCAACGTCATTGATGATGCCCTCCATCCGCGATTGCAGCTCCATCGCCTTCTTTGTCTCAGGCGAGAGCAGGCGATACCGCTCGACCTCACGCTCGATCCCTAAAATACGCGCAGTGCGGCGACGAACCATCTCGTCACCCTCACGGGAGAGTTTCTTGATGGCCTCAATGTACTCTTTCCCCGGATCAATCTTTCCGTAAGGGGCGGCGAGGTCCGAGATTCCCAGACGCGCAGCGGCGGCACGGGCAAGCGGGTCTGTACCAATGCGGTTCTGAAAAGCAAAGGCGTTTCCCATCGCGCCCGGCCCGCCGATCATCTGGCCTAAAGAGCCTGTTCGGGCATCCCCAAAAGCCGCCATGGACTCGGTTAGCTTTTGCGTCAGGGCAGACGTCTTTTCCGCACGAGTAAACTCGGCTTCGTAGAACGCCTTGCTGGCCTTGGCCACCCCTAGAAGACCCAGAGCGGCCACGCCAGCAGGACCCGTAACCAGTTTTCCAACAACGGAGGCAGCATTGCTTCCAGCAAGCCCCTCAATCGTTTCTGCGAGCTTTTTGCCACCGGGAAGCCCTGCTACCGACTTGGCCAACTCTGCCGCACGCTCTGGCGTAAGCGTGGCGCGAAGAGCTCGGCCCGCGAGAGGCTGAAAAGGGCCGGCATTGAAGCGGCTAGTCAGAATTGCCTGACCAATGGCCTCGTGGTTTAGTCCTTCAATGCCCTCGCCGGATCGGTCAATTAAGCGCTGGGTGCGTCGGACCTTGAGACGCAGGTCCTTCAGAAGTGCATCGTCGGCCCCTTGCGCGGTTGCCTCTGCCAGACGTTGCTGCAGAAGCCCTAGCCGTGTGTGAGGCCCAATAACCTCATTGCGAGAGAGCTGGTAGTAGTTGGGCGCTGGGGCATTGCTCCCCGTGGCTTTGATCGCGTCCTGCTTGACCTTGGCCGACTCCGCCAGCACCTTGGCCGCGCGGCGAGAAGCGCGCGCCAGGTTTCCCTCTTCGTTGGCGACATTGCGGAGCGCTGCGGCGTACTTGGCCGCATCGTCCATACCGCCAAACTCGGTCGAGAGCTTGATCTTGAGTTCTTCGTCTGGGTTCATCCGTCTTTGCTTTCTCTATGGAGCGCTACCAAGTCACTGAGCCAGTCCCCGTCAGGGTCAGGAACAGGAAGCAGTCCTGCCTGTGGGACCATCACGGCCAGGGCGCGATACATCCCCGTGAGGAGATGGTCAAAGCGATGCAGAAGGTCAGGGTGAATGCCGGACGGCTGAAGGGAGGCGCGGAGCAGCTCGCCACGCGCCCCCGACAGCCGCCCGGCTACTCGTTTCCCTGTAGAGCCTCTTGAGTCTTGATACCTTCCTCCATGAGCCCGTCCAGCGTCGGGCTCACTAGGTCGTCTTCATTGGCACCCTCTGGCATTTCCTGCTGATATGCCAGACTGACGTACGATCTCCGCGTCTTGAGACCAGCGGCACGAGCCTCAAGGAGCCTCACCAGTGCTACAGATGCCCAGAAAACCTGTGGGCTTCCATTAGCAATCTCGACCCAGGTATCGAGTGTGTAGGGCTTCCAGCCTAGCCCTGTGAGGTCTTCGGTCACGCCCCCTGATACCGTTTGATCTGCCTTAGGCGGGCATTGGCACACAAGGAGCAATGCTAGCGTTTTACACATCGACGAGGAGATTGTCTGCGGTGGTTGACCCGGAAGCGAGATAACCTCGCCAGCAGTGACAAAGCGCTGCTGTAACTCGTTTTTCTTATCTTGCACAGCTATGTCATGCAGAGGGCCGGGAACGATGCGAAAGGCCAGCGTCTCCGGTGAGTCCGGGTAGCGGGAATCAATGAAAGCCCTTGTCTCCTCAAAGACTTGGGCTTGAGGCAAGAGAGAGAGTAGCTTGCTCATAGCGTCCTTTTAGAAGGGAATGGTTCCTGCCAGAAGTCCGACCCAGAATCCGGTGCCGTTGGCGCTGGTCTTGCCTGCAGGGAGGATCGTCAGCGAGTTCACGTTCTGGCCAGCCTGCACGCCGATGCCCCCTGCCTCGCCCCAGACTCCCGCGACCGCGGCCTTGACCACGGTGGTGCCAATGGCAAACTCTGAAGCGTAGCCGACCTCAACACGCACGTAGCTGAAGCCCATGCAGACCTGCTGAATCGCTGAGAGGACATTGGAAGGGATCAGCTCGCGGATGGTGGCGTTGAAGCTAATAGCTTGGACCACATTATTTTTTACAAAGCTGTCGGTATTGTTGATTTGCTCTAGCTCCTGCATCGGGGTCATCTCCACCGAGACGAAGCGCTTGAGAACCGCCTCAGAGATATCGAGCATGTTGGCGCTATCGAAGACCAGCACGCCCGAGGCGTTGGGCGTCCCCGGCGTGATCTTGACATAGGTGATCTGGTTGGGGACCAGGTACGAGGTGAGTGTCAGTGCCATTTAGCTATGCTCCTTCTTCCGCCACAGGAGCCCAGTCCTGCAGCTCGGTCTCTGGCGCGACTTCAATCGCGCCCTGGGGCTGGGTGCCCTCTTCGACTTCGATAACCTTCTTCTCGCACGGCCCCCCAAAGCCGCGGCGAGCGACCCGGCGGTACAGTGCATACTTCTTGACTGCCATTTCGTTTCCTTTCAGTGCCTGAGGTTCGCACCTCAGGGCTTGGCTCAGACCATCCGACTGAGCACACTCTGCTGCGCCCTCTGAAGGCGCTCTCGCCTGGGCGCTTCGATAAAGTCCTCGACCGCTTCGACGATTGGCCTTTCGACCATCAGGCTGTCCCCCTTGCCCCCGGACATGATCCGGTGGGCGTGCTCCGAGTCGTTGAAGACCATCCCGCTGGTACCCTCATCATCAGCCTCGATGGACTCTTGCTCGTAGCCCGCCAGCAGCTCCCCGCTGTGGGTGTTTAGCATGGCGGGATCGAGTGGGGTCTGTGGGTCTCGACGCGCGTAGGGGTGGCCCATGCGGCGCAGGTCGGAGTAGGTCAGCGTCCCCTCGCTCCGGCGTCTGAACTCCGCCTCGATGTCGTCGAGGCTCTCCTGCTCGGCGTCCACGATCGCGCGGGCGAGGCGCTCAGGGTAGCTCTCCGCCGCCTGGGCGAGCTCCTGGAGGCGGGTAAGTACTCGTGCGGGTGCACTCATATCGCTAGAGTCTTTCTCCTGCAAAGCTTGGTAGCTTTGCTCACAGTGCCGGCGGGGTCATGCCCCAGTACGGCATCACGCCCCAGGTGGGCTTGAAAGTCATAAAGGTCGCACTCTTGCCTGCCACCACGCCATTCTTAAGGGTCGCGGGGATGCCTACGAGAATGAGCCACTTGCCATCGGTGCCGTCGAGGTTCTTGGCACGCAGGGAGAACTTGAGCGCGTCTTTCCCTTGGTGCCAGAGGTCCATGAGAGGCTGGGAGCGCCCCTGCCCGTCGATGGCCCCAATCGAGAGGGTGAAGTCGTTCTTGCCCCCGCTCCGATAGTCCATGATCGGAGCGTCTTCGTTGGCATAGTCACTGACGGTCTGGGTCGGGTTGTAGGCGATGGCATCGACCATGGTCAGCAGATCCACCGCGGCCCCTGTGTTTGTCGTGGCCGTAGTGACTCCGGCATTGGTCGTGAGGGTGAAGGGCTCCAGCTTGCACACCGAGAGCTGGCGCGGATCGAAGAAGAGAAGCTGGCTATCTCCACTGTCACTCACTCGCACATCGAAGGCGATCGAGCCGACAAAGAGGTCCATGTTCTCGGCGAGGAGTGCCTGCTGCACCGCGCTGGCAGTCCCGACCTCGATGGAGGCATCGTAGGCGAACTGAAAGCCCGTGGACCAGGTGAGGAGCGTCTGGCGCAGTGCCATCAGCTGCTCCTCTAGGTAAGCGCTCATGTCAGGCTCACTGGCGACCGCTTTGGTGATGTAGAAGATCTCCACACGCGGCGTCCAGATCGTATTATTTAGCCCCCAGCTTGTGGCCTGCGGGACATCAGAGAGGAAAATCACCGCGTAGGGGTATTGGTTGTTGGCCTGCTCCAAGATGGCTTTCCAGGCGATGCGCGCCCGCTGTCCGAACCTATAGATCGGCTGGTCGCTGCCGCTCTGGATATCGGGCCAGGTCGCGGAGATCGCGGCCCGAAGTCCGGCATGGAAAGCTGGGAAGGGATTGCCCATGATCTTACGCTCCTGTTTCCATTGTTATGCTCCTGCCAACTTATCGACGACGGTGTTCATGTCCCCCGCCTTGCCGCCCGTGAGAGCTTGGCAGAGAATCTCAGCGCAGGAGGTCTCCGGGTCTGCATCCCAGATCAGGCCAGGCGCAGCGACCCGAAACGAGCGTCGGCCCACGGTGAAGACTGTGCCATCGGGGAAGTGCTGCTCGTCCTCCAGGTTGACCAGGAGCTGGTGCGCCCTCTCGATCTGTCCGACGCCGGTCTGAGCGCCGAGCTGGGAGCCCTGCGGCAGGGGCGTGAGTTGGCCTAGCACGCACTCTTTACCAACGCGGATCTGGTGAGTAGGCTCAACCATTGGGAGTACCCTCGCCAAGAGCGACATTGCCGCCGAGCATGATCTCCGTCAGGCTGATACCCGGCACACGGCTACGGGTTGCGACCGTGCCAAAGAGCGGAGCCGGGGGCGCTGCGGCGATAAGCTCACGAATCGTGCTGATCTGGCGGAGCGCGACATTGGCCTGGCCGAGCAGAAACTCCTGGGCCTGGGCAGGCGTCATCGTGGTTCCCTCGTAGCCATTCGTAATCGGCCCCTGCTTCTTGCTCGTCACGTAGCGGAGCCATGCGAGGCCCGCAGGTGTGGTGATCAAAAGTGCCGCGATGCAGAGACCAACGGCTTGATTGTAGGCAGCAAGATCGCTACTCGAGAGCGATCCAGGTGCCCCACTCAGCTGAGTGGGAAACTGGTTGTTAAGGCGTGGCTCAACAACCTCACCCAGCATCTCGATATCTGCCGTCGCCGGTACAGTGCTTGTACTGGTCCCCGTCAGCGCCATCCGTGCCCAGTCTGTATACGATGCCATATATCTTTTCCTATTCCAGCCCGACGATGATCTCGCCGGATTGCACATCTGCCGCACCGTTGCCCCTTGTGATGACCAGCTTGAACTGGTTAATGCCCGCCAGCTCGGAGATGCTGGTGTCCAGTGGCGACACCGTGAGCTGCCCCTCACTCCCAAGCGTCTCGACCACAGTGCCGTCTGCCAGAGCCACGATGAGCGCGCCCCGCATGGTGGTCAGCTTGCCCGAGAGCGTCGTCCCCGTGGTCGGGACAGGTGTGCCGTCGGCATCGACCAGGTTGAGCCGGACATCGAGCTTGGAGCCACGGGTGAGCGTGAGCCTATCGCTCTGGCAGTCCTCGCAGCCCTCCCCCGAGGCAAGCACGATGCGCAGCGGGAGAGAGATCAGCTGCGTGCCAGCGCTGCCCCCGCCTCCACCTGCCTGGGAGAGTGCCCCCGTGACGAAGCGCCAGAGCGTGCCGCCAGAGTAGCTCTCGATCATGGTCAGGAAGCGGGTGACCATGTTGGTAAAGCCGGGCGTGAGCTTCCCGTCGGCACTGGAGGCACTTGCTTGGGTGAGTGCCAGAGGGCCACCGCTACGCTCGATTCGGTCGGAGATCGCCGAGACGGTAGGAGCTGCAGCAGGCAAGTCGGAGACGCGAGGCACTCCGCTGGCGTTGCCGGGTGCGAATGCGGGGAGGGCAAGCTCGGCACGGGCCTGAGCCGCTTGCGCCGCTGTCTTTGCCGCCGCCGCATCCGAGGCCGCGCTGGTCAGGTTCGCCCGGTCGGTCGCGCTGAAGTTCGCCGCTACGAAGTCCACTGCCTGTGAGTAGGCCGAGAGCGTAAAAACCTCGGTCGCTACGGTCGCGCTGGCATCGAAGCGGATCTCCTCCAGTGTCGCCGCGCTCGCCACGGTGTAGGTTGCCCGGTAGAGTCCGGCACTCACACGGGTGACTGCGCTGAGGTTGGCCGCCAGAGACCCGGAGGTCTTGCCTTGGGGCACGATCGTCGGGGTGGCATCTGCATCGACCACGGCTCCGTCCCCGTCGTAGGTACGAACCTCGACCGTGAACGTATTGCTCCCCGATTCCGGGCGCTCCATCTGCCCCACGCAGGCGACGACGATGCGCCGACTGGCACTCTGGTTGATCGCCAGGATCGAGGCATTGGAGGCGACCGGGCCACCAATGTTGAGGTTGTCGAGATAGGCGTACCGACCCGACAGGCCGTCGTAGAGCGATTTCAGGTACGTCCCCACTCCCTGGAAGACCCCCAGGAGTGTGGTGCGCTCGCCGCCAGTCAGGGCCATGGCATCCCCAGGGGCCGCACGTGAGGCAATGGTTGCATTGAGGTTAGTCAACCCCAGGTCGGCGACGGCGAACGGGTTGTAGGCCACAACCAGAAAAACGTCGTCACACGGATCAGCACCGGTCGCGGTGGCAATCAGTGCAATCGACCCTAGGGTGTTGGCGTCCGTGGCGTTTGGGGCGATCCTGTAGTAGCCGTCCCCGATCTCGGTGATCGCCCCCGCTGGAGCTGCTTGCGTGCCACCGTTTTTGGAGATCTTGACTGCGAGGGTCCCGCCAGCCACCAGTCCGGTCTTTCCCAGGCGTCGCGTTGCCGCAGAGTCCTGCATGAAGAAAACCATCGGGATGGTGGTGTTGCCTTGTTGGATTGCGTATCCCATAATTTCAGAGCCCCTTGAGCAGTAGATCGCCGCGGCGATACCACGGGAACCAAGACGAGGTAGAGTTGAGCGGGAGGCCGAAGCGATTAAGCACGCCGAAGTATCCCGTCAGCGACAGCCAGTACTCCTCAGCCATGTCCCTTGCCGAGAACGCTCGCCCTAAGACCGATAGATCGTCGATAAGGCCGTTGAACCTGCCGCCGCCTGCCACGTAGGCTCCCAGCTGCAAACTGCCAGAGTACGAAAGGGTAGGAGCCGCCGCACCGGTCGCAACCTGCTGACCGTTGACATAGATCGTTGTCGCACTCGTATCGTAGACAACCGCGACTCTACACCAGGTATTTGCCGGAATCACCCCGGCTGCGCTAGAAACCGGCCCCGACGACCCCCTATCTGCGTACACAGAGCCGTTTGCCTGCACTACGATTGAGTACGATGTCGCGTTGTTATTAAACGCGGTCGTATTGGCAATCGCGCAATTGTAATCGGCGCTGTGTGGGGTGCGAATCCATGCCGCGATTGTGAAGGGCGGCTGCAATTTAAGGGCGGCAGGAGAGCCTACAGAGAGATACCCCGCGCTCCCATCACAGAGGATGGCAGGGCCAAGAGCACCAGGCCGGGGAGTGTCAAACCGCCAGCCGTTGCTCGTGTTGCCCATGTTCGTCAGCGTGGCGTTGTTGAGGCCGCACAGATCTCGAAACTCTCTGCCGCCGCTCTGGCTGGGCAGGGAGAGCCACCAGGCCAAGCGCTTCTCGTTGAGCCAGTGGCTGCGGTTGAGCGGCACGAGCGTGTTGATCGGCCCCAAGATGTCAGGAATGCGCATCATGGCTAGGTCATATCCACCGTGACGGTCTCGATGGTGATGGTGTTGCCAGAGGCCGCCGCTGTCTGGCCCACGCCATTGCTCCGCGCCAAGAACTTGATCGGGCCGGGAGGGATCATCACGGTATCAACGAGCACCTGCGCCCCCGTCACGGCCCGTAGACCAAAGGATTTAATGAGACCCGCGGTAGGAGTCACGCTCCCGCTCCCATCGCTCCAGGTCGTGCCACCATCGCTACTCTGGATGGCAAACAGGTCGATGCTCGTGTTGGCGGTCGGCGCGACAGCGTAGGAGATCGTGAGGGTGACCCTAGCCAGCATCCAGCCCGAGGTCGTGTACGAGTTGGAGATCGCCGAGGCGTTGCTGGCGAGCGAGTTGAGCCCGGTGGACAGTACCGTGGTCACTGTCCCAAGTGCAGACCATGTGCCTTTTGCCATACTACTCGCCTCCCTGCTTCTTCAGCGCCTTGTCTACATCTTCAACGGTGATCGTGCCAGAGCCAACAACAACCACTCTTGTCCACCCATCAGTATCCTGAGTCACGTAAACTTTCTTCATCCTATTCACCCCCTCCCTCTACTGGTACAAACCAAGGCGAATCGGCGTCGCCTTCGTCGCGGAACATCGCCCGGTCAGGTGCCATCGCCTCGCTTACTTGGTCGGCGGTGATGGTCTGCGCCACCATGCCGAGCGCCTTCACGCCATCGCACTGGGCCTGATTCCACACGCCGAGCTGCCGGAGCTGATCGCACATAGCCAGAGAGCGCTGGTCGGCGATGTTGAGACCGCGCACGGAAGACGGCCCCATGTACTCGACGGCGAGGGCCACGACAGCATTTGAGGGGGCCGCTGCCTTGAGCTTGGCCCAGGCCTCGGCTCCCACGGCAGGGTCGGCAAAAGCCGACACTAGGTCCATACCGTGGATGAACTTATCCGGGCCGATCACCTTGGGCGCGATCTCCGAGAGGCGCTCTGCACACCCGCTGTCATTGCCCGCCTGGGCCAGCTCCAGCGCCTCGGGATCGCTCTCGATCAGAGCTCGTAGTTGTTCTGTGGTCATGTCGTTATCCAATCCTCACCGGTGCCTCAAAGAGCAGCACCGTCGTTCCATCCGTCCACTGGATCACCAGGTCGCAGCTCGCTACTCCCGTGAGGCCCGTGCGCGTGTCGAGCTTCACGTTGAGGAATCCCTCGTCGGCGACGATGGTGGTGATCGTGAGGCTCGGCACCTTCACCACTCCTGCCTGCACGAACTTTGCGGTCAGAGTGCCGGTCGCCACGGAGACGGGCGCTCCATTGGCATCGGTCAGGTGCAGACGCTTGGGCACACAGTCCCCGGCCCGCAGCTCGATCACAGAGCACTTGCACTTGCCAGCCCAGGAGATCTCCATGGGGGTCGCGATAAATGCCACGTCAGAACCTCCGCCACCACTAACGGTGGAATTATTCGATACCGAATGCCCAGTGAATGAGGCCAGGGCATTGCCTGCAAAGTCGGTCAGAGTGCCCGGCGCATAGTCCAGGGTCACCACATCGGTGCTCGTGATCCCCCGGGCCATCGTGAGCGTCAAGATGGTCTTCTGCCCATTCCAGGCGTAGGAGAGCACGCTGGCGGCGCTTCCGTTGATCTTGACCGTGAGGCCGTCGTAGCCGCTCGCCATCGCCTCATCGAAGCCCAGGGAGACCTGCACGCCCCCCTCGTCCGTGCTGGCGATCAGGAGAGCGGGCGGGGTGTTGTCCAGCGTGGCACGCAGAACGGTCTCCACACCGTCGGCGATCTGGTCGGCCCCAACGACCGTCGGGTGCACGCCATCGTAGAGATCGACCGAGGCGTAGAAGGCATCGGTGCTGAGGTAGGTACACCGGGTGTCGCCGTTGGCCGTGTTGACCGCCGCCACCGCCTGGCTGATCTTGGGGAGCCACGTGGAGCGCAGACCGCTCTCGTAGGCCGTCTCCCCACCCAGGGCATAGACCTTCTGGACGAAGGGCATGGCGGTCAGGGCCGTCAGGTGCGCCTGCATCTGCCCGCCAAACATCGTGGGGGTGATCGCCGCGCCTTGGGAGGCCGCGTGGGCATCGTTGACGTAGTGGTTCGTCAGGACGATTGAGGAGCCCAGAGTGGCTACCTCATCTTCACGGTCGCGGCCTAGAGCGTTGGGCGCTCCGCCGCTGATCAGACCACCGTAGTCGGAGAGCGAGGAGCCCCCCACGCCGAAGTTCACCACGAGCCAGCCAAAGCGCACGCCGACCTGGTTGGGCCAGCTCTTAGAGCTCTGGTTGAAGGCGGGAACGCTGGGCTTGGCCGTTACGGTCAGCGAGGTCCCCAGGCTCGCCGCGATGGGCCAGTCCGCTCCCAGAGTCAGGAGTCCAGTGCCCTCCGTGCCAATTGAGGCAGGAGGCACGCCCCCCACGCCGAGCACCAGGTCGCGTGCCACGCCATCGGTCAGCCCCGTATCGAGGACCATCACGGCGTCTTCGGTCGAGCTTGCCAGCGTCCCGTAGGCCAGGATCGCGCCCCGGGTGGAGGTGCGGCCGTCGAACACACAGACCTCGGGAGCGTTGCCCCGGCTGGTGTAGTAGCAGTAGAGGTAGCGGTCGGCGGTGCGAATCCTGATCTGGGAGCCTGCGTTGAGGCCGGAGACCAAGGTATCGAAGTTCAGCACGCTCCCGGTGAGGCTCATCCAACCGGCGAGCTGGCGCAGCGGGTCAGTGTCGGTGTTGCCAAAGTGGCGCACCCGGCCAAAGCCCGCGGCGTACTGCACGCTGGGAGCCGCCCCCGTGATCTCGACCGCGCCACCGTCCACAAAGCGCCGGAGCTTGAGGGTGCCCGCTCCGGCGTTGTTGTAGTCGCCGTCGATCTCGATGGTGTGCGTGCCCTCTGCCACGTTGGCGATGACCGTGCCACTGCCGAAGGTGGTCGGGCCGTAGAGCGTCCAGGCCCCCCCGTTGACCGAGACCGCAAACCCCTTGGTCACCCCGTCGGCATAGTCGCTCTTGGCGAAGATGCGGCAGGTCGTGCCTGTGAAGGCGAACTTGATGCGCTTGCCGGCATCGAGATAGATCTCGTAGTCGTTTTGGTTGCGCCGCCCGAACCAGCTCGCATTGGCGTGGGTGAGGTCAAAGAGGTTGCTTGGCATCTAAATCCATCCCTCCATGCGGAAGGCAAGCAGGGTAAACCCCGATACGATGGCGACGATCAAGAAGCTGTAGAGCAGGTCTGTGCCTAGGGTGTGTGCGCGCTTCACTGGGAGAGCTCCTTGGCCAGCGTGACCGTCTTGTTAGGCCCGTCCCAGCTCACCGACGCTCCGAGTAGCTCCGCGACCTGGCGCACCGGCACATAGCCTGTGCCGCCGTCGATATCGAGCTCCAGCGTGTGATCTACGCCGCTGATCGCGACCGTGGCGCTGTTTGTCGTCGTCGTCTTGATCGTCCAGCCATAGTGATCAGCGATGTACCTCAGACCAAGCCACGTCTCCCCATCCTCAACCCGGACAGTAGGAGCGTCAATCACCAAGCTATCGGGCAGGATCACCCGGCGCGTTGGCGTAGGAGGCTGAATAGGAGCCGTAGCCCCCTTGGACATGGCGGCCACACTGATTCGGCCCTGGACAGCGATACGAAACTGTGAGCCGATCTGGGAGCCGGGAACGCTCAAGTCCCATGGCCAGCGCATCGGATCCCACTTGCCCCGCTGGCGGATATTGAGGTTGCGCTGTACCTCGCCGTGGCAGAGCACGGTTTCCGGGGTGACAGCAATCCGGTACCGCTGGCAGAGCTCGGCGACGACCTGCTCCAGCAGACGCCACTGCGCGAGGGTGATCGGAGCAGGGCCAGCCTGAAAGGGGCTTTCCTGGCAGCCCATCATGCCGCACAAGGCGACGCCGATTGAGCCCGTGTTGCAGTCCCGTGTGTGAGCGGCATAGTCCCCGTCGCCGGTGCTGGCGTTGTCCGCGATGGAGTGATCTCCCCGGATCACGCGCACCTGCCCGGCCTCTGCCTGCTCGATCAGGAGGTGGTAGTGCTCGCGGTCGGTGTCGTTGGAGAGGTTGCGCCCCTCCGACCAGTGGATGATGACCCGCTGCATGGCGCAGGGAGGCGTCCAGGCAAGCGGTAGGAGTGCAGTGTTCACAGCCGGGCTCCTTCCACCCGAGTCCGCATCCGCTTCAGCTCGGCAAGAGCGTCGGCGGGGAGCTTGCCCAGGAGAGCAGACCAGTTCACCTGTGCGAGCACGATGTTGAGCAGGATCGCCCCTCCTGCGGGGAGCTTGGCCGTGGCCAGCGCCTGAGTGAGGCGCTCGCGGAGCTCTTCAACCACGACGGCGACGGTCGCGCCGCTTTCCAGCTTGCCGATGGCCCGGTCGATCTCGCGGAGCACGGTGGCCTTGGTAGTCTCGAAAGGGCCGTTGAGGAGGTTCTTCAGCCAGTTCATGAGAGCCCCGCTTTCTGCTCAGTCGGTGCCGAGACATGGACAGTCGTGTCCGTCTGGGTCGTGGTGGTCGTCAAAGAATCGATTCTTTGCGTGGCCTTGTTCGTGGTAGTCAAAGAATCGATTCTTTGCGTCGTCTGGGAGATGGTGGCATCCGTGCCCAGTGCCTCACGTGCGCCGGGTAGCTCGCCGAGGAACTTGTTGGCGAGGTTGAGGACGCCACGGAAGAAGAGGCTCCCTTGCTGTCCACTGGCGAGCGCCATCTTGCGCAGGTTCTCCAGGTTGCTCACCGCCTCGCAGTAGGCAATCCAGCCGAAGATGCCCGTGATCGGGAGCCACGACCGGAGCATGAGGCCGATGCAGCAGAACGCCATGCCGGTGATCCAGTACGAGAGGATCTTGGCGCTGGTCATCTCCCGAATCTTGCGGGTGGTGATCGCCTCGCCAGCCAGCCGGGCGGCTTTGTGCGCCGTCGTGTAGTCCAGCAAAAAGAGCAGGCACGCCCCGACGACGACGACATAGAGCACCTGTGACGGTTGCCCCATCCAGCTCACAATAAGGGCGACCAGCGCCGACAGAATCTCACCAGAACGGTATCCCACTCGCTTCCTACTTTCTCCAAAGCGGGGTAGCTGGCAAGCGAGTGCGCCCCCCGGCAGTTGCGACACACGATGTCGCTCTCTCCCATGCCCAAGCAGGCCAAGGAGAGCGGCGCACATCAGCCCACCGCCCCCCATCGCGCCTGCATAGGCCAATGTGTCGTAGATCATGGCCGTGGCCTTTCTACTCTGTAGCCCAGAGGTCGTAGCCTGCCTCTTCCGCAGCCTCCAGGAGGATCGCCGCGAGCTGCTCCCAGCTCTCGATCTCGACAATGGCGACCGGATCGCTGGAGCTTGGTAGCTCCGCCTCGGGGTCGGCTGGGGTCGGCGGTGTGGGCGACGGCAGGGGGAACGTGGGGTACGCCGGGCCGTAGAGGATCGGGAGCATCGCGTTGATGATGTCAATGCCGATCTCGTAGGGGTCGGGGTCAGGCGCAGGCTCAACCAGGCGGACTTTGGAGCGTAGCCAGAGCCACCAGTTGCCGAATTTGCTCCAGTCAGGGAGTATCGGATAAGGGACCGTGGGGAAGCCCAGCTCGTCGCCAAGCTGCTGCTCGGCTTCTTCTTCGGTGCAGGTGAGTAGTGTCATCGTTTGCCTTCTGTTCGTTGAAACGTGAGGCGAGGGGCGTGTATATTGCCGGTGCCGCACGAGGTGCATCGTGTGGAGGACTCGGGGAGGTGGGGCGTGCCGCAGCTCCCAAGCTGCGTTATAGCCCAGGCGAGAAAGACAGCTCGAACTGTCCTAATCGCTCCTCTCCGGGTTCAGGTTTGTTGTTTCTTGCCATCGAATTACTAAGGCCAGGGCTGACATCAGCCCTGGCCTCTTTCTTCCTCTAGAGCTCTCTACGCGGGGGTAGAGCTCTCGGGCGCTCCTGTGCTCTCGGGCGTTGCCGTGCTGGTCAGCGCCGCTAGAACCGCCTCAGCCTTGGGCTTGCTCAGTGATCCAGCAGCCTGGATCAGCTCCAGAGCGTTCTCAGGGAGCGCGGAGGGTGCGGGAGCTGGCGCAGAAGCGGCGAGCTGGGCTTCGAGGCTGGCAATGTGCTCTTTGAGACCAACCACTTCGGTTTCCCAATTACTGCGCTCTGCCAGCCAAGTTTCACCGCGGGGCTTAGACTCATCAGGGCGCTCGATGGTGGGATCGAAGCCGATTTCCTCAATGAGCTGCAAGCGCTCCCGGTGGACAGCAGCCACGACAGCGTCCCACTCCGAGTCAGGGATAAAGGTTCCCAGGCATGCTGGGTCGTCGTTGTCGTCGTCTGCGGGGCTACGGTAGCTACCGACGAGGATTTCTCGCACAAGACCGCTGGCTCGTGTCTCGGGTTCTCCTGGCTGGAGATAGCGCTGGAAGTCTCCGGGGACGCACCAGGTGGGGGTGGACTCGCCTTCGATAAGGACGGGAAGCAGGCCATCAGGCCGATACACAGCAATGCCGGGAAGAAGCTGGATAGTCGTTTCATCTTGGGTGATATTCTGGTCGGTTTCGACCGAGGAGGTTGCCTCGGGGTCATGCGGCTCGATGGCTGCGTTTCCCAGAAGGAAGTCGATATCGGCGGCCTCAGTCTCCAGCTGCTCATGGGAGATCACGGCCCCCTTTAGCGCTGTCGTTCCCGAGGCAAAGGTCAGGATGCCGGTCAGGACAAGGTAGAGTTTCATCGTTTTAGTCGCCCTCCGGCTTAGTGCTCAAGCCGGAGGGCATGCCCTTTCCTATCCAACAACCAGGGTAACGAGCTGGCTGGGGCGTTCCACAACGGGACCACCGTTGAAGCCTTGGTGCACATCGATGCGTGGCGGGACGCTCTTCTTGTCCCCCTTCGTCCGATCGTCCACGAAGGCGTAGGGCGCGGGCTCGCCGTTGGGGTTGTTCATGTTGCGAGTGAGCTGGAACTCGCCGGGCGTCTCACCCGTGGGGCGAGCTCCGACCACCAGCGCACGTCCGTTGGGGATGTAGAGCTGGAAGGCTCCCGCGTCGTCGATGTAGCCATCGTCCCAGACCTCGATGGGAGGAAGATCCTGCGCCACGAGAATCCGGTTGATGCCCGGAAGGTCGTTGATGGTCGCACCGTTCTCGACACGCTTGCCGCCAAGGTCCGCCGCGTTGGTGTTGCCCAGCAGGTAGTTCTTGGTGACCGAGTTCATAATCAGGCGAGCCTGGCTGTTGAACTTGTTGCTCGTTCCAAACCCGTAGGTGGGCTGCAGGGAGCGCAGATCGGCCAGCGGGGTCGAGGTCGCCAGCGTGCTCCAGGGAGTAGCAGGGGTGAGTGTCTGCCCCGTGTAGCTCTCCTGCCACCCCACACCACCGCCGGGCAGGAGCACCGTGATGGTCTGGGAGAGCGCCAGAGCCCAAGCCACCTGCTTCATGCGGCTCACCTGGCGCACCGTCAAATGGTACTGGGCATCGCTCACCAGGTCGCGGATATCGATCGGGATGTCCATGCCGGCAGGGAAGCCTGCGCCGCGGTTGGTCATCTCGGTCTCGTCCACGGTCTCAAACTCACCGTAGGCGCCGGGGTCGGACTCGTAGACCTTCTCCCCGACGCGGTTCACGCGGGAGGGCTCGCCGCCCAGGCCACGAAGCCCCATCAGGCCGGTGTACTTGTCCTTGATCGCCCAACGGAGCTTGGCCGCGTTGCGAGGACGCAGGGGAAAGATATCAAAGATCGGATCATCCATCGCCGCCGTCTGGATCAGATCGGGGGAGATGCGGGTCAGCGTGAAGCTGTCCTGAAAAACGTAGGTAATTGGCATAGTTAGTCTCCAACCAATTGGAGCTTGGCGCAGGTACCAACCTGCGTGGGAGCTCCAGTCAAAACAAAAGGCCTACTCCCTGAATGGGAGCGGCCTTAAAAGCGTGGTACCTTCGCGGTAGCTACGGGACCTAAGCTTGGGCGAAGGTACCAACCTTCGCGGTAGCTACGGGATGTAGAGCACCTTTCCGTTTCCGACGCCGGTAATGCCAAACTCGCGAGCCTTGAAGCTGCTAATCGCGGTGGCATCGAGGCCGGTAAGCTCGGTTTGGTAGAAAGCGCCCTTGTAGTAGAACTCCGCAGTAGGGTTGTTGCCGCGCCCGAGGTCGGCGGCGCTACCGGCTGGCCCTAGGATCACGTTGCCATTGGCGTCGGTCACAAAGTCGTAGGTCACGATTCCGACCGCCACCTGGCTGCCGTCAGTGTTGCCGCTGGCGTAGGGCTTGAACTGTCCCTGAGTTGCACCTGCGGCAGTGATCTGGCCGATGATGGTCCCCTTGGCGAAGGTCGTGCTGGCGATAAAGCGGCCGGCCATGGTGCGCGCCTCGGACGGATCAAAGGCGGGCTCCAGCTTAGAGGCATTACTGCTGTAAATAAGTGCTGACATAGTTGTTTCTCCTGGGCTGGTTTTAGAGTCCCAGCCGTCCTTCCTTGCGAGCGTTCCTTGCACGCCGCCCCAGATCGGTGTGATTGAGGGTGTACTCGTAGTCCGCCTTCTGCTGGGCAGTCATCCCAGCCTCCTGCTGGCGCACCGGATCGACGGCCGTGCTTGGGTCATCGAGGCGCTGGCTGTGACTGGCGCGGGTGGTCTGCTTCAGGGCCTCCGGGGTGGCAATGGTCCAGGCGGCCTCCAGAGCGGTGAGAGCGCCCTCCTCGGTGATCGCATCGACATTGCCCGCAAGCGCGGTGAGCTGGGGGTGTCCCTGCCCGAGCGCGGCGACCATGCTCTTCTTGAGCGCGTCCTTCCGCTCCGCAAGCGGATCTGCGGGCGGGGTTGTTGCTGCTTCCTTTGCGCCGTTGCTTTTAAACAGGCCAGATAGCCCGGCAACGATTTTAGAAGCAAGACTATCTTGTGTCTTTTCGTCCATTTCGTTCTCCTGCGGGTCTTCATTCCGCTTGCCGCTACCTGGTTGGGTTTGCGCGGCGGTCTTACCATTGCCGGTGTTATCACCGCTTCTGGCTAGTTCTGCCCGGCGTGAACCAGGCATATCGTCGTCCTCATCAGAGGTCGTATCATCGTCGTCTGTCTTGGTCGCGTCCGTCCCACCGTCTTCATCGAGCTCGGCGTCGGGATCGTCCGAGAGCTTCTGCAGCCAGGTGTCGAAGGTGTCCAGCACGATCTCGTGGGCGATGCCCTGCGCCTTGGCGGCTGGACCGACCCAGACCTGGCCGGTGGCGATGGCCTGCGCCTTTGCCAAGTCCCCACCGAAGAAGCCATCGGCGATCGCCTGGGTGAAGTGCACCTGGCTTTCGTCGCAGTTGCGCTTGAGGTCGGCTTTCTGCTCATCGGTCAGCGGGGTTCCATTGACCCCCATGCCCTTGAAGCTCTCCGCGCCGGTGCTGGTGATCGCATTGACCGTCACGCCCATCGCCTTGTAGTACTGGCTCCAGTCGGAGACTACCCGGAGCGTGCCAATGCAACCTACATCAGCCAGGCGCGAGGCGTAGACCTTATCGCACTGGCTGGCCACCCAGAGCGCGGCAGAAGCGCAGACTCCCCCGGTGTAGGCGATGATCCGCTTATCGCAAGCCTTCACCGTGTCAGCCAGCTCCGCGATTCCCTGCACAGCGCCGCCAGGGCTCTCGATCTTGAGCAAGATGGTCTTGATGTTGGCATCGGCCTGGGCGCGCTTGATCGCCTCGGCAATCTCCGGGGTCGAGCGAAAGCCCAGATAGCGCATCCACCACGAGCTCGTAGGGAGCAGCACGCCCGACACAGGGATCAGAGCAACCTGCCCAAAGACCTCGTAGCCGCTCTCGGGCTCGTCTTCGTCCTCGTCGTCGTTCCAAAAAGCAACGGTCTCGCCTGTGGTCTGACCCGAAGCTAGGCGCTGCATCAGGGCGTTGCACGCGGGCTGCCAGAGCGCCAGCGGTCCAGAAAGTGCCTCCAGCGCCAGCGAGATGGCGAGCAGGCGATTTGCGGGAGGAACCGGGGGTTTTGAAGGGGTAGCGGGTTTCGTCATGACTTTTCCTTGGTCGGCTGGTTGTTGCTCGGCGAAGAACTATTGCTCGGCGGGATGGCTACGGAAGCGATGGGGGCGGGGGCATCTCCAACAGGACCACTGCCGGTGACCTCGATGCTGGCCTCTTCCTGGGTGATCCAGCCCTGATCCCGCTTGGTGATCGCGTTGGCGATGCTTGTCTGGTCGGCCTGTGCGTCCGTGAGCTTCTCGGTGGTGCGGATCGGCTCTGCCTTCAGCCGCGCAACCAGGTTGAGCCCCATCAGCCGCAGGTGCAGGTTTGCGATCTGCAGCACGGGAGCAGCCCCCGAAGCACGCAGAGATCGCAGCTGCGTGGCATAGACACGCCAGTTGGTGTCCCCCAGGCCTTGCGTGCCTCCCATCTGGATGTTGAGGAGAGTTGCCGGGTGGCGCAGGGAGGACGCGATGCGCAAAGCACGGCGCTGGAAGATCGGATCGAGCGCGGCAAGCCCCTCAGCCAGGGTCAGGGTCTTTGCGTCTCCCCCCTTGATGCCAAAGAGCTGATCGTCGGCAGCAAGCGCCTGGATGCTCTTCTTAAAGAGCTCCATCTGGGTAAAGGCGTACTGGGTGGGAGATAGGTCAATGGCATTGCCATCGGCACCGAGCCCACCCGCCCCAACTAAGACCTCGGGAGTAGTGCGGGCGTACTCGACCACCTGCTCAAACGGGAAGCTGAAGAAGAGCCGGGGCCAAACAACCGAGTGCATCAGATCGCCCAGGTTCTTCTGCTCACGCACATCGGCCAGCGCCTCGGCGAGGAAGGCCTTAAACAGCGGCTCGCCATACGGGTTGTCGGAGTCGCCATCGAGCGCGGCATAGGCAATGCGCTCGCGCGGGAGCTGGGAGGGAATCCCATAGCCGAACTGCGTCTGCTCGATCAGCCTACCTTCGTCCGTGTCGCGGAAGCGGATGGTGAGCGGGTCGATCGTGTAGATGTCTTTGAGGCCGTTTCGAGGGTTTTCGTCAGGCACTCCCTCCAGCATCGCCAGGCCACAGTCCATCAGGCGCAGGCCACAGGAGCGCATCAGGCCGCGCTCTTTACCTAGCTCGGGGGCCAGCTTGTCCCAGAGCGCTGTGAGAACTGCAGTCCCCTCGCTGGAGACCTTCTCCGTCGTAGTGCCATCGGAGCGCGTCACGAGCTCGACGGCAACGATGCTCACGTCCTCGGGGGCGAAGGCTAGGTCGAGGTTATTGCCCACCGCCTGGCTTGCCAGCGGGTGCAGGTAGGCAAGCAGGCGCAGAAGCACCAGGGGAGCCGACTGTGCCCACTGCTCGACCGAGCGCAGCGGCATCCCGGAGCTCTGCCCGATCCAGTGCTGGGTCTGCTCGTCCCAGCCACGGCGCGGCACGATCCCCAGGTAGGAGGCGTATCCGTTGAAGTAGCCGGGGCGAGAAAAGCGCCCAAACATATCCGGCGCTGCCTCGGGCGTGAAGGCACTGGGCCCAATGTAGCCGGTCGAGGAGAGCGCGCCCGGCTTCCCGTTTAGGGTGGTCCAGTCCGCGGTAGCGTTTGTCTTCGTGCCGACCTGCTTCGTGGGCACATCAGCAGTAGTGCTGGACTTGGGGGCGGCGCTTGTGCCGAGCTTGGTAGCTTCGCCCGTGGTCTTTGACACAAATCGACCGCCTTCTCTGGGCTGGGTTTTAGAGTGGTGCGTTGTTGCCATAGTCGTTGTGTCAAAGAGTCGGGCGGCGTGTCAAAGAGTCTAAAAGGTGTCAAAACAGGGAAGCGCTGCGCCGTGGTAGATTTCCGATCGGAAGCCCCCCAACTTTTCCAGAGCCCGAAAGAATAGCTGCGGGGTTGATTCCTACGACCTTGTTTTGTTCCTCGGGAATCTCGCTCTGGCAGCCATAGCGCACGCCCGCATCGGGGTAGTGGTCTTTGCCACCCTCGACCCAGAACTCTGGGTTCTTGGGATCGGTCTCCAGTGAAGCAAGGCTCGTAATAAGCCCCTGGCACTGCACCTGAATCGCCAGCCTGCCGGGAGTGTTCACCAGGTCGCGCACGCCTGGGTGAGTCGTCGCTCGGTCGTTGATAGCTCGGTAGATCTTCAGGCCACCTCGCTTGAGCTTGTCTTCGATGTACTCACCCGTGCGCCGCTTCTCGTTTTCGCTCCCAAAGATGCTCGGGTCACAAAAGATGGGAACCTGGTGAGGTTTGAGGCCACGCCCTTCTAGCACCTTGATGATCTCGGCAGCGTGCTCTTCTTCGGTCTTGTTTGGGCCTCCGCACTCGTCGAGGATCTCGCGCCGCCTTATCCCAGAGTTCCACCGAGCAATCAGCTCAAAGGCGTAGGGACTGGATTTTCCCCAGTCGTAGCCACCAACAATCTCATCCGGTGCCCCATAGAGCTCTGTCAGCTCTTCCAGGCTCCGGTACGGGACAACGTGCATTCCGCCTGGCTGGGTGTCGAAGAGCGGGACGAAGCGCTGGCCGCTGACGGCGAAGGCTTCCTCCTCGTCGCAGGGATACTCTTGCCGGAACATGAGAAGCCCCATGCCTGGCTCTTCGATCTTGCACCGACGCCACCAAAGCTGATGCAGGTCCAGCCCGAAGCGGATGACCAGGGAGCGCTCATCGCCAAAGCGCGCATAGAGGCGACGTCTTTCTACGGGCGCTTCGTCGGCGTTGTCCTCGATGCTGACAAGATTTTCCTGCGTGTACCACTCTGGCGGAGTGCGGCGGTACTCCCGCATCTTGTGCCAGGGGAGGAAGATGGCCGTATAGCCGTTCTTGCCTGCCTTCGCCCGCTTGTACTCGACCGCAAAGAAAGCGCCCTTGCCACCGAGATACTCGTTGGTCTGCTCGTCGTACTCTCCGTCGCCCTTGGCCGTCGTCTCGAAGGCGATGAATCCAGAGCTGGGGATCGACTGCAGCAAGCCCGGCGTCGTCTCGACCGCATTAGGCCAGTTGGATACCTCCGAGCAGTGCAGGATATGGATGGTACGCGACTGCCCCACGCGCCCCGCCCCTGCCGTCAGGATGCGGAAGGTAGAGTCGTTGCTGGCGAGAACCAGCTCCTTGCGGGAGGAGTACTTACGCTTGGGGCGCTTCTCTTCGGGCAGATGCTCCCAGAAGTAAGCGATCTTTCCGAAGGCTGTCTCTGAGTTCGAGGCATCGTCGGCGATGAAGACCGCGTTCTGGTCGCTCACGTTGCACACGTGACAAAAGCAAAGCGCCAGGATCAGCGTGGTCATGCCCTCCTGTCGCCCCTTGAGGAACGTCAGGCGAGCACCGCGGGCTAGGGTGTAGTCCCCCTCTCTCCAGCCCGGTGCCAAATAGTCCAGCGCGATCTTCTGCGGCTCGTTGAGGTTGGCTCCCAGGTTGATCGGGGGGCCATCCTTGACCTGAATCCACAGGTCGAAGAGCGTGATGGGGTTGGCCTTTTGCAGCCTCCCCCGCAAGACCTCTGAGGCCGGGTTACTTGCCTTTTGCGGCTTTAGCGATGGGGATGATATCCCACCGATCAGCGACCGCAGTGAGAATCTGCTCTCGCAGCTCATCGTTGTCCCCTAAAACTTCCCGGAGAGCCGCCACGAACTCCACGCCATGCTGCTTGATGATCGCGTCGATGTCCTGAAGGGTGAAGCCCTTCTCCTCCTCGCGCCGCTTGATCCGGTCTACCATCGTCCCGGCCAGGCCGAGAAACTGCCCTGCCTGCAAGATATCGACGATCTTGCGCGGCCTCTGGAGCATATCGCCCGGGTCAGGTGGCGCGGGTGGGTCGCCCAGGTTTGCCAGCGTCCGATCGTTTTTTCGTAGGTCCTGTACCCGCTCGATCAGCTCGACATACTTAGCGTGCCAGTTGGCGTAGTCTTCTTCCCAGCTCTCGACCGCCTGACTCCAGTCCCCGCTCCAGCTCCCATGCCAGCCCAGGAGGGCGGTCGAGAACTCATCGTAGCGGTTGCAGAAGTCCGCGATGCGCACTCTCAGCTCGATCACCTCGGGCAGCAGGTTCAGCGGGTCGGGATCTGCCTCGAAGTGCTCCCTAAGCCGCCTTGCCTCGGCGCTGGTGATGATGCTGTAGCGACTGTACCGCCCATGCTCGATCGGCCGGCCCCCTGCCCCACCATGCAGGTAGCACCGACCTGATCCAGGGTGATCTGTTCGCCACCCAGCAGCCTTAGTACAGGGAGCGCCCGCTTTCGTTAGAGCTCCGCAGCGAGCCGTAGCATGGGGTTTCCCTGCTTCAACCTCTAGCATGGGGTTTCCCGACTTTGAGGCCACTTACTTGCCTCCCTTCGTCGTTCGGATCTCGCGCACCTCGATGCCAGCTTGACGCCGAGCCAGGCTCTTCATCTCCCCGCCATCAAGGCAGAGAGAGCGGATCGCAGCAGCTATGGCTCGCTCGGTCTTGTTGGCCCTTCGAGCGATCGCCTCCTCTTCAGGCGCGACGCCAGAGGCATCTGGGCAGCCGATCAAGGCCAGCACGACAGGCAGACGATACAAGCGGCAGGAGCGCTCTTTCTCGCCCATGTGCACCACGATGCGGGTGAGCAGCACGGTGATCGCGTCCAGGGGAAGCGTCTTGCCGCCCTTGATGAGCCCGGTGGCCTGCTGAACAGCAACGGTGAAGGCTCCCTCGTAGCGGTCGCACTCGATCCCAACGGGCGAGGTGCTTCCGTCAGGGTGGATGCGAACCAAGTGGCCGTTGCGGTCCTCGTAGCGCAAGCGCGCACGGCGACGGGAGGAGACAAGGGCAAGGGGGGCGACTCGGCGGGAGCGGAGAGTAATGCTCGCGGCCTCAATAGAGGGCGAAATTGGAGAAAGAGAGAAAGCGGTGGCCCCTGCCCCGGTATTGCCGGTGCTTTGCGCCTGTGAGCTTGAACCAGCAAAGTCGCTGGTCATCCCCTGCTCGGGCGAGAGGGCGGCGGGCATCTGAGGCGGCAAGTCTGCTCGGAGGCTCGATGCTGACCGTTCGGCATGGTGGCCGATATTGTTAGGCGAATTGTATGCGGTTATTGCCATCTTGTCAATTCCCATGGTTATTCGGTGCCGAATACTTTGCCGTGGCAGCCATGCTCTCTTTGGGCGGAAGTCCCGAGCGCTGGCGCAGGTTGTTGAGGATCTCGCGCGCCCGGCTTCGACCTGGCCCCTCCCCCGTGCTGGGAAGCGCGGGGAACTCCCCCAGGACCTTGCGAGCGATGGCTTGGTTCTCCGGGCTGGCATTGGGGTCAGCTAGGATAGCGGCGGCCGTCTGTGGGCTCATGGTGATCGTGCGAATGGCAAGATCGGCGGCAATGGGCTGCGAGGTGTCGAGCAGCTCGTCGATGGCCTCGCGGACAGTGGCGGGGCTGGGACGCCAGAGATGGTCTGCACGGAGCTTGTCGATCAGGTCGCGGCACTGAGGCGGCGTGAGTGGCAGGATCAGCTTCACGTAGACCCGGACATCGTTTTTGTCGAACTCCGGGGCGTCCTTGGCCTGGGCGAAACGGGTGCGAATCAGCGACAGGAAAGTCTCGATGTGCTCCGGGTACTTGATTTCGGCACTCTTGCGAGCAGGGCTGATTCCAGGGCCGATCTGGGTGTCTCCAACGCGAGTAAAGCCCGTGCTGCGGGTAGTTGCTAGGTTATTCAAAGCCGTCTCCTTCGGTCAAAAGTTCTGTCAGCAGTCGCCGTGAATCGAGCACGGCCTCCTCGTGGGTCATTCGCCGTTGTCTCTGTGGTGGAGCTTCGGAGCTTCGCCGGGGCGGAGATGGTGGAAGTCCGCCTTGTTGCTTCTTCTCGCGCAGCACTCCTAGGGCGTAGCGCTCCAGGGAGTGGAACTCTCGGCCCGTGAGCTCATCGAGCAGCCACGACCTCCAGAGAGGCGGGTCAGGCATGTGGCTCAGGAAGTTCTCCACGACGACAGGCAAGGGCTTCGAGGGGTCGAAGACGGTCTTGGGTGGTTGGGCATCGGCGGCGGCTGGCGCGTCCTCGCGCGTAGAAGCCGCAGGCTTCTCTACACTCTCCTCTCCTCTCCTCTCCTTAAGGGTAACGGGTGACGTACGCGTTACGTGCGCATTACGTAACGGCGGGGTATCATTTCCCTCACCACGGGGAGCCTTTTCGGTGACCTGTTTTGAGCGATGTGAGGCCACGCGCTGGGCATTTTTGCGGCGCTCTTCAAAGAGCTTTCCTCCGTACTGGTTCCAGTCATGGAGCCACATCGTGCCGTACTGGTCGTGCTCTACAAAGCCCGCTCCGTCGCCTATGCCGCACTGGATCAGGGCATCAAGAAACACCTGCGGATTGCCTTCCCATCCAGCCGCATCGGCGATATCGAAGGCATCGAACTTGGTGAGGTCGCCATCTTGGGCGTAGTCCATTGCCCACCACCAGAGGAACTGGAGGTGACCAACGGCGCAGGGCAGCGAGACGGACAGAAGACGGGCCAAGCGCTTAGTCTTAGGGTGACGACCGAGCTCTTGGTGAGACTCAATATAAGGCACAGGAAACCTCCAAGGAGTTAGGGAAGTGGCAAAAAAGCGAGGCCAAAACGAGGGCTCGATCTACCAGCGAAAAGATGGTCTGTGGGTGGCGGCGATCAGCACTCCCGAGGGCAGGAAGGTGCGCTACGCCAAGACGCGAGCCCTTGCCGCCCAGAAGCTCCAGGAGCTCCAGGCTCAGGCAAACAGCCTGCTTCCCGAGGCGCGCAAGGACATCACGGTGGAGCAGCTCTGCGCGGAGTACCTGGCCGAGAAGAAGGCGGGCTGGGCACCCCACACCTACCAAGTTGCCGAGATGCACATTCGCCTGTACATCACCCCCCACCTGGGTAAGGTCAAGCTGGCAAACCTCACCATTCACGCCGTGAGCGTGTGGCTCCGCAAGCTGGGGCAGACCCGCTCGGCTCAGGTGGCCCGAGGCGTTCTCTTTCGCTCGTGTGCTCTGGCAGTGCGCTACGACTGGCTGCCCCGCAACCCGGTCGAGCTGACCACGGCGCCCAAGGTCACGCCACGCAAGCCCAAGGACCTCAGCCGAGATGACATTCGAGGCATCCTCACGGCGATGCAGACGCCCATCCCCCGCGGCTACGCCAAGGGGCACACGGCCAAGATCGACTATTACCCGATTGTAGCTGTCCTGCTGGGCTGTGGCCTGCGGATCGGAGAGTGCCTCGGGCTTCGCTGGGAGGACATCGACCTGGCGGCTGGCATCTTGCACGTGCGCTACTCCCTGGGGCGCGCAGAAGGCGCGGCCAAGGGCGCGGCAGTGCTTCGCAAGCCCAAGAGCAAGAGTAGTGTGCGCCAGTGCGCCATGCCCCGCTTCCTGGTCGCGGCGCTGGAGGCTCGCCGGATCGAGCAGGAGGGCCACAAAGGCGCGGCGGGTGAAGCGTGGTCCAATCCCTTCGGCTTGGTCTTCACGACGCCCACGGGAGCGCCCTTGCGCTACTCCAGCGTGGCGGCGGCCACAGCACACCACTTGAAGGTGCATGGCATCGAGGGCATCACGCTCCATCACTTGCGCCACGCCTACGCCAGCCTGCTCCTGCATGAGGGCGTCCCGGTGCCGGTTGTATCCAAGAGCCTCGGCCACGCCAATCCGGGAGTCACCATGCGGGTCTATGCCCACGCGCTGCAGAGCTCCACCGACGTTGTGGCCGTGGTGATGGACGAGCTGGTGGACGGAAAGCCAGAGGGTAGTTAGTTGGTACAATGGGCCATGATTTGCCCCGTTTTCCTGCCAAGTAGCTGTAGGGTTGCTACAGTAGCACCGCAAACCAGCTACAGAAACAGCCGATTTCCCTCTACAAGCACCCAAAAACGAGGTTATAGATAACATGCCGACCCCTGACATCCCCCTGGAAAAACTGACCCCGATGCTCCGACTCTACGTGACCATGAAGCTGGAGCGTCCCGACTGTGTGCTCTTTATGCGGGTGGGAGACTTCTTCGAGGCGTACGGCGACGATGCCGAGCTGATCGCGCGGGAGCTGGAGATCACGCTCACGGGGCGCGAGGTGCAGGGCTACGACGGCAAGTACCCGATGGCGGGCGTTCCCCACCACGCGCTGGAGCGCTACATGGCACGGCTGGTGCAGAAGGGCTTCAAGGTCGCGATCTGCGATCAGATCGAGGACCCGAAGCAGGCCAAGGGACTGGTAAAGCGCGCCGTGACGAGAGTCGTGACACCGGGGACGCTGGTTGAGGATGCGCTGCTCGATGCCAAGAGCAACAACTACTTAGTCGCGGCGATTCTCTCCAAGCCGGTGAACGGGATTGGAGTGGTGGATGTCTCGACCGGTGAGTTTCTGATCACGGAGGTCGGGGAGGACGAGGGAATCGCCAAGGTGGTCGAGGAGATCCTGCGCCTCCAGCCCGCCGAGTGCCTGGTGCCCGAGGGCATGGACGAGCTCGCGGAGGCGATCGCCGCGGCGTGCCCGGCGACCCTGACGCGGCTCGGGAAGGGCAAGCTCCCCCGCCTGCCGCGCGAGGCGCTGCTGGAGCACTTCGGGGTGCAGACGCTCAAGGGCTTCGGCTGCGACGACTACTCCGCGGGGCTCAGCGCCGCCGCCGCGCTCCTGGAGTACCTGAAGGCAACCCACATGGGCGCGGTCGGGCACATTCGGACCCTGGCGACCTACTCCACCGAGGACGCGATGTACTTAGACGCATCGGCGCGGCGGAATTTAGAGCTGACGGCGGGCCTCTACGACAGCGCCCGCAGCAAGTCGCTCCTCGCCGTGCTCGATGAGACGCGGACATCGATGGGCGGGCGCATGCTCAAGAAGTGGCTCGATGCCCCCCTGCTCTCGGTGGAGAAGATCAATGCACGGCTCGATGCGGTCGAGGCCTTCTACGACGATGCCCTGCCCCGCGGCGATGTGCGCGACACGCTCCGCGGGATCGCCGACCTAGAGCGGCTCATGGCCCGCCTCTCGACCGGCGCGGCCAACGCCCGCGATCTTGTCGCGCTACGCCAGTCACTAGAGCGCATCCCTGAGGTCGCGGCGCAGGCGCTCCAGATCGAGCACCCGGCAATTCAGGCTTTGGCAAGCGCACTCGATGGCCTGCCCGCGCTCACCGAGCTTCTGACGTCTGCCATCGCCGATGAGCCGCCGCTGACGGTGCGCGAGGGCAACCTCATCAAGGACGGCTACGACGAGAACCTCGACGAGCTGCGGCAGATTGTCCGGGGCGGCAAGAGCTGGATCGCAACTCTGGAGGCCGATGAGCGGGAGAAGACGGGGATCAAGAGCCTGAAGGTGGGCTTTAACTCGGTGTTTGGCTACTTTATCGAGGTGACCAAGGCAAACCTGGCCTATGTCCCGAAAGACTACATCCGCAAGCAGACCACCGCGACCGGCGAGCGCTACATCACCCCCGAGCTCAAGGAGATGGAGTCCAAGGTGCTCGGGGCCGAGGAGCGCATCAACTCCCTGGAGTACGATCTCTTTGTCTCGGTGCGGGACTATGTGGCGCAGGAGTTCACTGGCCCCGTGCTGGCGGTGGCGCAGGCAGTCGCCAAGCTAGACGTAGTCGCGGCGCTAGCGGAAGTCGCGCAGAACAACCGCTTTGTCCGGCCCGTCGTGGATACCGGCGATGCACTGGAGATCAAGGGCGGGCGGCACCCGGTGGTCGAGCGGCTGATGGGCTCGGCGGCGAACTTTATCCCCAACGACACGTATCTCGACACCGACCAGCAGCAGGTGCACATCATCACGGGCCCCAACTCCGCCGGTAAGTCCACGGTGCTGCGGCAAGTCGCGCTGATTGTCTTGCTAGCCCAGGTCGGGAGCTTTGTCCCCGCGGACTCCGTGCGGGTCGGGCTGGTGGACCGCATCTTCACCCGTGTCGGGGCGCACGATGACCTCGCCGCCGGGCAATCGACCTTCATGGTGGAGATGACCGAGACCGCGGAGATTCTCAATAATGCCACTGAGCGCAGCCTGGTGATCCTCGATGAGATCGGGCGCGGCACGAGCACGTTTGATGGGGTCTCGATTGCCTGGGCGGTCGCGGAGTTTCTGGCGGCACGCGGCTGCAAGACTCTCTTTGCGACCCACTACCACCTGCTCAATGAGCTCGAAAAGCAGCTCCCCAACGTGAAGAACTACCGGATCGCGGTAAAAGAGACCAACGACCGGATTATCTGGCTCCGAAAAGTCCTCCCCGGCGGCACGGACAAGAGCTACGGCATCCAAGTAGGCCGCATGGCCGGCCTGCCCCCCACCGTGATCGAGCGCTCGAAAGAGATTCTGAGCGACCTGGAGCGCGACGGCTCCAAGCGGCGCGATACGCTCGGTGGTGTCAGTGTCGCGCCCAAGGCACAGAAGCTCCAGATGACGCTCTTTGAGGCCGAGGAGCACCCGGTGGTGGAGGAGCTGCGCGGGCTGGATATCAACACGCTCTCCCCGGTCGAGGCGCTGATCGCGCTGCAACGGCTGCAAAAACGCGCAACGAAGTAGGTCGCCCCGGTTGGATTAGGTCGCCCCGGTTGGAGCGGGGCGTCAACGAGCCTACGGCTGGGAAGGCCTTCGGCCATAGAGAACAAAGATGATTGAAGATTTGATTCAATTGGTTCCGCCGCCTGTGGAGCCGAAAAATGTGCCCTCGGCGGAGGAATGGGCGCGGTATGAAGCGGCGCTGGGGTGTGCGTTTCCGTCGGATTACAAACAGATCATCCAGACTTACGGTGATGGATTTTTTGGGGAGTGGATTCGCCTGCGGCACCCACGAGAGATTGTTGATGTTTGTAAGCGTTCGGGAGAGTTCTGGAGCATTGTTACTGAGTTTTGGGAGGAAGAAAAATTTGTGATTTATCCCGAACGCGGAGGGCTACTTGCGTGTGGGCACGACGACGGAAATAGTCAGTTTGCCTGGAGCACAAAAGGTTCACCAGATCAATGGACTCTCATCAATTTTGACAATGGCTTCAGCGAAGGTAGCCATGTGTTTTTAAGTGTCAGATGGCATGAGCTTTTGGTTGGCTGGTTCTCCGGCACGATCACGAATCCTGAGGTTGGAAACCAGTGGTATCCCGAGGATATTGAACCCATGCAAGAGCGTTTCTTTCGCCAATCCTAAAAGCGAATAGGTCAAATCTTCTCTGTTATGCGAGATTACCTACACCGGCTGGCAGTGATTCGGCAGGTCAATCGTCAGGCACGGGAGCAGGCGCGGCGTGGTGGGTATCGGTCGTTTGAGCCGGCCTTTCGCGGCTACCTGACCGCGACCTGGCTGCGCTCGCCTTGTAACTTGCTCCTGGGGTTTGCCGAGCCAGCGTGGTCCGTTGAGATTGTGCGGCGCTGTGTGGCAAAGAGCAAGGACTCCGAAGCCGAGGTCTTGGCCTTGTTGGCGGGGAAGATGTACCGTCCCCATCTCGTGGGAGCCTGCGCGGTCTGGCTGGGAGTTCGGACACCAAAGACGCTCCTGGCTCTCTGGGAAGCGGTGGATCGGGAGAGCTGGGTCTCCCCCCAGCTTCTCGTGATGGCCTTCCTCTGCGACCCCGACTTTGAGCCACGCGCACGGGAGCGGCTCTGGAGTGGGGTCTGCGCACCCAAGGCAACAGCCAGCTTAAAGTATCTCTGCCGTGAGTGCCCCTGGCTTCCCGGAGTATTAGAGCTTCCCCATGTCCAGAAAGCCCTCGCGGATGATTTTTGGGACCATGGAGATGAGCTGGCACAGTGGTTTCTCAACGCCGTTCAGGCGGTGAGATCATAACGTCTTGAAGTGGAGTATCAATGGAAGACCAAACTGGCGAGCCACCACAGTGGTGCGTCGTAGCAAACGTCCGTGAGGCTATCTACTACGGCCCCAACCAAGGGGAGTGGGTGCAGATCGGCACGAAGCATTTTTCGCCCGGAACGAAGGTCTATGTGGTCGGTGTTAACTGGGACGCCGAGCTTACGAAGATTCGTGTGGTGGGAAAACACCGCGGAAGCCCACGCCTGGTTGCTATGGTGATGCGGCCAAGCTGGCTTACGAACTGGCGAGCCAAAGTCATCTATGAGCCAAAGGCACTGCGGAAGATTCGGGAAGGCGGCTTTCCGCGAACCTTAAGGTCCTTTCCGACAGACGATTCCGAGGACTCCCGAGAAAAAGCGGAGCACCTGGTGCAACAATTTGCCGAGAACTTCCCCCCCTTACCTCCAAAGCCAAATCCTGAGGCATAGCTGGAATCTCTCCAGTCCCACCGTTCTAATCGGCAGGACGAGACAGCTTCTTCTGGTACTGCCGCACCCGCTGCTGCTCACGGCGATCCCAGACCTCAGCGAGGCGCTGCTCCTTGGCGCGCTGACGCTCGTACCGCTCACTCGCGGCGGCTTGCTCCGCCGCGGACTGTGCCCGGGCCTCGACAAATGCCTCGACTTCATTGAGGCGCTGAGGAATCGTGCCAGACGTTCCCAATGAGCTAAAGCGAATCCCGTTCTTGACAAGCGCCTCGGCCTTGGCCCACTGCGCGGTGGCGTTGCGGCGCGGGGCTTTGAAGTCCTTGCCCATGTCCGTGAGGGGCTGGTGGCAGTCGGGGCAGAGGGGCGCACTCTCGGAGTCGAGCCGCTCCTGACGCCAGACCTTGCGGCAGGCAAAGCAAGCGAGGTGCTGTTTATAGAGACGGTGGGTGTAGCCAGACATCAGAGTTATCCTAGACACAGTATCGCAGAGCGCTTCCCGTTTGCACAAGAGCCGGGTACTATCCGTCTCATGAGTGAGTTTCGGGTGGCACGCGCAACCGTGGACGAGGCACCGCTGGCGGCGGCGATCTTGTTGGAGGTCTCGGAGTGGCTTGTGGCGATTGGGCAGAAGAACTGGGAGCCCGAGTGGTTTACGCCCGAGAGCATGGTCCCCAACGCCGAGCGCGGTGAGCTCTGGCTGGCCTGGGACGGCTCCGATCCCGTGGGGACGATGCTGGTCGCCGCCACCGACGAAGACTTCTGGCCGGAGGATGCCCCTGGTGCGGCGCTCTATGTCCACAGGGTCGCCGTGGCGCGGCGGGCGGCGGGGCGTGGGGTGTCGCAGGCGCTACTGCGCCAAGCCGAGGCAGAAACCGTGGCGGCGGGTGTCCCCTACCTCAAGCTCGACTGCCGCGCGGACCGTCCTAAGCTCCGAGCCCTCTACGAAGCGGCGGGCTTTCAGCGGGTCGATGAGCGCACCGTCTTTGGCTGGCTCCACGTCGTCCGCTACGAGAAGCGCCAGTCCGGGTGGTCGGCGTAGGCGAAGGTCTCTAGGACAAGGGCAAACAGAGCCGGGTCGGTCGCCTTGAGCGCCTCACGGCTCCCCCGCTTCTTGGTGTCGAAGTAGGCCTCCACTCCAGAAACCCACCGCTCCAGACGCTGATCGCCGTAGAGGGCCTTGAGGCGGTTGTCAAAGGTGATATCGAGGCGCTTCACCCGGAGCTCGTACTGCTGCTTATCGCGGCGAGCCTCGAACTCGGGGTCCACGGGGCGGGTCGCGGTGGTGGTGTAGAGCGCGCGGGCGAAGAGGCCCACAAGGTCGGAGAGCTGCTCCTGGGAGATCGCTAGCTGGCGCGGGTCGGGCGCGGTGCGCGTGTAGCCCTTGGGCAAGACCGCCAGCGAGATACCTGCCTGGATCAGGGCCTTGAGGATATCGTGGCGGTAGGCGAAGAGCTTGCGGATCGTGTCGTTGGCCTTGAGGAGTGCGGAGTCGCGGGTCTTGGCCACCCCCACCACGGGAAACTCCCGCGCTAGGGTGAACTTCGTAAACTCCGGGCGGAACCCAAGCTTGGCGGGCGGCGCGATCACCGACGGCTGCCGGCGCACGGGCGTGTAGCGCCAGTCGTCGCCCCCCGTGAGCCGGAAGGTCTCCCGGACGAGCGCAAAGCCGTCGGGGTCGTACTTTTCCAGCTGCTCGCGGGTCCCGATGGGCCCGTGGTTCCAGTTGTTGACCCGGTTGCAGTCGAAGTAGCTCTGCGCGATCTCTCCCCAGTACTCGCCCGGATTGGAGGCCGCGTAGGTATTTTTCCAGAGCCCCTTGTCGAGCGCCCCCTGGAAAGTCTGCCGCAGCCGCGCGCGCCACCCCGGATCGAGTTTTGCAAGCGCAGCATCGACCGTGTGGCAGAACTCATGCACCGCAATACTCTCATCGTCGTAGCGGTCCAGCGGCAAGTTGAGCAGGTTCTCCTCCCCAAAGCTCGTCACATCCAGCCCACCCGTTCCGCGCACCCGCTCGTTGAGGTAGGCGGGGTTGGGCGCGTTGCGGTACTCAGGCATGTCGGTGTAGACCTGGTCCTTGCCGATCACGATCAGCCGCGTCCCAACGCGTGCCATGGTCTCCAGAACATCGGCGCGTCCCGCCAGCAGGTGCGAGACCAGAAAGTGCGTCCGCACCAGCGCGGCATCGTCCACGACCGCCGCCGCCGCGATATGGAGCCCCTTGAGGTCGACGTGCTTGCGGTAGAAGCGCCGCGCGGGCTCTTGGTCGTCGGGCCGAAACCCCAGGAAGAAGCTCTCTGGCGGAGCGGTGACACGGGGGGGAGCTTGGCGCATAGTGCTCTTATTCTACCGCCACCGGAACCACACGACCCCCAGACAACGAGTAACCGGACAACGAGTGTCCGGGCTTGAAAGGGCGACGGCGACCTTCGTCGCCACGAGATTCGCTTGGCTCCGCAGGGAGCCGTCGCCCTCTTAAGCCCAGAGACTTGTTCTCAGGGACTCAGCACACGCTAAATTCCAGGGAACCTTGGGAGGTTATTGGGATATAGAGCGTCACAGAAAAGGAGAATCACCCCTATGATTCACACGGAAAACATCCTGCGCCACAGCATCGGCGCAACGCTCGCACTGCTCACGCTTGGCATGGTCTCGGGCTGTAAGAACACCGGAGAGGGCATGTCCAAGGACACCGAGATCGCGAAACAGTCTGCGTCGGCGGAGACCGAGAAGGCGGGTGAGAACGCCGCCAAGATGGCCAATAGCGCTGGGGAGATCGCCAAGGGCGCGGGGCAGAACGTCACCGGAGCCCTCGAAGTCACGCCCCTCATCAAGACCGCGATCACGGCCGACACCGAGCTCAACGATGCCAAGAACAAGATCGATATCGACACCAAGGACGGGATTGTCCATATCAAGGGGCATGTCTCTAGCAATGCGCTCAAGGCCAAGGCCACCAAGATCGCCACGGAGAAGATTAAGGAGAACCAGGGCACGGACAAGGTGATGAACCAGCTCCTGGTCCAGCCCTAGACCCGCTGTGCCAGGCGTCGCAGGTGGTAGGCACAGTTCTTAGTGCACGCCTTACCACAGTGTGGCTTGCCCGCACACGCCTCACAGACCTGGCCTGCCCCCTTGCAGTACCCACACGCGAAGCTCTCGGTCGCGGGGTCGCCGCAGTGGGGGCAGAGGCTATACTGCTGCGACGGCTGGAGCTTGCTGTCTACCGCGACACGGTGGTCGAAGAGAAAGCACTCCCCCTCGAACGCGCCACCGTCGGGGAACTCGGCAAAGTAGTTGAGGATGCCCCCATCGAGCTGGTAGACATTCTCGTAGCCCTTCTCCTCGAGCGCCAAGATCGCCTTCTCGCAGCGGATTCCCCCGGTGCAGTAGATCAAGACAGTCTTGTCCTGCGGCAGCGGGTTCTCGTCGATAAAGCGCCCAAACTCCGAGAACTGCCGGATCGGGGGCGCGACCGCCCCTTTGAACTTCCCGATCTTGGTCTCGTAGGTATTGCGGGTATCCACCACCACGACCTCGTCCTCCCCCCGCTCCAAGAGCGCGTGCCACTCCTTGGGAGCCAGGTGGCGGTGCTGTGTCGAGGTCGGGTAGAGACCGGGCAGCTCCGCGGTGACAATCTCCTCGCGGATCTGGATGGTCAGCCGCCGAAATGCGGGTGTTTCGGAGAACGAGTCCTTAAAGGTGAGGTCCGCAAACTCCGGGAGCGCGACCAGCGCCGTCTTAAATGCCGCCAACGCCTCGGGGAGCGCGCAGATAGTCGCGTTGATTCCCTCGGTTGCCAGCAGGATCAGCCCTTGAATCCCCTGCGCCTTCCCCAAGGAGAGGAGCTGGTCGCGGAGGGCAAGCACCCGCTCGGGGGTGAGTGGGACAAATCGGTAGAAGGCAGCGATCGCGTAGGTCATTTCACTTGCATTTTACCGCCCCTAAAAAACTTAGCTTCTGTTCCGAGAAATATATGGCATATCTCCAGTAGGAACCGATTAACAACGATGAGTAGCTTTACCAACCCTCTCCTTCCCCGCCCAATCGCCCTCACCGCGCCCCAGGACGTCAGCCTTACCGAGCGCCCCGAGCTGATCCTGGAGCTGCTAGCCGCCCTCCCCACCCACCTCCCCGCCGACCAGCAGCGCCGGATTGTGCAGAACATCCTCTCCCGGAAGTCCACGTTCGACCCGGAGACCCTTGTCGGGGAGCTAGCCTGGCAGAAGCGTGACTTGATGAGCTCGCTGGAGAGCCTCGCTCAAGAGGAGGAGAGCGAGCAGGTGGCGATCACGGCGCAGATCGAGGCACTCTGGGACCGACGCGATAAAGTGCAAGAGCGTTACACGCACCGCAGCGAGGAGCTCCAGAACCGTGTCGCGCAGCTCGACCGGGTGCTCTCGTTCTTGATCGGCGAGGAGCTCTTCACCGCCCCGCTCGCCGCTGAGCCCGAGCCGTTCTTTAATCTGGGAATGTAGGCAGCCCGTAGCCCTCTCAAGCCCGGACACTCGTTGTCCGGGCTTACTTGTTCTCAGGGCTCACGTGGTTCCGGCAAGATTGACAAGCTATAATGAACAAACTTTAGGAAGCACTGAGGATGTTCATGAAACCACTGCGCTTTGGGATTGTGGGTTGTGGCGGGATCGCGGGGCTGCACGCGCGGACCTTTCGCGATGGGCTAGAGAAAGACGGCACGGCGGTGCTGGTCGCGGGAGCAGAGAGCGATCCGGGGCGGCGAGCTGCCTTTGGAGAGAAGTGGGGAATCCCGATGCACGACTCGCTGGAGAGCCTGCTGGCACGCGACGATATCGACGCCGTGGCGGTCACCTCGCCCAGTGGGCTTCATGCCCAGCACGCGATTCAAGTGGTTAAGTCCGGGCGGCACGCGCTCTCAGAGAAGCCACTCGATACCAATGCGGAGCGCGCGGCGGCGGCGGTGGCGGCGGCAAAGGAGGCGGGTGTCGTGCTGAGCGGCATCTTCCAGCAGCGCTTCAATGCGGGTGTCCAGAAAGTGCGCCGCGCGGTGCAGGCTGGGGCGTTTGGCGAGCTGGTCTATGTCCACTGCGAGACCCCGTGGTACCGCGCCCAGAGCTACTACGACTCGGGCGCGTGGCGGGGAACCTGGGACCTCGATGGCGGCGTCCTCACCAACCAAGGCGTGCACATGGTCGATCGCCTGCTCTGGCTGGCAGGCGACTGGGACGAGGTGCTCCATGCGGTCTGCTCCCTCGGGAAGTTCCGGGATATTGAGGCCGAGACCCTGGGAGTGGCGACCGTGCGCCTGAAGAACGGAGCCATCGCCACGATCACGGGAACGACACTCGCCTACGATGGCATGGCGCAGCGGGTGCTGATCTGCGGCACCGACGGCAGCGCGGCCTTCGATGGGGAGACCTTGGTCAAGTTCAAGACCCGTGAGCCCTTTGAGGAAGCGAGCGCGGCAGTGGCGGAAGAGACCGGCGCGGAGAACAAAGCCGCCGATCCCCTCGCGCTCTCGTCGAACCAGCACGAGGCCAACTACCGGGACTTTATCGCCGCGGTCCGTGAGGGCAAAGAGTCGCTCATCAAGCCCGAGGAAGGGGTGCGTGTGGTCGCGCTCCTCAACGCCATCTACGCCAAGGCGGGCGCGGGTCCCTACGCTTAGAAAGCCCGAAAACCAAGAAGATGAGCCGGACATTTGATCTCTCCCCCGACGGCCGCTGGCTTGTCTTCTCCCCCTGGGGCGGTAAGCACCTGGGGCTGTTTCTCTTTGACCTGGTCGCGCGGGAGGTGAAGCCCCTCACCGCGCCGGGAATCTACGCCTACCATCCCGCCTTCACCCCCGATGGCTCCGCGGTGATCTACTCCCGCACCGAGAAGCTCTACGACGACCAGAGCGCGCTTTGGCGCGTTGAGGTGGGCAGTGGCGAAAACACCCCACTCCTGTCAAAGTCGCGCCACTTTCACGGTGCTCCCACGGTCACCCCAGACGGCTCGCGCATTGTCTTTATGTACTCCCACTGGATCGGCCCGAATCATACGGCAGGTGGTATTGCCTCGGTCCGAATCGATGGCACAGACTTTACGACGCACTCCGGCCAGGACTACCGCTGCGCCATGAACCCGCATGTCGCACTGGACAACCAGACCGTCGCGTTCTGGGCCTACGAAGACGAGAACACGCGCAATGGGATTGCCACGGTCTCCCTGCGTACCAAGGCCGCCCCGGTCTACCTCTACACCAAGGGCGGCGCGGTCTGCAACCCGCGCTTCGCTCCGGTCGGGACGGGCTTTACCTTTATCGCCGACCCGCAGGAGTTCCGCCACGAGCTGTTCTACGCGGACGCACCGGGCGCACCGGCTCGCGCACTCGGGGTCTTTAAAAAATCGGGGACGAGCCCGCGCAACCCGGCCTTCTCCCCGGATGGCAAGACGATCTACTTCCTCAACGACTCCAGCCTCTGGCGCATCCAGACCGATGGCATCGGCCAGGAGTGCCTCGCCGATGACACGCTCTTTAGTGATCCCCCCAGCTGGAAAGATGGAAAATCATCGCGGCGGGGCTGCTTGAGCGCGCTCGCCGTGTTTCTCACGCCCGGCAAGAGCAGGCTTGCCTAGCACTCTCCAGCGCCTCGCCGTTGAGCACAATACGGATCGTCTCCTCCAAGCACACGACCTCAACGGTGTTGGTGCCGCGTAGCAGCTCCACAAAACGCTCCGTGAAGCCGTCGTCGAAGCCGAGAACCGTCGCGTGCCCCGTGACATCTCTGGCCGCCACGGCCGCGTAGCGCTCGGCCTCACGCGCGGTTGCCTTCACCACGACTACCTCCGCGTGGCGGTTCTTGGCAACAATGCGCCCCAGCCGATCGGTCTCGATCTGGCCACAGTCGATCCAGAGCTGAACCTGCCCCGTGACGGGGTTTTGCGCGACCAAGTCCGGCTTGTGGCGCTGCCCTACCCCCTTCTCGATCTCCAGCGCGTGCTGTTTTCGGTAGAGGAGATAGGCCAGCAGCTTCAGCACGACGTGGCGCGGAAGGTCCCCGCCACTCTCCAGGATCAGCTTCTCACGCTCGCCGTCTTCGAGGAGCGTGAAGCTGTACTTCACTTCAGCCCCTCCAGGCTCCAGACGGCAATCCCACCGACTTGTCGGTCATACAGGGTCTTGCCATCGTCGGAGAAGCGCACCCGCTCTCCCAAAACCCCTCCATTACTGATTTTCTGCCGGGTATCAATCGTGGAGATCAGGCTCCCATCCGTCAGGCGATGTAGCCCGATAAAGCGCTCCCCGTAGCGCAGGGCCACCCGGTTTCGTGCCGGGTCGATTGCGAGGGCATACGTAAGCCCCGTGAAGCCCTTACCGTGCGGGATAAACCAGCGCTCCTTGCCTGTAGTTGCGTCCAGGCAGATCACTCCCCGATACATGGCATCATTGAGATTGATGAATTGCCTGGCGTCTTGTATTACCTTCTCGACCGTTGCTAGCACCGTGCCATCATTGGCGACCATGACCGTGTTCGCCGCGTTATGCTCGCGAACGGGGAAACTCCAGCGGGGCTTTTGCTCGCCGCGCTTCCAGAGCACCAGCTCCGCGCCCACGAGACCGTAGAGCCCTGTGCTGTTTTTGAGGGAGACACGCGCCGCGACCCACTGAGAATTGGGGGAGAGCGCGAGCTGGTAGCAGCGTGGATTGGTCGGCTGCCCCGCTAGAGTTGAGGGGATGGGAAAGCGAGCCAGCAGTGCTCCCGTCTCCGTACTCCGCAACGTCAGCACCCCGTCCTGAGACTCCAGAAGCTCCGTTCCCGCGACGGAGAGCAGGTTCTCAGCGGTGGTACTAGGGTAGGTGACCGTATTAATCGGCTTGCCGCTAGCCACATCCCACCAGCTCAGCTGCCCCTGGTTTTTCTTCGCGTTACCGTACTCCGCTGTCACTATCCGTGTGCCATCCGCGGTGATTCCGACCATAGAAGAGGTGCCATCAGGAGTGCGAACCGTTCCGAGTTGTTTGCCTGTGCCTGTGTCGTAGACCTGGGTCTGGTTGAGCCATGCAATCCCCTCACCACTTCCACGTTCTAGCTTGAGAGACCGCACCGCCATATAGCGACCATTCGCGCTCAGCGCCATCCCATTTGTCTCCGTGCCAGGCAACACGGCCAGGAGCTGGCGCGGCGCAAGCCGCCGCTCAACCAGCTGTGTTTGCACGGCGGGTCTCAGCGCCAGCCCAAGTGCCACCACCGGCACCAGCAACGTGCCCCAGAGCACGAGATGCCCACTACTGCTGCGCCTCCGACGCGTCCGAGCGCCCGTCGTCACCAGCACCGTTGAAGCGGCCACGACAGGTGTAGGGGCCGTGATGTGCTGGCTTGTGGGTTGTGTTTGCGTGGTCGGTGTGGGCGTGTTTGTGGTCAGGCGCACTTAGTCACCTCCCACGAGGGGCCGTAGCCGAATCCCAAACTCGTACCGCTCCGCGATGGTCGTGCCATCGGGCGAGAGTGCGACTCGGGGGACGCCACTGTACCCCGTGGAACCAAAGGCGGTCAGCGGCAGCAATGGCCCCCAATACTGGACATGGGGGTCGTAGAGCCGGATCCCGCTGGGCGTGGTCACCAGGACACTGTCCCCCGTCACCAGAAGCTCGCTACTCCACACCGAGAGGGCTTCATCGGCGCGCGCTTTCCACACCTGCTGTCCCGTCTTTGTATCGAAACAGACTAAGTGTGGCCCGTTGTAGCCCGATGTCATGCCGCGGCTATCCCGGGTTGTCGTCAGATCACGCACAATGGAGTAAATCCGTGTCCCGTCTGCGTTGAAGGCGACCGGTGCGGAGTCCTCGATCTCCGCGGTCCAGAGCGGAGCCTCTCGCCCCCGCTCCCAGTACACGAGGCTCGTTGATGAGGTTGTGTTGCGCGTCCCAAAATTCAGCATCGCCAAGGCGACGTGACGGTGGTCGGGCGAGAAGCTCCAGCGCTGTGTTGAGACGAGCCCCTCATCCGCAAGGAACGACGGCGGAAGCTTGAGGCGGCCAAGCGCTTTTCCGGTGCCGACATCCGCCACGGTGAACGACGTGAACATGCGCCGTGCGACCCGATCCCCTTGAACCCACTTGGAGACCGCCTCTTCAGGACGGTTACGGATCATGAGCTTGCCGTCGGTGGCAAAGGCGACATTGGGTGCGAGAGGCGTAACCTTACCCGTGGCAACCTCGACCCGCCTCGCCTTGGCCCCCGGCAGGATCAGCTCCTTACCCTTGTTGCTCCAGACCAAGGGGGTCGCCCAGCTGATGAGCGGCACTCTCGTCCCTAGCTCCTTACGGGCTTTCCAGTCCCAGAAACTGACATACGCGGGCAGCATGAGCCCCGCGTAGGACTTGGGATACGGCTTGCTTACCACCACCGCAAGGGTCTTGCCATCCGGGGAAAAGGAGCTCGTGACGGCATCCCAGCCGGGCGGGACGAGCAATGACTCGCGTGCCTCGGGGCTCCGAAGAAACGCTTGCTGCTGCTGAGCTGCCAGAAGGCGTGGCACCTTGGTCCCGAGCACGGCAAGCGGGGTAAGAAAGCATGCCAAGAGCCCAAGCCGTCGCCACCGCCGTCGGCCTGGACGCGTCTGCACGGGAGCTGCGACGCTCGCAGTCACCGAGGGCGTCGTGGCGGTCGTAGATGCCGTTGGTGCGGGTGCCGTACTGTACTGCGTCGGTGCGGCCTGGCTACGAGGAGCGGGAGTGTTCTTCAGTCGCATCGTTGTGTTTTCAGGGTCTGTGTTTTTGCCAGTCCCAGAGGTCGACACCCTCGGGTGTCAGGTCCCCCAGCCAGCGGCTCTCGGGGGAGAAGCGAACGATGCAGTGACTCGCCCAGCCCGCGGTCCGGGGAATTGTCCGTAGTAGTAGCCCGTTGTGGGCATCAAAGACAAGAAGGCTATTTTGGGAGGCAACCGCGACAAAGCGCCCATCAGGGGAGACAGTCAGAGCCTGCGGGGGGAGAGACTCTTGAGGAAGCGTGCACTCCCAGCTCGCAGTGGTCGAGAGGCCTATGTAGCGAAGGCGTGACCAAAGCCCCTGGGGCGCAGGAGACACCACCATCAGCCCGGTCTCATCGGGCGTGAAGGCGATCAGGTCCCACCGGCTGAGGTCCCGCATCGGCCGGGGATTGTCTCTCTGGGGGCCGGTCAGAAAGTACATCCCCTCTCCCCGTCCCTGGCGCGGCGAGTGTGTCTGTCCCCAGCCCAGCAGGTACTTCCCGTGCGGCGAGAGAAGGACACGGGAGAGCGAGAGGTTGGAGGGAGTCGTGCTGAGCTCCTTTCCCCTCGGATCCAGCACCTTCCAGCCATGGTCGAGGTAGAGATCGGTGGGCTTTGCGATAAATTGCCTGTCCGCGGAGATCGCATGCTCGTCGGAGAACTCACCGCTGCGGGCCGTGCTCCCGCTCCCCTCCGCCAGCAGTGCACCCGTCGCCGGGTCAAAGACAAAAAGGTCGGTCCTAGGGTGCCGTACTCTCAGGTTCTCATCCTCGGACGCGGTTTCTGCGCGGACTGCCTCCACCTCGACACGGTGGGTCTCAAGGTCAAAGGAAAACGACTTGGCCGACTTGCCGGAGGGAAGCCGAAGCCGAACGGCGGGGGCGAGTCCACGGGCAATCTGCTCTCGCTGATAGACCTGGGGGCCGTAGAGTGCCGTCGCAACCGCGGGGAGCAGGAGCCCGATTCCCAGAGGAACCAGCGCCCCCTGTTGCCGTCGTGTGAGGGTTAGAGCGTGCAATCTATGTCCCTTTCTGCCAGTCCCAGAGGGCAATCCCATCGACATAGGCATCCCCGAGGAGCTGACCATCGGAGGAGAACTGCAGATAGGAGTACTGCGGGAAGCCATTGTGGCGCTTGATTTGCCTCCGCAACTTCCCGGTCGCGCTCTCCCAGATGACGATACCATCTGTATAGCCCATTGCGACATAGACCTTATCCCAAGATAGCGCCAGGCACTCACGTGTCGCTCCAGCAGGTAAGAGCGAGGCAATATTTTCAGGAACGGGAATTTTTGTCATCAGCTCCTTATTTTTCTCGATCACAGCGGGATACAGCGGAGCGACTTCCGAGTTATACCGCTGCAACTTACCATTTAAGAGAAGAAACTCCGGATAGACATGCTCAACACCGTCAGGGTGACGCTTGGTGAGACCAGCGACAATCGTGTCCATGCGCGTAAAAACAAACGTACCGTCTGCGCCGTCGGGGAGCTCGAAATACGCCTGTGGGATAGGATCGCGGGGAAAGAGTTTTTGAGTGGCACGCGAGCCCACGGGAGGCCGGTTTCCTTGGTACAACCCAATCGCAACCAAGGGAACCAGAAAGCCTATCGAGAGCCCGACTACCCTACTGTGACGTCTACTTAGACTTGGCTGCATGTTCCATTTTACGGCAGTCAGGTCGGGCGCGCTAGCTCAAACATCATTGCCCGGCGCTGTCGTGGGGTGAGAGAGCGAGTGTGCATCCTACTTTCCTTTCTGCCAGTCCCAGAGCGCGACCCCATCCTGCTGAGACTCGCCCAGCAAGCGGCTATCGGGGGAGAACTGGAGCATGGCACGGGGATAGAACCCATTCAGGCGCGGCTGCTGCCACAGCGGTGCCCCTGTCTTAATGTCGAGGATCGCCAGTCCCTGCGCGAAAGCCGTGGCGACATACTTGCTGTCCCACGAGACCGTCATATCCTCCACTTGGAGGTTCTTGCCTCCCGTGGCGGGGAGTCTCACGAGCCAGCACAGCTTTCCAGTCGCCAGCTCCCGGCAGGCGAGCTCCCCGCTAAGCTCCGCTTCCCGATGCGAGATAAGAAGATAGCGCTCATCGGGGGAGAAGCGGAGGACATTGAGTGACTTGCCTCCCAGCCCCTTCAGTATCCTTGGCGGGTGGACACCGTGTTCCCAGATCACCAGCTGTTTACCGTCCGCCCCGGCATCTCCCCAGCCGACCAGATAGCGGCCTTTTGGAGAGAGAATCGCCTTGGTGAGTCGGACACCAGGCACCTCTCGGGCGACAGGGGGCGAGTCGGGGTGATCGGGATGCCCGAACATCCAGCGAGCCACGCCGGGCTTGTCGATGTAGCGGGCTCTGACCTTGTCGTCCCAGGAACGTACCAACGGGGCAAACTCCTGCCGCCCCATGAGCAGCATCGGGCTTGAAAGGCGGATCTCGATTGCCTCTCTTTTGCCGGTTCTTGTATTGAAAGCAAGCCCGCCACTTCCTTGTGCGTGCCGCGGAACAGCGGCGTCCGTGGCTGTGAGGACGACTTGCTCCGAGCCAAAGAAGGAAAACTCCCCCTCAAAATCAGCATCGCTCGGAAGCGGGCAGAAAAGGACAGGAGCGGACACTGGTTGTCGTGGGGTACGGCGGGCAACCACGCCCCCAACCACCAGTACGGGAAGGAGAAAAGTCGTCCACAGCGCCGTGGCGCGTACCAGATGGCGTAAAGGACGGGGCAGCAGCGTTGTCGTCGGGCGCATGTCCCATTTTACGGCAGTCAGGTCGGGCGTGCTAGCTCAAACATCGCCGTGGGAGTGGCGCGGGTGTACCAGTCACCGCTCATTCGAGCGATATAGTCCACCTGAGTCGGGTCCACCACCCCATTTTCGTCAAGTAAGGCTTCGTCGATCCAGTACCGCACCACCTCCCCGATAATGTAGTTGGCGGAGAGCGGCCCTGGCCCGTGCTTAACTACCTGAAAGAGCTTGCACTCCATCGCCAGCGGCGACTCGAGCACGCGGGCAGGCTTGACCACCTCGGTCGGGCCTGGGGTAAAGCCCGCTTCTTCCCACTCACTCACGCCGTAGGGGTACTCCAACGACGCCTGGTTCATCTTCTCGCGAATCCCGTAGGTCACGATCGAGATCGTGTACTCCCCGGTCGCCTCGATATTGACGAGCGTGTCCTTGGGCTCCCCGTGGCGGTTGTTCAGCGGCGAGATGGTCACCGAAGGCGGATTGGCCCCACCCGCCATGAAGTACGAGAACGGCGCGAGATTTGGCTTGCCCTCGGGCGAGAGGGTCGAGACAAAGGCAATCGGGCGCGGCGAGACACAGACATTGAGGAGCTTGTAGGCATCCGGGATCGCCATCGCCGACGGGTCAAAGGCACGGTGGGACATACGGAGAGTGTACCCGGTAGAATAGTCTCGTGAGCCCCTCTCTCAACCAGGCACGACACGAGCTCTTGGCCCAAGACAACTTGGATGCCTACTGTAATGCCTTGTTTGATCCCTACGAAGAAACCGCACTACGCATGCTCGCGGCGGGACGATTGGCGCTGTTTGGCGACTTTGGTCATGAGCTCCTTCTGCTTGCCTACGACACCCTAAAGGAGGATCCTCCTGGTAGGATTGCGGCGCTCCAGGCACTTGTAGGCGGTTTTCCAGCGGATGCAGAGACAGTTCTCACCCGTGCCCTTCACGACGACTGGCCGCGTGTGCGCCGTAGCGCACGCATCCTCATGCGAAAGCACCGCTCGCTCTTGGACCCCCACTTTAGGCTGGGGCACTACCTCCCTGAGCAACTCCGTCGCAATCCCGATTCCTGGTCAGGAGACCTTCATCTGTTCTTTCCTGAGGACCGCACCGTCCTCCTCCAGGCGATTGCCCGCGCACGGTTTTCTCCCGCGCTCCCAAGCCTGGTCACCTGGCTTGCAAGCACTCCCAATCTCTACGAGACCACCTGTGGGCAGGTTATCCGCTGCATCGCCACCTTTCAAAATGAGGCAATTCCCTTCGTCCTTGACGGCATTGCTCGCGCAACAGGAAAAAATAAAACGGTACTCGTTGAGCTACTTGGGGAGATTCGGACGCCGCAGGGGTGGGATGCCCTGGAATCTCTCAGCACACCCACCGCTCGCAAGGTTCAAAAGCAGCTTCGTATGGAGCGCAAGCGTAGAAACGAAAGCCTTAGGCTCTCGCCGAGCCACTCGGACTCTTGGAGTGCCTACTGGCGCGAGTCGAGAAGAGCACAGCTTGAGACGCCTGGTAGAAAGGAACGACTTAGCCAAGTCGCCTACGATTCTACGCTCTCGTTTGAAGTTCGCCAGCACGCTCTCGATGAGCTAGAAGCCCTGCGGCGGTATACTTACCCTGGAAAGCGGTAGTTCAAGCGGAAGAACATTGCCCTGCCAAGGCAAAGGATGTCGGTTCGAGTCCGGCCCGCTCTCCGTCAAGACCTCCCTTCTGTCGCTCGAAAAGCGATTGGGTCCACAACGACCTGGAGCCCTGGCAGCGGTATAATGCCCCCGGAAAGCGAGCCCGTTTTTCTGAGAGACTGAGAATTCAACGTGAAGAGACCCGATACCCTTGCCAACGAGCTCGAAAAACTTCTGGGCCGGGCCTCCAGCGATGCGCTCATTGGGGCATCGGGGGTTGACGACGATCCCCTCCTTGCAGGCTGGGTGACGCGGATCGGGGGCGAGGTCACGGCGCACTCCGACCGGCTCGATAGCAAGCCAGAGTTTCTGATCCTGGGCAGCGATGTCGCCAATGCGCTGACCCTACCCGGAAGTAAAGTCTTGGTGACGCGAGGGCTCCTCGATGAGATCACTAGCGACGACGAGCTGGCAGGGGTGTTGGCCCACGAGAGCGCCCATGTCGCCAAGCGCCATGCGTGGCAGCAGATCGAGGGAAACGCGCTCTTTGCGTTGGCGATGCGCCTGCTCAAGCCCAAGGGCGCGCTGCTCCAGCAGGGCCTGCCGATTCTCAACCTGCTCCGTGCCCTCGCCCAGAGCCGCGACAATGAGTACCAGGCAGATCACGTCGGCCTGGGGTTTGCAGCAGCGGCGGGCTACGCGCCGCTGGGGCTTTTGCGCTTTATCGAGACCATGGCCAGTGGCCCGATGGCACGCTGGGAGGAGTACTTTGCCACCCACCCGCCCGGAGCCAAGCGCGCTCAGGCCGGGCGCGCGCTTGCCTTGCTACAAGACACGAGCCCCGATAGCCGTGCGACACTCGCCGCAGGCTTTGCCCAGCGGGGGTTTGTGGGGGTAGCGGAGCTCGCGCGGCTGGGTCGAGACCCCCTCGCACTGCCGACCCTGAGCGCCCCCCAGATCCCCGAGGGCCTGCGCGACCAGCGATTGGCGCTGGAGCGCTCCCAGAGCGCACTTCTCAAGGGGCTCCTCAAGACCTACAAGCCGCTCGTGACCGCCAGTACCCTCCAGCAGCTTCTCCTGCTCACCGCCCCAAGCCAGGACATCCGCTTTCTGGCGCTGGCAACCCATGCGTACCTGGTGCAGTTTCGCATCCAGGACACCTACGCCCGCACGGTCCGTAGCCTGCGGGTAGCGGCACCGGTCTGGGACGACCTCGCGACTGGCAGCCACGGCGATCCCCGCGAGTGTGAGCTCGGGCGGGCAGAGGTCAAGGAGGCGCTACGGCGGCTCGAGGGCGTCCCGGCTCCCCTACAGCGCGCCAGCCAGGCCGCCCTCACCGCCCTCGCCGATCTCCAGCTGGGGCGCTTCTACCACTTGAGCAGCGGCGCACAGTGGACCCGAATCGGCGCGATTGAGGGACTGGTACGCTACGCCGAGAGCGAGCTCTCCCGTGCGGACAAGGCAGCGGGGATTGCCTGGCGCTTTCTGTCTCTCGCCCGTATCCGCCGCTACCAGCGCCGCCTCACCGCCCTTGTCCCACAAGACAACACAGAGGCACGCGGAGTCTGGCAGGAGCTAGCGGCACGCCGCCTTGGACGCCCCCCAGACGCCGCCCAGTCCACCGGAGAGGCGAGCCTACGCACCGCGCTCTTGGTGCAGCTCGGGAAAGAAATCCCACGGCTCGGCCCCGCACTCTCTGTGGAAGGGGTGGCACAAAGCGGCGGAATACCCGAAAATATCGCGACTGTCCTGCGGCTCTTGACCCTGGACGTGGAACGCGAGCTCGCGGCTCGTGCGTACTTGCGACAGAAATCTTGAGGATGGCACCATTAGTAGAATGCAAAACTTGCGCGTAGCGCTCTGGGTAATGATTGGGATCGGGATGTTGGCCGGGCTCTACGGAGCAGTCGAGCGCTTTCGGGTCGAGCAAAAGAACCGCCGGGTCGAGCTGACCCTGGACATGACCGAGCTCCAGAAGCTAGCCCTCGCCGAAGGTAAGCCGCTACCGGTTGTCCTGCAGAAGTTCAAGCAGCAGGGCATTCAGTCGGTCGCGATCACGGAAGACACGCTCGGCTCCCTTGAGGAGTCGCGGCGGGTGGAGATCGTCCCCTCGGCGCTACGGGGCTTCACCTACCTCATGGCCCACCAGGGAAACTTTGGGCGCATCGCCGCCGCGCTCTTGCACCGCACCCACCTGCGGCCCGATCCCGGCAACCCCAACGCGGAGCTAAGCTTCCCCCCCGACTACGAAAAGCTCAAGGCGCAGGATATCGGCCTGCAGCTCCACCATCCCTTTAGCCTCGTGAAGAGCCTTGGGGTCGGGCTGGACCCCGACCTTGTCTCGATTGCGCGCGCCGCACACCTGGGGGTTGTCGGGCGTGTGGGCAACTCCCCCAACATCCCCGATGCCGGCATTGGCTGGACCCTGGACCAGCTAAAGCAACAGGGCGTCCACACCGTCATCTTCTCCGGCGATGATGTCCTGGGCTATGACAAGAAGCTGGAAGCCACCCGGGACGCCCTGGAAAAAACGGGACTTCGCTTTGGAACGGTCGAGTTCTCCAAAATGAAGGGCGATGCGGTCCTCCAAAAGCTCGCTGCCTCGCACGTGATCCGGGTCCATACGGTCCTCGGCACGGAGATGGCGACCGCCACCCCCGAGGACAATGTCCAGCGCTTCTCCCTCGCCGCCCGTGAACGCAACATGCGCCTGCTCTACATCCGGCTCTTTCTCGACAAGCCCAACCCCCTAGACGCCAACCTGGAGTATGTCGGTAAGATCGCACGGGCGCTGGAGCGCGGGGGGCTCACGATCCAACCCGCGCGCGCCAATGAGCCTGTCAGCCAGACCTATCCCAAGTTCGCCGTGCCGCGCGTGGTCCGCGCCCTGATCGGGCTTGGAGTTGCCGCCGCTTTCCTCCTCCTGACCGATGCCTTCGCGGGAACCCTGAGCAATGGACGGGGCCTGGTGGGGGTCGGGCTGGGCGTGGTGGCGCTCGGGCTGGTCGCGGGCTGTTTTGTCACCCCCAAGCTAGGAGCCTTGGCCGCTGCGGTGATCTTTGCCGCGCTCGCCGTGGTCCAGCCCGAGCTGTTCTTGCCCTTTGACCCCACCGACAAGCCCCTCCCCACGGTGCTGCGGCGGCTGGCACGGGTCGTGGGGATCGTCACTTTGGGCCTCACGGCAGTTGTGGGGCTCCTGGCAGAGCAGGTCTTTCTGATCAAGGCCGATGCCTTCGTGGGGATCAAGCTCGCGCTCTACGCTCCCCTCCTCCTGGCGACTCTCTACTGGGCCCTCGACCTCCACGCCCCCAGTCCGCTGGCACTCTGGGAGAAGCTCAAGCTTCGGGTGCGGCAGGGAATCGCCCTCGCCGACGATCCCATTCGGCTCTGGCAGGTCGCGGCGGCACTGCTCGCCCTCGTAGTGCTGGCGCTGCTCTGGCTGCGCTCGGGCAACGATGGCGCGGCGGTGGTGACGGACTTCGAGCTTCGGTTCCGTGATCTGCTGGACATGACCCTTCCGGTGCGTCCCCGCTTCAAGGCCAATCTCTTTGGCGCGCTGATGCTGGGAATCTATCTGGCGGGTCGGGGTGAGCGCAAGCTTGCCATCCCCGTGTTTCTCCTTGGGGTGATCGCGGTCACGGACTACCTTAACACCTTCTGCCATCTCCATATCCCCCTGCTTGTCAGTGTCCGCCGCGATATCCTGGGGCTCTTGCTCGGCGCTCTGATTGGGCTTGCCCTGATCGCCCTCGTGGAGCGCTACGGGAAGCGCCGATGAAGATCGCGGCCCTCGGCTACTACGGCTTTGGCAATCTGGGCGACGAGGCAGTTCTCGCGGGGATTCGGACGGCGCTCGGGGAGACCTTTCCCAAGGCCGAGCTCCTGGTGCTCACCAACGATGCCACGGCAACCCAGACCCTCCATCCGGGTGTTCAGACTGCCAACCGCTGGCGCTGGAGAGACGCCCTTGCGGCTCTTCAGGGGACAGATCTCTTTGTCTTTGGTGGCGGGAGCTTGCTCCAGGATGCGACCAGCGCGCGCTCGGTGCTCTGGTACGCCCTGATGGCGGCGCTCGCCCGGCGGAAGGCAAAGCGGGTGCTCTGGTGGGGTCAGGGTGTCGGGCCTCTGCAGAGCCCAAGTTCGCGAACCCTGGTGCGGCTGATCGGCAACCAGGCCGATGCCCTCACGGTGCGCGATGAGAAAAGTGCGGCACTTTTGAAGGAGTTGGGCGTAAAGCGATCTATAGAAGTAGTGGCCGACCCCGCATTCGCTCTCACCCCTGCTCCCGCAAGCCAGCCCCAAGGCGTCCTGGTTGCGCTCCGGCGCTGGCCGGGTGTCTCACCCGCGACGCTCGCCCATGCGCTCCCGGGCGCGACCGCGCTCCCGATGCACCTCCCCGACGACCTCGAGGCACAGGGGGAGCTCCCGTGCTACAACTGGCAGCAGGCCGGAGCGCGGGTGGAGGATGTCCTGGGCCAGGTCGCGGTGGCCGAGCTCTGTGTGGCGATGCGGCTCCACGCGCTGATCTTTGCCGCCCGGTGCGCAACTCCGTTTGTGGCCCTCTCCTACGACCCCAAGGTCGTGGCACTGGCGCGGGCGGCGGGCCAAGACGATGCCCTCCTCGATGCGACAACCGTCACGCCCGAACAGCTCCGGGAGACCGTCCGCCGAGTTCGTGAGACCAGTGTCGAGCGTCGGTGCCAGCTCCAAGACTTTGCCCGCACCGAGCGCCTCCGTGCACACCGCCCCGCAGCCCTGGCATCTGAGTGGTTTTTATGAAGAGAGATAACATCCGCTGGTTCCTGGCGGCAGCCTTGCCGCTCGCGTCCCTGACCGCCTGGGCGCAAGAGACCGAGGTCAAGAACGAGCTCAAGTTTGTTGAGGGAGCCACGACCACCCAAGAGGCAGGCAAGCCCGAGGAGAAAAAACGCCGCGACCAGTTTCGGATCAACTCGACAGGCGGGGGCGGACTGGGGGGCGGCCCACGCGATGGCAAGACCTTCCCCGAGCGCCTGATCGGCCCGCTGGGGAAAGACCTCAACGCGTACGGCAACTGGGTGCTCACCCTGCGCTCCAACAACGTAACGGGCAGCGATGCCGCCAAGCAGTGGTTCAACTTCCAGAACAACAACCAGTTCTTCAACACCAGCTCCCTGGGGCCGTTTCAGCAGCAGCTCGACCTGACCCTGATGGGGAGCATGTTCAACGCCGTCCGGGTCAACACCAGCCTCACCAACAACCGAGTGGCGGCCCAGACCAGCCTCGCGCAGCTCCTGGGCTTTGAGTACGAGAGCGCCGACAAGCGCACCAAGGCGGCCTTTGGCGATGTCAATGGCAACCTCTCGGGCAATGAGCTGGTGACCTTCTCGCGGCGGCTTGTCGGGGTGCAGTACGACCGCCAGCTCGGAGGCGGGCGGACCTTCTCGACCGTGGCGTCGATCACCCGCGCTCTGACGCGCCGCGGGAGTTTCCAGGGCAATGGCACCACCGGCCCCTACTACATGAACGCCAGCCAGATCATCCCGGGCTCGGAGAAGCTCTACCTCAACGGGCAGCTCCTGGTCTCCTACGAAGACTACGAGCTGGACTATGTCTTGGGCACGGTGCGGATGAAGAAGAGCAAGATCCTCAACCGCGAGGACACGGTCGAGTTCACCTACGAGGCGCAGAACTTCAACACAGCGCCAGGCGTGCTCACGGGCCTGCGCTACGAGATGCCGGTGGAGTATGCCAAGAACGCCCGGATGGGAGTGACCCTCCTCAAGCAGACCACAGGCGGCAACGGATCGTCGAACCGGCCCGTGACCCAGTACTTCCCCGTCTCCGCCGACCTCGCCTCGCGCTACACCCTTCCGTCGCCCATCACCGCCAACACACCTGTCCAGGTACGCTACCAGGAGCGGCTGCTCACCGAAGGAATCAACGCCGACTACATCGTCAACCGGGACCTCAACTACATCCAGCTCCGGCGCTCCCTGCCCGCCGACACCGCCCTGCTCGGGATCTCGTCGCTGGCCGTGACCTACACGCCTGTCCCCCAGTCCGGGGTGGCGGGCGACAAGCAGGTTCTTGGGTTCGATACCCAGTTCACCCCGGCCACGGGAACAAGGGTCAACCTTCAGTTTGGCCAGAGCCAGGGAATCACCAAGCAGAACTCGGGCTCGGGCTTGATCCTGAACGCGACCTTTGGGACTCCCGACACGCGCCAGCCACGCGCGGACCGGCAGGAGCTCTTTGGGGAGCGAGAAAAACCCAATAAGGACCTCCCCCAAGGCTCGTCGCGCTGGAACGGGACACTCAGCCTGCGCAATATCGAGCCGGGCTTCTCCAGTATCGAGTCCACGGCGGCGGCGCTCCTGCGCTCCGAGAAGGGGCTTCGAGGGACCTTTTCTTTCACGCCCTCACCGGAGTGGGCCTACGACCTGGCCATCAACGACTCGACTGTCTCTCAGGCACTCTCCGCAACCAGCAGCAGCTCCACCGCCACGACTCCGACCTCGTTTCGCAACCAGACCTTTAATATCGGCACGACATGGTCACCCAGCGCCACCGGCAAGCGCAGGCTCCCTAAGGTCCGCTTCGCCCACGCGGGGACGACCCAAGGAAGCGGGACCAACACAGCCACTTTTGCGAGCGATACCCTGGCGGCGACCTACGATCTTCCCAAGGGCAGCCTGGAGGCGACTCTCTCCAAGACCGGCTCGAACGGGCGCAGTATCTTCGCCTACGGCTACACCTCGACAGTAGGAACGGGAACCTCGGGGAGCTCGGGGGGCTTGCTGGGGGGCTACCGCGACGGTACCACGGCCCAGACCACGACCAACTCGTCGTCGGAGAACGCCCAGCTGCGCTTCAACATGGCCCCCAGCCCCAACTTCACCTACTCCACGACCATCGGAGTGACTACCAACCACTCGGGCGGGGGGACATTTCAAGGTAAGGACCTGGCGTTCTCGACCACCTACTCCCCCATTGTCGATAAGGTACAGCTCCAGATCGACCTCACCGACACCGCCAATGGCCAGAGCCTCACGGGGTTCTACAACACGGGCAGTGGCCTCGATACCACGGGTAACACTCTAGGGGGCTCCTCGACCGGCCAGCGCACGCGCTCCCGCAACGCCCGCCTCTCCTTCACACCCAACCAGCGCTTCCGCATGGAGACCGGCTATATCCAGCAGCTCTCGCTGATTCCTGGCTACGACAACACCGAGAGCTCGACCACCGATGTCTCGATGGACTACAGCCTCAATCCTAAGGTCAAGCTCCTGGGACAGTGGAGCCAGCAAGCAACAACCTATGTCGGGAGCACCGGGAACTCGGACAATAGCAACTACATCCTGCAAGCGACCCTGGGACCGTTCAAGCGGGCGAACTTCACGGTGAGTGGAGCGCACATGGGGTTTGGCTCGGTCTTTAGTAATTCGTCGGGCAGTGGCCTCGGGGGAGGACTCGGCGGGGGGCTGGGCGGCGGCCTCTCGGGGGGCCTGGGAAGTGGCTTCAGCGGCCTCGGCCAGCAGGGAATCACGGACACGCTGGTGCTGCGCAGCACCTATGCGGTGACTCTCTCCCAGCGCAAGAAAGGCGCAACGGCAGGCCCCGCGCGTGAGACGCCGTTCTTGCCCTTTATGGAGTGGCGTCTGCTCAATGCCACCAGCCCCGAGTCGTCGACAAGCGATACGGGAGCGGGAACCGGGACACTTTCGGGGGCACACAACGCACTCAACTACCGCAATAGTGAGATTCGTCTGGGAACGGAGTGGGGCCTCAGCAGCCTGCTCTCGGCCTCCGTGGACGTGCGCTTTATCCAGATGACCGACCGTGACGCCCCGAACTTCTCCTACCGCGCCCGCACCTTCAACTTCGACCTACGAGCGCGGTTTAACTAGCCGACAGTGAGCACGATCTTGCCGAGCTTTCCTGGTGCCATGACCGCGAGTTGTGCCGCAGCGGCCTCCGCCAGAGGGAACTCCTGCCCCACCACGGGGCGCAGGGTGCCGTTTTCAAACCCCGCGTAGAGCGCGGCATGGATGCTCTGGAGCTCGTCGGGGGGGACATTGAAGAGGGTCATGCCCAGAATGGCCGCGTCCCGGCTCATGGTCTCCCGCGGGTTGAGCTCGATGGTGCCCCGGTTTCCGATCACCACCACCCGACCATAGCGGTTGAGGGCGGCCAGGTCGCGTGCGAGGTTGACATTGGCGAGCATCTCGATGATCACATCAAAGGTCTGGCCGTCGAGATAGCCCTCTTGCGTGTGGTCGAGCGCCCTGTGGGCTCCCTCGCGCAGGACCAGCTCGCGGCCCTCGGCGGTGCTTGCCGTCCCGGTGACCGTCATCCCGAGCGCCCGTGCGAGCTGGCAGGCGGCGATCCCGACTCCCCCCGAGGCCCCGTGGATCAGCACGCGCTCTCCCGGGCGGGCATGGGCGCGGCCATGGAGCGCACGGTAGGCGGTGGCGTAGGGAACATTGATCCCTGCCGCTTGGGAAAACGAGATCGAGTCCGGTAGCGGGAAGACGAGGCTAGCATCGGCGAGGCACTGTTCGGCGTAGGCACCGGTCTTCACTCCTGCCGCATAGACCCGCTGCCCCACCGCGATCTTGGTAACGCCCTCGCCCACGGCATCGACAACACCGGCAGGATCGAGCCCGGCAGTGAAGGGAAACGGTCGTGGCCCATAGATCCCTGAGCGAATGTAGGTATCGACCGGGTTGACCCCCGATGCCTTCACGGCGATTCGTACCTCCCCCGGACCGGGGGTGAGGTCGTCGAGCGTATCGAGCTGGAGTACCTCCGGCCCGCCAAACTGGTGAAAACGTATTGCTTGCATAGTGTTGATCTATCCCGCCCGTTTTAGACCGCCCCCGTTGGAGGGGGGCGTCTTGCTGTCGTCGCACGCTCCGACACGAAGGCCTTCGGCCATACCGAATTATGCCCGGCACGGGCTTCCCAGCCGAAGGCTCTCCAGTCCCGCCCCTCCAACGGGCGGGATAAACAACGGTTACTTAATCAGCCCCCAGCCCATCATGCGCCCGAGGATATCGTGGATGACCTTGGCGGGCGAGCCCATAGCATCGACTCGCTCGATCTTCTCGGGGGCGTAGTAGTTGAGCACGGGGCGTGTCTCATCGGTGTAGACCTGCCAGCGGCGGCGGATCACGTCCTCAGAGGCATCGTCGAAGCGGTTCTCACGGAGGGCGCGGCGGCGCAGGCGGGCCATCATCTCGGGCTCATCGGTGCAGACCAGGTGAAAGACGCGCTCCACTTGGATGTGCTCCTCCATGATCTTGGCCTGCTCCAGGTTGCGCGGTATCCCATCCAGGATCAGCAAGTCCGAGTCGGGGCGGTAGCGGTGGGTTGCGACCTGTGCATCGCACGTCACCTTCCACAGCTTGACAGTCGCGTCGTCGGGGACCAGCTCCCCGCGCGACGAGTACTCATTGAAGATCTTTCCGAGGTCGGTGGAGAGGTCGATCGTGCGAAAGACATCGCCGCAGGCCATGTGAAAGAAGCCGGGGACAGCGCCCAGGACTTTCCCGATCGTGCCCTTCCCCGACCCTGGGCGTCCAAAGAGCAAGATGGTGCGATAGCGTTGTGACATAACGGGCTATTGTACCGCCCGAAGAAAAAACAGCCCACTCTCTGAATCCAGAGAGTGGGCTCCGTCGGGCAACGCGTATCCTAGTAGATGTTCAGGAGTCTGTAGCGGATGTTGGGTCGGGTGTGGTTCACCAGCGTCCCCGGTGTCGCGGTTGCGACATTGTTCTCATTCACGAGCGACACACCATCTTCGACGGCAACGCCTCCCACCACGGGTGCCACCTCAAAGAGCTGCCCCAGGCTGAGGTTCTTGGCGTGGCCGTCCATGAAGACCACGTTGAGACGTCCCTTGATCGGAACGGGCATGCCCTGCATCGTGAAGGTCTGCTCCGTGTTATGGCGGCCCTGGGCCAGCAAGCCCGGCTGTGCAAAGCCTGCGGCGGCCCCGGTGAGGCGAGGATCGAACGCCATCATTGCCCAGCCGGAAGCGGCGGCGACATTGGGGACGAAGCCGGTCTCGCCGATGATCACGGTGTCGGCGGGCTTGCCGATAGCCGCGAGGGCGTAGCCCGGAGCGGAGTCGAGGCTGGATGCACCGTTTCCATTGTCGCCTTGCAGGGCGTAGTTCCAGCCGTAGCCGCCCTTGTCGTTCTGGCCCAGCCCCGATGTGATCACCTGCCCGCTGTTGGGACAGGTAAAGTTATTGTTGGTAGTCTTCACCCAGGGACGCTGCGAGATGTTGGGACAGGTAAAGACCTGCTCGTTCTTGACGTAGGGGAAGATCTGCCACTGCCAGCGGCCACGGCACTGCGCGTTGTAGCCCGCAACAGGAAGGGTCTCGTCGTAGTCCTGCGCGTACTGGTACACACCAAGCGCAAGCTGCTTCGTATTCGAAAGACACGCTGCGGAGCGAGCCTTGTCACGAGCTTGAGCGAAAACAGGAAAGAGAATGGCGGCAAGAATCGCAATGATCGCAATCACTACGAGAAGCTCAATTAGAGTAAATGCACGTCGTTGCATGAATTTAGGAACCCCATACCTATAAGAAATTATCCGGCACCTTGCCGAACATTTAGAGTATACCCGGCCCCTCATAAAAAAATCTCTACGTCCCCTGCGGGAACGTAGAGATTTTTTTTAGCGAAGCGCGGACTAGTCGCGGTTCAGGAGCCGGTAGTAGTTGTGCGAGCGGACACAGTTCACACAGGTACCCTGAGCATAGGTCGCGACACCATCTTCATTGGTCAAGGTGACACCGTCTTCGACAGCGACTCCTCCCACGTTGGGTGCTTTCTCGAAGAGCTGCCCCAGGCTGAGGTTCTTGGCGTGGCCATCCAGGAAGACCACGTTCAGGCGCCCCTTCACCGGAACGGGCATGCCTTGCATGGTGACGGTCTGCTCGCTGTTGTGGCGGCCCTGGGCAAAGAGGCCCGGTTGCGAGAAGCCAGCGGATCCGGTGTTGCGTGGGTCCCACGCCATCATCGCCCAGCCGGAGGCCGTTCCCGCGGTTCCAATGAAGCCGGTCTCACCAATAATGACGGTATCGGCAGGCTTGTTGATCGCGGCCAAGGAGTAGCCTGGTGCGCGGTCAAGCGCGGCACCGGTTACATCGCCCGAGTCGCCGTGCAGGGCGTAGTTCCAGCCGTAGCCGCCCTTGTCGTTCTGGCCCAGCCCCGATGTGATCACCTGGCCGCTGTTAGGACAGGTGTAGTTGAAGTTCACACCGGTTGTGGCGCGCCAAGGCTGCTGCGAGATGTTGGGACAGGTAAAGACCTGCTCGTTCTTGACATAGGGATAGATCTGCCACTGCCAGCGGCCACGGCATTGCGCGTTGTAGCCCGCAACAGGAAGGGTCTCGTCGTAGTCCTGCGCGTACTGGTACACACCAAGCGCAAGCTGCTTCGTATTCGAAAGACACGCTGCGGAGCGAGCCTTGTCACGAGCTTGAGCGAAAACAGGAAAGAGAATGGCGGCAAGAATCGCAATGATCGCAATCACTACGAGAAGCTCAATTAGAGTAAATGCACGTCGTTGCATTGAAAAAGTACCTCAACAATAAGGGATAATCCCCTGTTTTGGGGACAGGGGATTATATCACAGCGCAATTATTTAATGCTCTTAAAATAGTCTTATTCTTAGCCTTGCCCTTGGTTTTATTTTTTGAGCAGAGCACGCTCTAGAATTGCCAACGTGGTCTCCACGGTCTGGTCTGCCAGGTCGAGTACCAGGCCATCCCAGCGCACTTCCGCGTCCGGGGCATTGAAGCCACTGAGCTCCTTGCCAAGGACTCCTGTAAACTGATCGGGGTCGTCGAAGCCCGCGAACTCACTGGCATCGCCAAACTGCCCCGGCTGGGCGAGGATTCGGCTGTAGGAGAGGGTCTTGAGCACGGGACGAATCGCGCTGCTGACGGTAGAGCCCCCAGGGTACTTGCCCGTCCACTTCTCCCAGCGCGGGGGCTCGGCAGTGGTCAGCACCGAGCTGGGGGCGAGCCCCGCCTTCGTGAGCCCTGCGGTGAGGCGCCCAAGGAAGGCATCGCTACGGGCTGTCGTGCGCTTGGTCCAGGCACTGCGGACGCTCCCGCCGCTGAAGATATCGGTAAAGCTAAAGCCGCCCAGCTCCGCCGGGTCGGACCTTTGGTCTCGGGCAAAGGCGACCCGCTCCCGTGCGTTCGCCCCCCCCTGCCAGAAGAAGCCCTCGGCACCGCCCATTCCCCCGATTCCCTCGCGGTAGCCCGGCGCGGCGAGGCGCTCCAGAGCAAATCCCGTAACCCCCGGCAGGGCGAGGAGGCGCTTGGTACGTGCGACAAAGCTCGCCACATCTGCGCTCTCCGGCGTCAGGAAGTCTTGCGCAAACATCCGGCTCAGGAATGGTGCGAGCTGAGGGGGCAGGTCGGACATCATCTTCTTCGACTCCGGGAGGGCAAACCACTCAGGAAAGGTCTGGCCCGCCCACGACCGATCCCGCGGGGCCTCGGAGGTGAGTGGCTCCAGCGGGCTTAACACCGCGACCACACCGACCTTACCCTTTGCGGCGGCAGCCAGGGTCGCGAGCGCTCTCTCCCCCGACGCAGGCACGGAAACTCTAAGCTCGGTGATGCCATGCGTACTCGCCGACTCTACCAGGGCCTCCGCAAGCGCGGCTGTCTCCGGGAGCGCCACCGAGAGGACGCGCTGCTTCAGTGTCTCAGGGAAGCCGACCGCCGGGGGCGGCGCAGGAACGGGAAGCTCGGGGTGGATCTCATTGGCATCGGTGGTGGTGAGGGTCGCGACAGCTCCCAGGGTCGGTGCCACCAGCTCCGCAACCAGCTCTTGGCCACAGCGAACATGGGTCAGGCCGCCCTGAGCCGGCTTGGTGATCCCCGGCGTCCCATCCGGGATGGCGGCGATAGCCGTGGCAAAGCCGTTGTAGCGCTCCTGGGCCTGCTTTAGGACATCCGGCGAGAGCTCAGCGGCGGGAATGAGGTTCCCCTCGGGAGTGGGGCGTGCCTCCGCGATCCGCCAGAACTGCTCCCCAAACTCGGAGCCCGTCCCGCGTGAGATGCCTGCGAGGGTACGCTGGCGGATCAGCCGAATCCGGGCATCGACCGCCTTGCGCTCAGCGCTTTTCTGGTCCTGCATCATGCCGGTGATCGCGGGCATCATGGTTGCAATTGGATTGGCACTGGTCTTGAGCGGGGCTTGCTCCGTTAGCAAGAACACCGCCTCGCGGTCGTCGCTGATGCGCCGCACCGCCCCGCCGACAGCCCAGCAGAGCGCCTCGACGAGATCTCCGGCACGGGCGCTTGTCCCGCGAACGCTCACCTTGAGCTTGCCAATGCGCTGGTCGGCGAGGAGCGGAACCTTGGTAGCAGCAGCGATTCGAGCGACGAGCTCCTCGACCGTACTGACCCCCTCCAGAGAGACACGGGCATTCAGGGCACCCGAGTCCGGGTTGAGGTCGGAGGGCTTGCGGCGGGCGGGAGTGCCTTTGTCGTTGCCGCCCATTCCCAGCATGCTGAGCATCGCCATGGGATTGAGCTGCTTGCCCGGCTTGAGCGCCAGCGCACGCGACTCGCCCACATTCTTCTCCGCCACGAGGTTACCAAGGCGCATCGCCATGCGCGGCCCGCCCCCACTCGCGGTGAACTGCGGTAGTTGCGGGGTGATACTCAGGCTGCGGGAGAGGCGGAGCCGGAACTGGTTCTGGTCGGCCTGCGGGATCAGGGGAGCCGGGTCCAACGGGGTCGCCGGCGGCAGATTGGGCTTCTGGGCAAACCGGAACGTGAGTGTCCGCCGCATCAGGGGCTGCAGGAGCGCACGCTGGTTTTTATCGAGGCTGGCAAGCGGCAGGCCCGCAGTCGAGCTGGCCTGGGTCACCTGGCTGGGGGTGAGGCTCGCCAGCAGAGGAAGCAAGCGGCTCCCGCCCATTCCCATCGCCATCCCCTCTTGCATGAGCTCGGCCATGTCTTGCCCACCGAAGGGATCGTTTTTCTTGGAGGCATCGGGGAGCAAGAGCGGCGCAAAGACCGTCACCGTGCCGCAGCGCACGAGCTGTCCCCCAAAGCGCGGAGCGAGCACGGTCGGGTTCCAGCCCTCACGCGGGGTGGGCTCCAGGGTCGGCGGCGGGGTCTTTTTCTGGCCCATGAGCTCGGCCATGTTGCCCATCGCACCAAACATCCCGCCCATTCCCGCGCTAAAAAAGTCTAGCGGCTTGGGCTCGGGGACCAGCGTGTACTTCTCCGCACCGACAACCAGCAGTGGTCCGCGTGCTTGGACACTCCAGTACAGCTTGGAGAGGACCGAGTCCAGCGAGCTTGCGGTGCCCGTGGCCTGCGGCGCGACGATCCCCGGCACAAGTGCAGGAGGTTGAATCAGAGTTCCCATGACCCCTAGGATACCTGTAATGCCGCTCTGGTTGCGTCGTGCTTAGTCGAGCCAGGTAATGCTCTTGAGCATGCGGTCCAGAGATGGGGTCAGGCGCTCGAAGTCGTCTTTCTTGCTGGTGAGCGTGAAGATATAGATTCGGCCCGCGTGGCACAGATAGACCTGCCGGTTCTTCACGACGACACTCTGCCCCGAGGGGCGAACTTGGCCATCGAGGACCCAGGCATCGCCGCCGGCGAGTGCCAGGCGCTGCTTGGCGGTCTGCTGAAATCCCGGATAGCGCTTGCCCAGCGCCGTGGCGATGGTTGCCGGGAGGTTGTCGGGGAGCCGTGTGCGTGTGGGGTCATCGGCGTAGGACAGCGCGAGGGTCGCGCCCGACGTGCCCAGCGGGGCGAGGCTGGCCAGGGTCCCGGACTGGCGGGTCGCGACAGGCAAGACCTGCCAGCCCAGCGGGAGGCGAACCGCGATCTTCTGGGGGGCAAAAGTCAGTGCCTGCGTGTCGGTGACCGTGGCGGGCGCAACAGGTTGCGGGGTAGCACGCTCGCTCTGTGTCTGGGTGGGCGGCGGGGCGATAGGAGGCTTCTCCTGCCCCCAGGCAAGGCTTGTCAGCCCGACTAAGAAAACTCCTGCGTACTTCATGTTAATCTCCTTCCTATCGTACCATGAACCCGAAAGTTGACAGAAAAATACAGCGGCGGTATACTTTGTGAAATCTATCACGAAGTCAAGAAGGCGACCCAACATGTTCCCCCTTACCCCGTCTAAGCGTGCCCCCGAGAGCGATATCGCCGACATCGCGGAGAAGGTCTGGGCGCAAGAGCGCCTCACCGCCGACGATGCCCTGCGGCTGTTTTACCACCCCAACCTCGATGAGCTCGCGCTCCTCGCCGATGCGGTGCGCCGCCGCCTCAACCCCGAGAAGACCGTCACCTATATCGTCAGCCGCAACATCAACTACACCAATGTCTGCTGGGTGCGCTGCAGCTTCTGCAACTTCTACCGTACCCCGGGCGACAAGAGCGGCGACTCGTATGTCCTGAGCCGGGAGCAGATCCGCCAGAAGCTCCAGGAGCTCTCCGATGTGGGGGGGGTCGAGATGCTGATGCAAGGTGGCCTCAACCCCAAGCTCAAGATCGAGTGGTACGAGGAGCTCCTCAGCTGGATGCGCGCCGAGTTCCCGCACATCATCCGCCACTGCTTCTCCCCCGCCGAGCTGATCTACATCAAGAACATCAGCAAGCTGACCATGGAGGAGACCCTCACCCGCCTCAAGGCCGCGGGCCTGCAGTCGATCCCCGGCGGCGGCGCGGAGATCCTCACCGACCGCGTCCGCAACTTTATCAGCAAGTACAAAGACACCGCCGATGAGTGGCTGGACTGCATGCGGGTCGCGCACAAAGTGGGGATTCCCTCCACCGCGACCATGATGTACGGCTCCGTGGATACCTACGAGGACCGGGTCGAGCACTTCCTGCGCCTGCGTGCGCTCCAGGACGAGAGCATCGCAAACTCTCCCGCGCGTTTCACGGCGTTTGCCGCGTGGAGCTACCAGCCCGATGGCACCGAGCTGGGCGGCACCCGCGCCTCGGGGCTGGACTATCTCCGCACGATCGCCATCTCCCGCCTCATGCTGGACAACTTCGCCCACATGCAGGCAAGCTGGGTGACCCAAGGCCCCAAGATCGGGCAGCTCTCCCTGCGCTACGGGGTCGATGACTTTGGGCAGACCATGATGGAGGAGAACGTGGTGAGCACGGCCGGTTGCACCTTCGCGGTCTCCACCGACGAGATGGAGCGCCTGATCGTGGACGCAGGCTACACCCCCGCCCGGCGCAACACGCGCTACGAGCGGGTCTAGCAAATAACTCTTTCCGGGTTCACTGGCGCTCAAGGAGTGTGGGCGCCAGTAAAGGAAACAAAACGCGTGGTAGACCTCTCCTCCCTCTGGGACTTTGCGAATCCCGCTCTCAGTGAGCAGCGCTTCCGCGAGGCACTGCTGCGCGCAACCGGGGACGATGCCCTGATCTTGCAGACACAGCTCGCCCGCACGTTTGGGCTCCGCCGCGACTTCGCCAAGGCCCAGGAGCTCCTCAAAACACTTGAGCCAGAGATCACCGCCGCCTCACCGGAGGCCCAGGTCCGCTACTTCCTAGAGCTCGGACGTGCCCATGCCTCCGCGGCCCACGCGGCAGAAGCGCAGACCCCCGAAACCAAGCAGACCGCACGCGAGAGCTACACCCGCGCTTTTGAGCGGGCAAAAGCGTCCCAGCTCGACTACCTCGCGGTCGATGCGCTCCACATGATGGCCTTTGTAGACACCGAGCCGCAGGCGCAGCTCGACTGGGACCTGAAGGCCCTCACCTACATGGAGCAATCGGCGCAAGCCGAGGCCAAGAAGTGGGAGGCGAGCCTACGCAACAATGTCGGCTATGCCCTGCACCAGCTCGGGCGCTACGACGATGCCCTCGCCCAGTTCCGGCTCGCCCTCGCCGCCCAGGAACGGACGGGCAAGCCCGAGAGTATCCGGGTTGCCCACTGGATGATCGCCTGGACCCTGCGGGCAAAGGGCGAGCTCCAAGAAGCCCTGACGATTCAGCTTCGCCTGGAGCAAGAGTGCGCCGCCGCGGGTGCGCCCGATCCCTATGTCTTCGAGGAGCTGGAGCACCTCTACCGCGCCCTCGACCAGCCCGAGCGCGCCGAATTCTACGCCCACCTCCCCCGTTAGAACGGCCGGATCAGGTAAAATCTGGGTATGTCGAAGAAGATCGCAATGATCGGCGCAGGAAGCGTCGTCTTTTGTAAGACCCTGATGTCCGATATTATGGCAACCCCCGCCCTGCACGGCTGTGAGTTCGCCCTGATGAGCCCCACCGAGAGCAAGCTCCGCCGGATGGAGGCGTTCGGGCAGCGCATGCTCGCTGACAATGGACTGCCGGGCAGTGTCTGGGCGACCACCAGCCGCCAAGAAGCCATCAAGGATGCCGACTTCGTGGTGGTGATGATCCAGGTCGGCGGCTTTCATGCCTACGGCGTGGACTACGAGATTCCCCTCAAGTACGGAGTCGATCAGTGCATCGGCGACACGCTCGGGCCGGGCGGCCTCTTCCGTGGCCAGCGCCATATCCCCGTGCTCGCGGAGATCGCCAAGGACATGGAGGCGCTCGCCAAGCCGGGCGCGATCCTGCTCCAGTACGCCAACCCCATGGCCGCCAACTGCCTCGCGCTGGGCCGTGTGAGCACGGTCCCGTTTATCGGGCTGTGCCACGGGGTGCAGACGACCCTTGATCTCATCGGCGGGTACTGTGGCGTCCCCAAAGACGAGATTAGCTTTGTCTGTGGGGGGATCAACCACATGGACTGGTTCCTCAAGCTCTCGCACAACGGCCGCGATCTCTACCCCCAGCTCCGCGAGCTCTTTGAGAAGCCCGAGTACTACAAAAATGAGAAAGTGCGCGGCGAGGTCTTCCGGCAGTTCGGCTACTTCATGACCGAGTCCACCGGGCACCTGAGCGAGTATGTGCCGTGGTTTCGCAACAACCAGAAAGCGCTCGACCTCTACTGTGACGAGCCAGGCTTTGGCGGGGAGAGCGGCGCGTACTACAAGTGGGGTAAGGCGATGGCGGAGAAGTACGAGAAGGTCGATCCGCTCCAGTTCGAGTCCACCACGATCGAGGCCCGGAGTGTGGAGTACTGCTCCTACATCTTGGAGGCTGTCGTCACCGGCAAGCCGTTTCGCCTGATGGGCAATGTCCGCAACGATGGCTACATCACCAACCTCCCCAATGGCTGCTGTGTCGAGGTGCCCACCTTCGCCGACGACACCGGTCTGCATCCGACCGTGATTGGCGAGCTCCCGCCCCAGTGCGCCGCGCTCTGCCAGACCAATATCAATGTCCAGACCCTCTGCGCCGAGGCCGCCCTGGGCGGCGACCCGGAGCACCTAGTCCACGCCCTCGCGCTGGATCCGCTCACCTCGGCGGTCTGCACGCTCAAGGAGATTCGGGAGCTAACCAGTGAGATGCTCGACGAGCTGCGCCCCTACCTGCCGCAGTTCGAGGGGAAATCGCTCCGCGCCACCCCGACCATCTCCATCCCCGCCGATTGCGTTGCGGTCGATGTTCCCCTCGATCCCGCCCTCGCGATCGGCAAGCGCTTTGGCACCCTCATCGAGCAAAAGACCGACTAGCCCCCCGACCTGTGGCTCTGCCAGGCAAGAATGCCCTCGCGCAGAGCCGCAACGGCCAGCTCCGGTGTCATGGGCTGGGGCAGCGCCGTGCTACCGTGCCACTGAAAGTGGGTAAAGCCATCCCCAATCCCACCGGCACTCACACTATCGCCGTGGTAGACCGTCAAAATCGGCTTTGGCGTGTTTTTACCATCGTAGACAATCAAGCGGGGGCGGTAGCTCACGGTTTTGCGGCTATCGCAATCGACGGGTTCTGAGAGCTCGAAATGGAGTGACTTTTTTGCGCCTTCCGGGCGAACTCTCCCTGTGATGGTCGTCCGGTGCATGGTCTCACGCCAGCCCGTCACGCCCAGCTCTGGGATCTCGACCCGACAGCGTCGAATAGGTTGGTAGTGCACCTGAATCCGCCAGCCCCCACGATGCGGGCTCATCTCACGCTCCATCCAGCGCCCCACGCGCTCAGGCTCCTCAACACGAAGTACGCGTACAGGCTTGCCGACATAGGAGGCAAGCTCGTCTCCGTAGCGTCCGGGGGAGCTTCCCATGCTCTCCTGAAAGGCCCTCAAGCACTGTGCCTTTGTCGAAGCCACAATCTGAACAACACGCTTGCTCTCCTCGACAAACAGAAGGCTCTCCGGATGCGCCGTTCCGTTCGCGCGGCAGATACGACGGTAGAGCGTGTAGCCTTTGCGCGTGAAGTCAAGGTCGCCTTTCTGGGGAATCCAGTGGGGGTTGGGGCCGATCCAGCCCGCCGCCCGGAGCTTCGCAAGCCGCTCCTCCGGGGTCTTGTCCACCACACGGAGCCAACCTTTGGCCAGCATTCCCTCCAAGGCGGCGTGGTAGGTATCCGCCGTCTCAAGTTTAATCTCCGGGTTGAACTCCTGCCCCAGCGCCCACTCCCCCACCACCCAGAGCGGCATTTTCTCCAGCGTGCAGTACATGCTGTAGTGAAGACAGATCAGGGCTGCTTGCTCAAGCGGGGTCATGAATACTCGGTATAATACTCGATAGGATTCTTATGAGCACCGAAGCACCAAAGACAGAGGACGAGATTATTGAGTGGCTCAACGCCCGTGGGAATGGCGATCCAGATGAGAACGGCATCAGCCGCGATCAGCTCCGGGAGAATCGCCTCCTGACTCCAAGGCAGCGTCTAGAGGAGCTAGAGCGCTGTGTCTCCGGCTTGATGCGCCTTCAAGAGAGAGTCAAGATAAACCGTCATGCCGGAAATTGATCCCCGCTTTGTCGAAGCAATAGAACGTCTCCACAAAGCGCAAGTCCAGTTTGTTGTGGTTGGTGGCATTGCGTTAAACTTACATGGGGGAGCCCACCTGACAAAAGACATTGACTTTAGCTTTGCGCCTGAGGATGGGAATCGAGAGCGTCTGGCTGTCACGATGAATGAGATGCACGCAAAGCCACTTGGCTGGCCCTCGTACAATCCATTCAGTGTCACCGCATCCCAACTTAGCCGAGTCCGCTTCCTGAATCTGAAAACGGACCTTGGAGCCATTGACCTTCTGCCTCTCCCCTCAGGTATCGACTCTTTTGACGGACTCTGGGAGAGGGCAAACGTTATGGATCTGGGTGGCTTCTCCATCCGTGTTGCTTCTATTGACGATCTTATCGCGATGAAAAAAGCCGCAGGCCGCCCCAAAGACGAGCGGCATCTTATGGAGCTCTACGCACTAAAAAAAATAATCGCTGAAGAAGAAGAAGCATGAAGCTCGCAACGCTGCTCTTTTTTGCACTCGCCCTCCCAAGCCTAGCGCAGAAACCCTCGCAGCCAACGGTCAAAGTTGACACCGTGTATTTCACCCAGAAAGTCCAGCCGATTCTGGAGAAGCGCTGCGTGGGTTGTCACGGGGCGGAGACGCAGCTCTCGCACTTTGACCTGCGGAGCCGGGAGAGCACGCTCAAGGGCGGCACCCGTGGCGCGGCACTCGTGCCCGGCAACGCCGCCAAGAGCCTGATGCATATTCTCCTGACCGGAAGCCGCGCGCCGCTCATGCCGCCCTCAGGAAAGCTCCCCGCCAGCGAGCTCGCGACCCTCAAGACCTGGATCGACGGCGGTGCGCCCTGGGGAGTGACCACAAGCCTCGCATCTCGTCAAAAGCAGACCTGGTGGTCGTTCCAACCCATTAAAGCCCCTTTCCCAGCGAAGAATGAGCGTCTGGGAGAGGGGTTGGGGAGAGGTATCGACACCTTCATCACTGCCAAGCTCAAGGAAAACAACCTCTCCCTCTCGCCGCCCGCCCCGCGACGTGTGCTGATCCGCCGGGTCTACGCCGATCTCTGGGGACTGCCGCCCGCGCCCGAAGACGTGGAGGCGTTTGTCCGTGACACCGACCCACGCGCCTACGAGAAGCTGATCGAGAGGCTCCTTGCCTCGCCGCGCTACGGCGAGCGCTGGGGGCGGCACTGGCTGGACCTGGCGCGCTACGCCGACTCGGGGGGCTTCGAGGGCGATAAAGACCGGCCTTTGATGTACCGGTACCGGGACTGGGTGATCGATGCCTTCAACAAAGACCTGCCCTACGATGAGTTCATCCGGCTGCAAATTGCCGGCGATGAGCTCAAGCCCAGTGATCCAAGTGCGCTGATCGCCACGGGCTATCTGGCGTGCGGTCCTCAGGATATCGTCGAGAACAACGTCCGAACCCGCGCCAACGAGCTCGACGACCTGGTGGCCACGACGGGCTCGGTCGTGCTGGGACTGACGATTGGCTGTGCGCGCTGCCACGACCACAAGTACGATCCTGTGAAGATGACCGACTACTACCGCCTGGCAGCGATCTTCGCCCCCACCGAGCGTCGCGAGGTCGATGTCCCTGGTGGTAAGGCCCTAGCGGTCACCGACAAAGCCCCGACTTTTGGACCGTCGTTTCTCCTACGCCGCGGCGATGCCTACCAGCCCGACAAAGAGATCAAGCCCGGGTTTGTCTGCTCCTTGCCCGGCGGTGCTATCGAAGTGGGCCCCAGCGCCGCAGGCGCAAAGACAACCGGACGCCGCGCCGCGCTGGCAAAGTGGCTAACCAGCAAAGAGAACCCCCTCACCGCGCGCGTCCTTGTGAACCGAGTCTGGCAGCACCACTTCGGGCGCGGGCTGGTCGCCACCACGAGTAACTTCGGCCTGAATGGGGAGCTGCCAAGCCACCCCGAGCTCTTGGACACGCTCGCGCAGCAGTTTATGGCGAGCGGCTGGAGCATCAAGGCCCTCCACCGGACGATGCTCCTCTCGCAGACCTACCAGCAGGCATCGGATATCCGTCCCGCCGCCCTCAAAACCGACCCGCTCAACAAGCTCTTCTGGCGCATGCCGGTCCGCCGGCTTGAGGGGGAGGCCGTGCGCGATAGCCTGCTCTCGGTCGCGGGAACACTCAACTTAGAAGTCGGCGGCCCCGCGGTCTATCCCCCCGTCGATTCGTCGCTGCGTGCCGATACGTTCCAGGGACTCAACTGGCCCAACGAGGCAGAAGATAGCCCCAAGACCTGGAGGCGGAGTGTCTACGTAAAGGTCAAGCGCTCTCTCCTCCTGCCCCAGCTGGAGGTATTTGACTGCCCCGAGATCACCTACACGGTCGCCCAGCGCAATGTCACCACCACCCCGCTCCAGGCCCTCACCCTCCTCAACGACCCGCTGATCCTGCGTCAGGCCGCCCTCTTCGCCGAGCGGCTCCAGCGTGAGCGTCCCGGCGACACCTGGGCACAAGTCGATCGGGCGTACCGGCTCTGCTTTGGCCGCAGTCCCAGCCCCCGAGAGCGCCAGCTCAGCCTGAGCTTCCTCAAGACCCGCTCCCTCGCCGAGCTCTGTCACACACTCGTCAATCTCAATGAGTTTGTCTATGTTCCCTAAAAACTACCTCCCCCGCCGTGAGTTCCTCGCCCGTGCCGGCGGCGGCATCGGTGCCCTGGCACTCAACGCGCTTCTCGCCGAAGATGCCGCAGCAGTTCCTCCACGTGTGGGGGCGGAGGGGGCCAACGATCCACTCGCGCCGAAGAAGCCGCACTTCCCTCCCAAGGCCAAGCGGGTGATCTCGATCTTTTGCTTTGGCGGTCTCTCGCACATGGACACCTTCGATCCCAAGCCCGAGCTCGTGAAGCAAGACGGGGTCTCGGTGGCAGGGAAGAAGGAGTTCGACACGGGCGGACGGAGCGCGCCCGGCAAGCTGATGAAGAGCCCCTGGGCCTTCAAGAACTACGGCACGTGTGGGATGCCGGTCTCGGACCTCCTCCCCAACATCGGAGGCTGCGCCGATGAGCTCGCGCTGATCCGCTCGATGCGCTCGGAGAGTAACAACCATGTCCCGGCGGTCTACCACATGCTCACAGGCTCGATCCTCGCCGGCCGACCGGGCCTGGGGAGCTGGGTGAGCTATGGCCTGGGAACGGAGAACCAGAACCTGCCCGCCTTTGTGGTGATGACCGATCCCCGTGCGCTCGTGGGCGGCGGCGCGGGCAACTGGAGCGCGGGGTTTCTGCCCAGCAACTACCAGGGCGTGCAGTTTCGTAGCGCCGGCCTTCCCGTGCTCAACCTCAAGCCCCCGAGCGGCCTCTCCCCCGAGAAACAACGCGAGCAGCTGAACCTCCTGCACCAGCTCAACGATGAGTTCCTGCGCGAGCGGCCCCAAGAGCAAGAGCTCGCGGCCCGGATTCGCGCCTACGAACTGGCGTACCGGATGCAGTCCGAGGCGACCGAGGCGGTGGAGCTGAGTAAAGAGACCGCGGCAACAAAAGCGCTCTATGGCATGGACAAGCCGGAGACCGAGCTGGTAGGGCGGCAGTGCCTGCTGGCGCGACGGCTGGTCGAGCGTGGGGTGCGCTTTGTCCAGATCTACTCCGGCGGCGGGGTCTTTGACCAGAGCTGGGACGCCCACAATGGGATGGTGGCCAACCACGAGAAGCGCGCTCGGGAGATCGATATCCCGGTGGCGGGCCTGCTCAAGGACCTCAAGCAACGTGGCCTGCTCGATGATACCCTAGTGGTCTTCCACACCGAGTTTGGCCGCATGCCCTTCACCGAGGGCGGCTCGGGACGTGACCACAATCCCAAGGCATTCTCGGTCTGGCTGGCGGGTGCGGGGGTGAAAGGCGGGACCATCTACGGCGCGTCGGACGAGCTGGGGTATATCGCGTCGGAGAATGTCCAGACGGTCTACGATCTCAATGCAACCGTTCTTCACCTGCTCGGGCTGGACCACACTAAGCTGACCTATCCCTACAGCGGGAGAAACATGCGCCTCACCGATGTTAGCGGTACGGTGATAAAGCCGATCCTCTCCTAAACCCTATGAAGCGATCTCTTATTCTCCTTGGCCCTGAGCTACTCTGGTTCCTCTTTTTTCTGCTCTCTTGCTGGCTGGCAGCACGCAACACACCGCCCACCCCAGCGGGCAACACGTTTCTAGAGCGCACCTGCATCGTCGGAGCCATTGTCGCTATCGCGCTGACCTTCACGGTCTTTCTTGTCCCCGGCGTCTCCCGTAGCTGGCTCCTAGGGCGTGTGATTGTCGCGGTGGTGATCGGGGTGAATGCGTGCCTCTTCAAGCTGATCGACGGCATCGACTACGGCGACTCGCGCAACTCGGGGGTGATGGGGCTCTGGATCTACGGCATCTTGGCGGGCGGCATCGCGTTTATCCCCGGTATCATCGCCACCCTCGTCCTCCTCAGCCGACACGCTAGTCCCCCTGGCTGATGCCTTGTCGCGCTTGGTGGAGGTCTTATGAAGCGTGCTTGAAGCGCTATTTGGCGTCTGAGAAGTCTTATGGAGCGATGTGGGGATCCTATGCCCAGAGGCAGAAACCTAGCGAGGCGTGGCGGAAATCGTCTGTGTCGTGGCTTGTTTGCTAATTTTCGTCGCTGGAGCGATAACGTCCCATGATGAAGTCAAATTGCGACTACTGCGGCTGCCCCTTTCGGTTCAAGGTGACGACCATGTCGCCGTCGCTGGCTCCTCGTGCGCTCTGGAGCAAGCTCGCTCATGGCCCAGAGTCCGCGGCAGCGGCGCTTCGGGCGGAGATTCAGAGCTACGGCTACCGCACAAGCTGGCATCTTTCGTACACCTGCACCGGCTGTGGCATGATCGGCACGTGGGGCGAAGAGTACACGCAGGACGACGCGGAGCGGTGGGTGGCGGAGAAAAATGCGCTCCTGGAGACCCCCGAGGCACGGTATGCGGCGGACCACTGGGAAGTGGAAGTTGACCGACGGCAGGGTGTAGCCAAGCTGCGTTTTCTCGAACTCTTTGCCGCTCGCTTTCCCGTTCTCCATTCCCAGATTCGTCCGAGCAAACTACGTGAAGAGACCCTGGCGTCGTTTAGAAAGCTAAAGATCTCCCTAGAGTTAGGGATACAACCAAAGACTCCACCGCCCTTTGAGTGGACTCTTAGCGTCCAGCTCATGCCCAATGAGGCAATTCTATTCTTCAAAGACTGGCATGGTCATTATCGTCATCGTGAGAGCCCGGAGTATCTCCAGGAAGTTATCGATTCGATAGAGCACATGATGGCATCTGATTTTCAGGAGAGCTGCCACTGCTTTCTCTGGCAAGAAGGCTGAAGGTCCTGTTGCCGTATAATTTTCGAAACATTTACCTGAGGAACGCAGTCGTTAGGGAGGATAGAATCACCGATGACGAACGATACACCTCTGACACGACGCCAATTTCTGCTGGGTGGTCTGGCTCTCCCCCCTACTCTCGCGCTGATCGGCTGTGGCGGTGGCGGGGGAGGAGCGAGTATCCCACGAACGGTGGTAGGGAAGTGGGCGGAGGCGACTCTGGACGCCATTTCACATGCCACACTTGGCCCCCCGATGAATGCGCGTGCTATTGCCATGGTCTTCACCGCAGCCTACGATGCCTGGTCGTGCTACGACTCTGTGGCGCTGGGGACGCGGCTCGGGGGAGCGCTTCGACGACCCGAGGGCGAGCGCACCGAGAGCAATAAGGCACAAGCGGTGAGCTTTGCTGCCTACCGGGTCCTGGTCGATCTGTATCCCGCCCATAAAGCCAGCTTCGACGAGCAGCTACTCGCGCTGGGCTACGACCCCAGCAATATGTCGCTGGATACGACCACGGCAGCGGGGATCGGCAACCGGTGCGCCCAGGAGCTACTCACGTTCCGCCACAGCGATGGCTCCAACCAGCTCAACAACTACGCCGATACCACGGGCTATGTCCCAGTCAATGGCCCCGATACCGTGGTCGATCCCAAGTACTGGCAGCAGATTCGCTTTCCCAATGGCGCGACTCCTGCCTATATCGGCCCGCACTGGGGCAATGTCACCCCCTTCGCCCTGAGCTCGTCGTCGGTCTTGCGCCCCGCTGCTCCCCCGGAGTTTGGGTCCGCGCTCTATATCGCGGAGATGAACGAGGTGATTCAGCTCACGGCGGACCTCACCCCACAGCAAAAGTCCTGGGTGGAGTACTGGGCCGACGGTCCCCGCTCGGTGCAGCCCCCCGGCCACTGGCTCCTCTTCGCCCTTGCGGTCTCCGCCCGCGACAGTCACAGCCTGGACCGTGATGTGCAGTGCTTCTTCCTGGTGGGAAATGCTGTGATGGACGCAGGTATCTCCTGCTGGGAGTGCAAGCGCCACTACAATACCTCGCGGCCCATCACCGCCATCCGTGCGCTCTCCCCCGGAAACGCCTTCTGGGTACCGTCGCAGTCCGCCGACTTCCTGACCCCTCCCTTCCCCGAGTATACGTCGGGGCACAGCACGTTTAGCGCGGCGGCGGCAGAGGTGCTCAAGCGCTTTACGGGTAGCGATGACTTTGTCTACAGCACCGGGCGGATCGCGCCTCTGGCTGGCCAGTGGACAACCTTCTCAGGAGCCGCGGAGCAGGCGGGTGTCTCCCGGCGCTACGGCGGGATTCATTTTGAGTCCGCTGATCTGGAGGGACGGCGTATCGGGCGGCTGGTGGGCGGTCTTGTCTGGGACCGCGTGATGGGGTATCTTCAGGGGACACGCACATGATCATTGGAATTGCAGGCGGCTCGGGCTCGGGGAAGACCACGCTGGCGACCCGCTTGCGGGATGCGGTCGGGGCGGAGCGGCTGGTCGCGCTCCAGCAAGACAGCTACTACCGCGATATCGACACGCTCCCCGAGGCGCTACGGGCCTCCGGCAACTTCGACCACCCAGACTGTATCGACTTCCCCTTGCTCGTCCAGCAGCTCGAAGCGCTCCGAGCCGGACACAGTGTCCCCGTGCCCCAGTACGACTTCGCGACCCACCACCGGCTCCCCACCACGACTGAGCAGCGCGCCCACCCGGTCATCTTGGTGGAGGGAATCTTGATCTTCACCCACCCCGCCCTCCGCGAGCTCTTGGACCTGAAGATCTTTGTAGACACCGACGACGACATCCGGCTCCTGCGCCGCATCCGCCGGGATACGCGCGAGCGCGGCCGTAGCCTGGAGTCCGTGCTGGACCAGTACGCCGCCACCGTGCGCCCGATGCACCAGCAGTTTGTCGCCCCCAGCCAGAAGTTCGCCGACCTGATCATCCCCGAGAAAGCCAACTTCGACCTGGTCGTAGAGCTTCTCAGCCATAAAATCCGCTCGCTGGTAGCGTAGCCAGCCCCCTGCCCCCCGCAAGCGGAGGAAATAAGACGAATACCTTGTTGTCCCCCTACCGGGCGGGGGTTAGGGGGCATTGCTCGCTGGTATAATCCCAGTGCTATGATGCTACGCTCCCTTGGACTCTCTCTCTGCCTGCTTGCCCTCGCCGCGAGCGCCCAGCAGAAAAACGCTGCCGTTGTCCCGCCCACCCTGCCGTCGGCGCTGAAGTTCGAGAAGGTCGTGGTCAATGCCGCGTCGGACTTTGAGGCCGCGGGTGTGGCCGACATCAACGGCGATGGCAAGCTCGATCTCATCTCGGGCGATACGTGGTACGAGGCGCCGAGGTGGACACCGCACCCGTTTCGCGAGATCGGGGTCTGGGGCCGTGGGCCGGGCTCCAGCGGCTACCGTGCCAGCTTCGCCGAGCTCCCGGTCGATGTCAATGGCGATAAGAAAGTCGATATTGTCTCGTCGGACTACGCCAGCGGCGAGCTTTTCTGGCACGAGAACAACGGCGGCGCGACGGGAAACTGGGCGCGCCACGCCATCGCCAAGCCCGGAAGCGCCGAGACCACGGTCTTTGCCCCGCTTACGGGCAAGAACGCAAAAGATATTCTTCCCAACTGCGGCGGGCAAGTGGTCTGGTACGAGCTGCGGGAGCACCAGTGGGTCGAGCATAAAGTCGGCAACCAGGGCGCGGGCCATGGGATTGGCTTTGGCGATGTCAATGGCGACCGCAAGTGCGACCTGGTGACCGCGAGTGGCTGGTGGGAGAATGTCGACGCAACGAGTGACAAGTGGACCTGGCACCCCGAGTTCGCCTGCAAGCCTGGCGATCTGGGCATCTCGACCCCGGTCTTTGATGTGGACGGCGATGGCAAGAACGATATTGTCTTTGGGAGCGGCCACAACTACGGCCTCTACTGGCTCCATAATCTTGGCGGCGGCAAGTGGGAGCAGCTTCCCATCGACCTCTCCGCATCGCAGTTCCACACGCTGGTCTTGGTTGGGGACAAGGTCTTCACCGGCAAGCGCTACCTCGCCCACGACCACGATCCTGGTGCAGAGGAGCCCCTAGGCCTCTACTACTACCAGTTCGACCGTAAGAAAAAGACCTGGCAGAAGTTCGTCATCGACTCCGGCACCCAGACCGGCACCGGCCTGCAGATTGTCGTCCAAGACATCAACCGCGACGGCAGGCTCGATATTGTCGCGCCCGGCAAGAGTGGGCTGTATCTATTCGTAGGCAAGCGATAAATCGTCGCCGGGCAGTAAAATACTCCGGCCTGAAGGCCGGAGCTTTTTATTAAAAGCGGACACCGCAGAAGCCTCAAGAGTTCCCACTTTCTCATAGACCGAG